>JAPSKD010000065.1 GCA_031177865.1 Bacillus sp. (in: firmicutes) | reverse complement strand
TGCCTTGGTAAAGTTTAAGTACTCTGCTACTGTAATAAAATAACGTAATTGACGAATATCCATATAAGCCCTCACTTGCCATATATTTTTAATTATTTTAACATATGGATAATACAATAGACGAAATACTTAAAGTTTTCTTAAAATAAAAAAACCAGTAGTATTTACTCTACTAATATGAAATCTGGATTACAGAAATCGAAATCCTATATTTCCATTTCTGTTGGAGCCGTATTATCGTTAAAGTGAAAGCGCTTAAAACTAGTCGTTGAGATAAGGAGTGTGGTTAGATGAGCCTGCAAGTCGCTGGTAAACTGCCAAATGAAAAAAAACCGTATTTTATTAGAAATGGAGAGGGCGAGCGTTATCTCTTTGGTACTCAAATTGCGTCCATTGTGGCAACAACTGCAAGTACCGGTGACAAGATGGAAATCGTACAAATATCAGGCGGTAAAGGAGATTATTTTCCGTCACATGTTCATGAAAAAGCTCACGAAGGTATCTTTGTACTCGACGGCAGACTAGAAGTAGAACTAAATGGACAAGTTCATTTATTGACAGCAGGCGACTATGTACACATCCCAGCAGGTACGGTTCACGCCTATTGGCTGCAGAGTCATCGAACACGCTTTTGGTCGTTTACTATGAACGGTAATCTAGCAAAATTATACTCTATCATCGGAGAGTCATTTGATAAATTTGAACGTCCCCCAGTCTCGGGTAGCGCATTGGTAGAAGATCGTCTTTCCCAATTGACAGGAGATATTGATATAAAATTTATCACTAGACAACAAACAAGCGGGTTACCGCAATTAGTCAAAGGCACTTCCATTCCGGACCAGGTTCAACCGTATGTACTAGAGGCTGGGGAAGGAATACATCTTCTTAGCGGGGATACTGTTCATTCACTTTTAACAACGAAGGCGGCGACGGATGGTGACTTCTTAGCGCTTGTATCAGAAGGACCAAAAGGGCTGCCAATAGGTGAGCATGCACATCACTATACAAATGAAACCTTCATGTGCCTGCAAGGTCAAATGACTCTTTGGGTAGATGGAGAAGAATTGTATTTGCACCCGGGTGATTTTGCTTATGTTCCAGCGGGAACGCCTCATCGCTTCCGTTGTGATGCCCATTATACGAAGTTTTTGGGTGTGTTAACTCCTGGGCAATTCGAAGATTTCTTCCGAATTCTTGGCGACCCATACGAGTATCCGATTTTCCCGAGTGAGCCGGCCGCCTATCGTTTTGATCGGGTTATTCAGCGAATTGAAGAGCTGGATTTGATTTTACTTGGCAAACCTCCAGTCCCTCCTGCTGCAGTAGAAGAGGTTAATCAATAATGGTGTATGACGTAAAGGTGATGGCAGACCTTGAGTTTGCCGCACCAAATGGAAAACCGTTATTATTGGATCTTTATTTACCTGTGGGTGTAGATAAACCCTTACCGGTAATTGTTTGGCTGCATGGGGGCGGCTGGAGAATCGGCGATCGAAAACTAGGTCCTGATTTTCGCGTGCGGTTTGCTGAACGTGGATATGCAATGGCAAGCATCGAGTATCGATTAAGCGGAGAGGCTCTTTTTCCTGCACAGATTCATGACGTTAAGGCAGCTATTCGCTGGCTGCGTTCCGTTGCAAATGAGTATGGGCTGGATAGCGGCCATATTGGTTTATGGCGCTCATCCGCTGGAGGTCATTTAGCGGCACTGGCAGGTACCACTGGTGAAGGTATACTTTGAGGATTTAGAATTAGGCAGTGCTGATTTTTCCAGCGACGTACAAGCTGTGGTGGATGGATATGGCCCGACTGATTTTTTGCAGATGGATGCTTATAACAATAAGGAGATTGCGGTATCAATTGACCCTGAGTCAGATTTGGTGCAGCCACCTCATCGACATGAAGCCATGGATTCTCCTGAGTCACAATTATTGGGAGGACCTATACGATCCGTCCCGCATTTGGTCAGAAATGCCAATCCAATTACTTATGTTAAAACCGGTTTGCCGCCATTTCTCCTTATGCATGGATTAAGTGATACAGCCGTCGCTGCACATCAAAGTGAGCTGCTTTATGAAGTGCTTCTCGCAAAAGGAAATGAGGCGACCCTCTGTCTTATTGAAGGTCTAGGACACGCGTTTTTTAATAAAAATGATTTGGACGATAACGAGCCATATTCTGCGTCCATTCGCAGAGCAGGAGATGGAGAAACCGAATATATCCGTAATCGAGAAATAAGAATATTTGAGATGGTAGAAGAATTTTTCCAAAAACATCTTTTGGGAAGCTGACTAATTTATTTTAGAGTAGTTTTAGTTACCGTTAAAGGGAGATTGCTATCTTAATGGTAACCAAAGACTATGATCTGAAAAAGAACCAAAACTCCGCAAATAAAAGCGGGGTTATTTTTTTTGCAATAAGTCTTTAATTATCAGAAATCACGATTTCTCAAATACAATCTGTGTATTTCAAAAAAGTTTCGCCGTCCTTTATCATGAATTTATAGATAGAAAAACGCTAGGAGGAGTTCACTTGAAATTACTGACATATTCAACGAATGAGAAACCATTACGTCTAGGAGTTTTAGTAGATGACAATACGATTGTTGATCCACAGCAAGCTTATATTGAACTTTTAAAGGAACAAGGACAGGAGAGAGCGGAAGAGATTGCAAACGCTTTATTACCGTACGATCCAACAGAATTTATCGCAAATGGTGATCTTGCACTTCAAACAGCTAAGGAAGCAATATCCTATACTTTAGAAAATAAACAATGTTCATCAGCTGTTTATCAGCATGAAAATGTACAAGTCGGAGCGCCAGTGTTAAAGCCGAACAAGATCATTTGCGTGGGGTTAAACTACAAGAATCATATTATTGAAATGAAACGCGATTTCCCACAACATCCTGTTATTTTTGCCAAATTCGCAACAGCGATTGCAGGTCCTAATGATGTCTTTCCACTCAATTCGAATTTAACGAAAAAGCTAGATTACGAGGCTGAATTCGCGTTTGTCATTGGAAAATCAGGAAAGGACATTGCTTACGATGACGCACTGGACTATGTCTATGGTTACACGGCTGCCAATGATATAACAGCCCGTGATATGCAAAAAAGAACGATTCAATGGCTCCAAGGTAAAACATTGGATAAAAGTCTCCCACTTGGCCCTGTTTTAGTAACAAAGGATGAAATCCCTAATCCGCACTCACTCGATATTTCTTTAAGTGTTAATGGTGAAGTGAGACAGCATTCAAATACTGAACAGTTGTTGTTCAATGTCAATCACCTCATTGAATTCTTATCCGGGATCTTAACGCTTGAACCTGGTGATATTGTTTGTACTGGAACACCAGGCGGGGTCGGAGAAGCTCAGAATAAATTCCTTCATGATGGAGATGTCGTAAGGGTTGAAATTTCGGGTATCGGAGCGATTGAAACGACAATTAAAGAGGTGAGCCAATCATGAATCACGAACCGATAAGGGATATTGCCCACTTGGCTCATATCGAATTGCTTACGCCAAAGCCAAACGAAAGTCTAAGCTTTTTCCGTGAATTATTAGGGATGGAAGTAGTTCATAGCGAGGGGCCATCCGTTTTCCTCCGAGGCTGGGGCGACCAGCTTTTATACAGCTTGAAGCTAACGGAAGCGAAGCAAGCTGGTTTAGGTCACGTCGCGATGAGAACCTTTTCTCCTTATGCACTCGAACAACGTGCCTTAGATATTGAGAAAAGTGGATTCGGATTGGGATGGACAGATGGGGATTACGGACATGGTCGCTCCTATCTATTCACAGATGCAGATGGACACAATCTTGAAATCTATTATGAAGCGGAAAAATATATAGCACCTTATCACTTAAAGCCTGGATTGAAAAATATGCCGGCGAAATACGCTGCTATAGGTGCATCGGTTACACAGCTAGATCATATCAATTTGTTTAGCTCCGATGTAGACGAAGATAGCCTTTTCTTTCGAAATCAACTCGGTTTCAAGCTTAGTGAACAGGCCATAACAGATGATGGGAAACAAACGACAGCCTGGCTTCATGTTACAAATAAATCATATGACCTCGCCATCTCACTAGATAAATCCGGCAGGAAAGGACGTTTTCATCATGCTGCATTCAAAGTGGAGAGTCCAGAAATGGTACTGCGGGCAGCAGATGTATTCTTAGATAATGGGATATTCATTGAAGCTCCGCCTAATAAACATGTTGCGGGTCAAACCATGTTTGTATACGTATATGAGCCTGGAGGCAATCGGATTGAGGTATGCGCTGGTGGGTTTTTAATTTTTTCACCTGATTGGGAAACCGTGACTTGGACACCTGAAGAACGTAAAAGAGGGTTAGCATGGGGCACTCCGCTGCCATCTACATTTCACACTTATGGAACGCCCGATATAAGCAAATAGATGAATAACAGGGGGATGGGAACATGAATCGAACGTTAAACAGGTTGTCCTATGAAGAAGCAATGGAACGTGCAAAAAATTTGGTTCCTTCAATACGCTCGCGGTCACGAGAAGGAGAATTACTTCGCCATCAACCGCTAGAGAACATACAGGAATTCATTGAATCAGGTTTAGTAAGGATGATGGTGCCGAAACGGTGGGGCGGCCATGAACTCAATTGGAAAACATTAGCGGATACAGCCATTGAAGTCTCTAAAGGAGATGCCTCTGCAGGCTGGTGTTATTCTCTGTTATTGTTACACAGCTGGATGCTGGCATTTTTCCCAAATAAAGCACAGGAAGATGTATGGAAAGAAAACCCGGATGCATGTCTGGCTACATCTATTAATCCAAGTCCTGATTCCCAAATTAAACGTGTGGATGGAGGGTATCGTTTAACAGGAAAATGGGGCTTTTCCTCCGGTATCAACCACTGTGACTGGGTAATGATTAGTGCGGAAGCGCCACCAGAAGATGGAAAAAGGGCATTATATTTTCTAGTTCCCAAAAGCGACCTAAACGTAATTGATATTTGGCGTGTGATTGGGATGAGAGGAACAGGCAGTAATCTATTAGAGTTAACTGACGTATTTGTACCAGAATACCGAACCATGGAGTTAGAACCATGGAATCTTACCGGTCAATCTCCAGGAATGGACCTCAATACAGCACCGCTTTATCGTATCCAATTATCTGCGGTTATGCCTGTTACTTTATTGTCCGTTATTCTAGGAGCGACTAAAGGTGCCTATACCATCTGGCGTGATAGTGTGATTGGTAAAAATAAAACTAGAAGTGGGGAGCAGGTGGCCAATTTAACTCACAAACAAATTCGGCTCGCTAAGGTGGCAGCAAAAATTGAAGCTGCAGATGCTCTTCTTCATAAATCATTAGAACTTGTGGAATCTGGCACCGTGTTAGATTATCCGGAACGGGTACGCCTCCGCTGTAATTATGCCTATTGTGCCGAAATGTGTTCAGAAATAATGGAAACGATCTACACATCGAGCGGCGCGGCAGCTTCTGCAGAGAGCCATCCGCTTCAACAGTTCTGGCGCGATATCCATGCCGGGGCACAGCATACTGCCTTCAATTTTGATTGGGTAGGTGAAATCTTCGGGAAGCTGGAGCTTAGTCTACCAGTAAAGGTAGTCTATTAAGAGAGGATGACGGACATTGACAAAAACGTTAGATTGTTTAAGTGCAGAATTAGTCTCTTCTTTACAAGGAGAAAAAATGGTGTCGTTGGTCACCTTAGACGCTAAAACAAAATTACCGCAATTAAGTGTTGTATCGTGGGTGTATGCCGAACCTAACGGTACTCAAATAAAGGTAGCCCTAGGGCATAAAGCATCGAGCATCGAGAACATTCGCAGCAATCCAAATGTTCTCGTAGGGATAATTGGAGCGGGGAGCTGCTATGAAGTACGTGGTACCGTAACGGTCTCACAAATATTTGAACGGACAATGAAACTATGTGTAGTAACCATTGAGGTTGAAGCTGTAGAGAATGTTATGTTTTATGGCGGCAAAGTTACGGTAGAACCAGAATATGAAAAAACCTACAATCTAGAATTAGCTAAAAAACTAGATACAGAGGTTTACGAGCTTTTTAGACAGAACGATTAATAGGAATTTAGTTATGCGCCTGAACTGCATTCAGGCGTTTTTTACGTTTAAAAAGAATAGGATTTGTAAAGGGAATTGACGAAATTCTGAAAAAATCGACCATTCACTTTATTGGTAGTAGTAATATAAATTTTTTTATACTAAAATCATATTAAACATTATTCGATAGGGTTAATAAAGTCATGGAAGGGAGTCACAACAATTGAAGCAAAACATCAAAGCAATCCTTGCACCCATGAGTCCAAAAGAAAGAATGGCTTATATCTGGGACTATTACAAGTTTCATATCATTGGGACGATTGCTGCCATCATCCTATTAATCTCTTTTATTAGTAGTATCGGTGAGAAAAAAGAAGTTGTCCTAAATATGACCATTATTGGACAAGGGGTAAATACAGAAGGTGTGGTTGAATTACAAGAACAATTAACCAACAAGCTTGTACAAGACAAAGCGGATGAAGAAGTTTCTATCCAACATTTAACCTATAATAAATCCAGCATGGACCAGGCTTCGCGAGCGGGGATACAAAAAATGTCAGCAGAGATTACGCTAGGAGCAATTGATATAATGATAGTTGAGAAAGATTTATTCGAGGAAATATCCTCACAGCCATCATCGTTACTAGCATTAAATGATTTTCAGGGAATCGATAAACTGATAACATCAGATGAAAAAGTTTACGGGTTAAGCACCTCCGATATTAAACTTCTCTCCCCACTAGGATTAGATGAAAACAAGGTATTGTGTGTCCCAAGTACAACGAAAAATTTGAAGAATATCAATAAATTTTTCACATTAGTTTCTGAATAGAATAAAAAAAGGAGATCCTTTCAACTTGGAAGGGTCTCCTTTTGTCTGTATGTAGAAGTTTTTATTTTTAGGCTGTGTTAAGACAAAATGTTGATTTGCACCCTGTTGATTGGAGCGGAAGGCACGAAGACTCCTGCGGGAGTACGGGTCAGGGGAGACCCCGCAGGCGCTTTAGCGTCGAGGAGGCTCCCCGGAACGCCCGCGGAAAGCGAAGTGCCAGGAGAGGAAAGCAACAGGCATATTTATCACAGCTTTTTCCTTAATGCAAATAAGGACAATAAATTAGTCGAATCACGTTATAGGAAAATTATATTTTTCTAGTAAGATAGAGATATTAGTAAGCGTTTCCAATGGAAAGGTGATGTTAATGCCAAAATACAGTATAGCCGTCGACATCGGTGCATCAAGTGGAAGACTTATATTGGGCTATCTTGAAGATGGTCTATTGAAACTAGAAGAAATTCATCGCTTTGAAAACAAAATCGTGAAAAAAGGGGATTCTTTTTGCTGGGAAGCCGATAAACTTTTTCAAGAAATCAAAAATGGACTAAAAAAGTGCAAGGAACAGGGCATTAAGCCAGACAGTATTGGAATTGATACATGGGCGGTCGACTTTTTGTTGTTGGATGAAAATGATGAGCCATTAACCGATGCTGTTTCCTATCGTGATCCTCGGACGGATGGGATGATGGAAGAGGTATTTGAGCTTTTCTCAAAAGAAAGACTTTACCTCGAAACGGGTATCCAATTCCAAAAGTTTAATACCATTTATCAACTTTATTCTATAAAAAAGAACCATCCAGAAATATTGGAAAAGGCAAAATCATTCTTGATGATTCCCGATTATTTCAATTATTTGCTAACAGGTAAAAAAGCAAATGAATACACCAATGCAACGTCTACACAGCTGGTAAATGCCTTCACGAAACACTGGGATGGGCCGTTATTAGAGGTGCTGGGGATTAATAAAGAAATGTTTCAAGAAATCAAAACTCCAAAAACAATTCTTGGAACACTTTCAAACGAACTAGTTTCAGAGCTTGGTTTTGACCTTCAAGTGATTCTTCCAGCAACACATGATACTGGTTCAGCGGTTATTGCCGTACCAGAAGAAGATGAATCCATTTATATCAGTTCTGGAACATGGTCACTCATTGGAGTGGAAAACTATTTTCCGATCTGCGTAACCAAGGCATTGGACTATAATTTTACCAATGAAGGCGGAATCGATTACCAATACCGCTTCTTGAAAAATATCATGGGTCTTTGGATGATTCAAGAAGTGAAGCGAAACTACAATGATGAATATTCATTTGGCCAGCTTGTGGATTTAGCAAGGGAAGCAGGCGATTATAAGGCGATGGTAAATGTGAACGACGACCGTTTCCTAAAGCCGGATAATATGATTGAAGCAATCATGAACTATTGTATTGAAACACAGCAGCCGGTTCCAAGTACTCCTGGTGAAGTGGCAAAATGTGTGTTTGATAGTTTAGCAGTAAGCTACCAAGAAGCTGTTGCAGAAATTGAAGAAATCTTCGAAAAGAAGTTTACCAAAATAAATGTTATTGGCGGCGGCTGTCAAAATGAAATGCTTAACCAGCTAATTGCTGATGTCACCAATAAAGAAGTCTATGCAGGTCCAGTTGAAGCAACGGCGATTGGTAACATAGCAGCTCAATTAATGGCTCTTGGAGAAATCAATGATATTAAAGAAGCACGTTCGATAATTAAAGATTCATTTGAAGTAAAAAAATATCAACCAGCTCAGCAGGTAATCAGCTAATTAATGGAAGGAAGAATAAACATGTCTATTAAAGAAAACTTTGAACTTGCGAAACAAGCATATGCTAAATGGGGAGTAGATGTTGAAGAAGTAGTAGAAAAGCTAAAAAACGTACCGATTTCGATTCATTGCTGGCAGGGCGATGATGTTGCTGGATTTGAAGTAAACCAAAACGAATTATCAGGTGGTATTGATGTAACAGGGAATTATCCTGGTAAAGCCAATACTGCTGAAGAATTAAGAAGTGATTTAGAGAAGGCTCTATCCTTAATCCCTGGTAAGCACAGAGTTAATTTACATGCCATTTACGCTGAAACAAATGGTGAAGTAGTTGAAAGAGATCAGCTTGAACCGAAGCATTTTGAAAACTGGGTAAAGTGGGCAAAGGAAAATGGACTAGGCTTGGATTATAATCCAACATTATTCTCACATCCAAAAGCGGATGATGGTTTAACCCTTTCTCATCCAAACGAAGAAATTCGTGAATTCTGGATTAATCACTGTATTGGCAGCCGCAAAATCGGTGAATATTTCGGAAGAGAGCTTGGTTCACCTGCTTTAACAAACATTTGGATCCCCGATGGCTATAAAGATATCCCAAGTGATCGTCTAACTCCAAGAAAAAGATTGAAAGAATCATTGGATAAAATCTTTGCCGTTGAGACGGATGAAAGATATAACCTTGACGCTGTTGAAAGTAAAGTGTTTGGTATCGGTTCTGAATCTTATGTTGTTGGTTCACACGAATTTTATCTGAACTATGCCATGAAAAACGATAAATTGTGCTTACTAGATACTGGTCACTACCATCCAACAGAAACAGTATCAAACAAGATCTCTTCTATACTTTTATTTAGCGAAAAACTTGCGTTGCACGTTTCTAGACCGGTTCGCTGGGACAGTGACCATGTTGTTATTCTAGATGATGAATTAAGAGAAATTGCGTTAGAGATTGTTCGTAACGATGCCTTAGATCGCGTGATCATCGGACTAGATTTCTTTGATGCAAGTATTAACCGTGTTGCTGCTTGGACAATTGGTACACGCAACATGATCAAAGCACTGCTTTATGCGATGTTAGTACCAAATGAGTATTTAAAACAGCTACAAGAAGAAGGCAACTTTACAGAAAGATTAGCATTAATGGAAGAATTCAAAACCTATCCATTCGGTGCAGTTTGGGATTACTACTGTGAAAAAATGGGCGTTCCAGTAAGAGAATCTTGGTTAGAAGAAGTAAAGGCTTATGAGCAAGAGGTTCTATTCAAGCGATAATAAAAGAAAACAAAACAATAGAAAAAGATAGTAGGAAATATTTTCTTACTATCTTTTTTATTTGATTTATTTTAGAGTAAAAATAACATTTGACACAAGGGTAGGTGATTTTCAGATGAATAGTGATGAGTTGCGGTCTTTACTGCTAAATAATAACACAATGGAAAACACCTGACTGGAATGAAATAAAGCAAGCCCATGATGCCAAACCAATAGATATAGTAAATGGGCAGCCCGTTTATTTATTCGATGAAATTTTCGATTTATCATTCAACCCAATCGAAGAAAACATGCGGAGTCAGCGGCTAAATTTTTCTTTTACGGTATGGTTTCACTTTCATGCTATGCGATTGTCCCTGAACAAGTAGAACCAGAAAAGTATGGCCGAGTTGCAGGTTTAATTGGTGCAGCCGCACCTGCATTCGTTATGGCAGGTCAAATGATTATGGGAGCTATTGAAAAATCTACGCTAGAACAGAAAATGATTACCATCATTATTGTCCAACTAATCGGAGGATTCTTAGCTGCACTAACGGGTTTACTTGTGAGGTGCAAAACAGTAGCGTCAATCCCTTCTAGGATCAACGCTCTCCGTTAGTCTAAATACATTCCTTCACAACCGCCGCAGCGATCAAGCCTGATTGTGGAACAGTAACTAATTTTCTCTAATAGCTGTTGTTAAAGATAAACGCTTAATTAAGTTTTGGTCTTTTAACCTAGTGGTTCTTCTCCAAATCTTTCCCATAGAATAGGAAATAAATTTTCCAGATCATCCTCTTCCCAATCAAATTCTATGTCAGTTACAGGCTGTAACCCCTTTTTGTCAAGAGCTTCTAATAGCTCATCATATATATGGTCATCCCATTCAAAATCACCTGTCTTTATCAGGGTATAGGCATCTAATCCAACCGAAAGCAATTCTTCATTTTGCGGGAACCCTTCATCATCAAGGTTATCTTCATTTATGTATTCTGCTAAAAATTCAGGGTCTTTCATTACCTTGCTAAATATTTCTTCTCCCTGTCCAATCAGCAATCCACGAAAATAATCAAAAGCATCGTCAGAACAACCAACCACCCATCAAAACAAATGCCGCTCCCCATAAACGAGATTTATAACTAGCGTTCATTAATTTTTGAAATAAAAATTCAAAATCTCTACTAAAGAATTGAACCTACTTACGATAGGCTTCTCGTTTACTAGTTTAATTGCGTTTTTATTTAATTTATAAATCATAACAATTAAATAAATTCAATGTGAGGGAGCATCTTACTTGCTATAAATTACGAATCATTTCCTTTATTTCATCACGTTTTTGGATGGTTGTATCGTTTTTATTTGGGAAAATCGCTGTAGCACCACCGTCATTTTCAATATCAACTAGTAAATCGTCTAGAAAATTCGAAAGTGGTACGTTGAAAGCTTCGTATGACTCATCTATATTGGCAGCCTCCATTTCAGCAAAGCTTCGACTTGGCCAAACAGGGAGTAAAAAGGGATAGTCTCCATCATCATCTTCTAATAGTAATAAGTCGCCATTTTCGTCCCGTAGTAACCACACCTGTTCATCCGTTGCAACCATACCATAAAAATATGCAAGTCGCTTTTCAGCAGGACGGTTTAAAATAAATCGTTTAATTAATTTCATATATGTCATTCCTTTATGATAATTATTAAAAAATATACTAATTAAAATAGAAAGTTATTATATTTTCAAGGAGAATTATACCATTTCTTCTTCAACTAAAGCCGTTAGTTTAAGAGAAACCATTTATAACCTTTTCGAAGTTTCTAATACTATTTTAACATAAATATCCAAAGAACTTTGTAAGCACTGTATAAAAAGATTCGTATAGAACCAAAATTTGCAGGTATTGAACTGACCCATGCAAAAGCGGTCTATAATTCCATGTACGGAAAAATTCGATCTTCATGGCGTCTAACACACGAAGAAATTGAAATCGAAGTAGAGATTCATTCGAATACCACTGCAGAAATCCTTTTACCAAATGCACACTTTTTTTAAGATGTTACCGGAGGTGGAAAAAAGATTCGATTCTAGTGACATTCATTCTTACCTGGAAACAGCAGAGGGTGTTCGGCTCACAGTTGGTTCTGGATTCTATCACTTTAAATATCGAAACGCACGTGGGTTAAGACCAGTGTTTACTGAGGAAACCAAACTTATAGATTTCCTAGACTATCTGCTTAGCTCTATCAAAAGGCGATTATCATGAAACAGCTGTAAAATTACCAGAGGCAGCTACCATTTTAGAAAGGGTTTCCCCAGGAATAACCAAACCACCTCGCATTTTTTTAACAAAATCAAGAAGTTTGAAAGAATTGGTTGAATTGCAGGAGACTAACCTTACAAGTGATAAAATGAGAGCCATTATTGAAGAGTTAAATAAGCTTGAAAATTATGAAAAACAGGTCTTATTAAAGTGCTAATGTAATAATGTAAAAAAGCAGACCTTATTGCACTGAACCCATAATGTCAGAATGTATTCTAACAAGTGGGGCAGTTCACCATAGGGTCTGTTTTTTATTTTTGGACTATTTTAAAGCTACATGTCGTTATTGACACTCTGTTGAGTTACGTGGAAAGCGAAGTGCCTGAAGCACAAATCAAAAGACAAATTTAATAAAGCCTATTTTTTAGAGACGGTCATCTTCCCAAGCCCTATCATAATCTTTTATATTGTCATTTCCCAATGATTGAAGGTTATTTGCTGACCTATTTGTTTTATTAGATTTCATAAGCTTTGTTACTTTAATTCTTCCGTCCTTTTTCAAAATCGATTGACCCCCAAAGATAAAGTTAATATGGAAATTGCGATGAATAGTTATTGAATTGTTTAAAAGCTTGATCTAATTTTTGCTGTTCTTCCGCCTCTAATTTGTACCATCCATGCTGGAACATGAGGTTATAAAGTTCTCGGCAGCTTTGATGTGTTTCAGTCAGAATTTGCAAGACATCAGTAAATAGCTGTTCATGACTTGCTTCCCTTACCGCGATGTTGAGGCTGTCGGTTAAATATTTACAAGTACTAAGTGCATCATTAAGAAAATCGCGATCATTCATGTCGGGAGTTTTTACTTTAGGCAATTCTCCTGTCTGCGGGTTCGCAATTTTGTTGCTGTTTTGACTCTGCTGATTTGACATTACTCTTCCTCCATTCATTAATGATAGTTACTGCTGCTGCATCTGCTGTGTATTAGGAAGATTGGCTAATGCAGTATTGTTATCCACCTGAAGGTGAGTAAGTAATCGTTGATAATGATTTTCGTGCATTCGACCAGCCTTATTAAGTGCTTCCTTTAATTGCGGGTTTTGCAGCTGATTCGCCATAAAATTAAATTTCTTAAATGCTAAAAGCTCCCATGATAAGGCATCCTTTATGTAAAGAATATCTTTCGTTGTAATAGCCCTCGGTGGGTTCGGAATCGGTGGTTGATTATTTTGCATAAATAAACTCCTTTCATTTAACTTCCAACAATTTTATAATTTGCAGAATGTAACCATAATATGCTTTTAATTTTGGCTATATAAAGCTAATTGTTGATTTTGCACCCTGTTGATTGGAGCGGAAGGCACGAAGACTCCTCGAAAATGCTATCGCATTTTCTTCGTGCGTGGGTGGATTCGAGGATGAAAATCAATGTCCTGTGGGAGGACGGAGCTGGGGAGACCCCGCAGGCGCTTAAGCGCCGAGGAGGCTCCCCGGACCGCCCTAAGGTACGCGAAGTGCCTGGAGCGGAAATCAACAGGCAAGTTTAAACATAGCCTAAATTTTAATAACTATTTTTGTTTTCCAAACATTATGTTATAGTAATAATTGAAAACAAACATAAATAAAGGATAAAACAATATAAATAAAAATTGCGCGGAAGGGTGTAGGAAATGCTGGTAGCGGAAAGACAAAGAAAAATTGTGGATTTAGTGAATGAACGGCTAAGTGTAAGGGTTACAGAACTGAGCAAAATTTTTTCTGTTACAGAAGAAACGATTCGCAGGGATCTTGAAAAGCTTGAAAAAGAGAATCTATTAATGAGAAGTCATGGTGGGGCAGTAAGTATTGAAAAGGACCAAGGTGAAACTTCATATATAGAAAGGGAAATTACTAACGCTGCTGAGAAGAAAGCGATTGCAGCAGAAGCAGTACGTTCTATTGAGCCTGGGGATCAAATTGTCTTGGACGCAAGTACAACCGCATGGTATGTGGCAAAGGAATTAGAGGACATGCCACTAACGGTACTAACGAACTCCATTAAAGTAGCGATTGAACTGAGCAAAAAAGAACAAATCAAAGTGATTTCCACCGGTGGTACCTTATTGTCACAATCTCTTTCGTATGTCGGTCCTCTTGCTGAAAGGTCGCTCGGAATGTACCACGTGAATAAAGCATTTATCTCTTGCAAAGGAGTGCACCTTGAAAAAGGACTAAGTGATTTTAATGAATTACAAGCACTGTTGAAGAAGCAAATGATGGAGATTGCGGATGAAACAATCTTAATGGTTGATTCAAGTAAGTTTGGGACACGAGCTTTTTCACAAATTGCCCCTATAACAAAGATTGACTGCATTATTACCGACTCAAATACTGACGAACAAACAAAAAAACATCTAGAGGAGAGAAACATTAAAGTAACAATAGTAAATTAAGCGTTGGAAAATTTACGTTGTTCATGGCATCAATATGAACCCAAAACCCTCTCTTTTTATAGAAGGGTTTTTTAATTTATTATATATAATAGATAAGCTAAGAGAGGAGACCTGCAATGGGGATTATAGTAAAAGAAATATTTGCTAAGAAAATCCTAACTGAAGCGAAGGGTTATTTAGATGTTGGATTTACACATTCATTAAATCCCTATAGTGGTTGTGCATTTTCTTGCAGGTACTGCTATGTAAGAGAAATGCCGATTCAAAGATTCAAAGAAATCCCTTGGGGAGAATGGTTAGACATAAAAACAAACGCAGCTGAAAATTACCGAAATGAAATCATGAAAATTCGTAAGAAAAACAAACCTGTAAATATTTTTATGTCTTCTGCAACTGATCCTTACCAACCCATTGAACGGAAAGTAAACCTTGTCCGAGGGATATTAGAAGTAATGATTGAAAATCCACCTGATTTTCTTTGGATTCAAACGCGATCCCCACTCATCACAAAAGATATTGATTTGTTAGTAGTATTGAAGGAAAAATGTAAAGTCCTTGTATCGATTACAGTTGAAACAGACAGGGAAGACATAAAGCAAATTTTTGCTCCTTATGCACCTGGAATTGAATTACGCTTAAAGGCTTTAAAAGAAATCCATGACGCAGGAATAACCACACAAGCTTCGATCTCACCAGTATTGCCATTTACTCCGGATTTTCCAATGGTATTGGACGGAATCGTCGATCATATTTGGATTGATACATTAACCATTGGGGATGGTGCGGAGGGGAAACGTTCCGAGAGGTTAGGAATGCCCATGTTATTTAAGGAACATGATCTATCGAAGTGGTATCGAAAAGATATACATGTCATGGTAGAAAAGTATTTTACTAAATATTTCCCTAGTGAAATGATTCGGGTTTCTAAACAAGAAGCCTTTTTAGAATAACGGGGATGTTTTGTTGTAGAGGGGAAAAATAACATTGACGCCATTATTTGGAAGTGTTATCATATTCTTAATATTATTGAAGGGAGTGAGAGTGCTCTATGCCTAATTTAATCAAAATAACCTTGGAATTTAAGTGTCTTGCCTCTCACTCATACGGATTGTAGAATTTAAAACTTGTCTGTAATAAGAGATGGCAAACAAGAGAATTGGCATTTCTTATAAAAAGGAATGTGAAGCCACAGGGTTATCGTTATATCCCTGTGGCTTTTTTTGCTTGTCACAGAAAATGTCTAACACCTAAAATATCAAAAGATAACGAGGAGTTGTAGTATATGTTGAAATTAAAATATCTCTTTAATAACGTCGACTTAGCAGAAATGTTATTGAAAAATTGGGAATTTGATAAAGAATCACTTGAATTGTTTAAGTATTATAGAATATCTTCAAACGCTGTTTACCCATTTAGAGCCCAGGGCAGGACACAACTTTTAAGATTTTCACCCAACAAAGAGAAACAAAGAGAAAATATATTAGCAGAACTTGAATTTATATCTTATTTACGTTCCAAACAATATGGGGTTTTAGAGACGGTTTCATCTAAGAATGAAGAGGAACTTGTAGAAAAACAAACTCCCTGGGGCGATTACTATGCTTCAGTATTTAAGCGGGTATCAGGTGTACAGCTTGGCGATACAGATTTAAGCAATACCATCATATTTAATTATGGGAAAGCATTAGGTAAACTTCACCAATTATCAAGTGAATATAAACCTAAGACATTCGAACGATGGTCATATAGTGACGTGTTAGATTGGATGTATACTGTTCTAATAGATTCTCCTCTTGAAACATCTGCATTAGAGGAAATCCAACTATTAAAAAATTATTTTGACTCAATTCCTATCACGAAAAGCAATTTTGGATTGATTCATTATGATTTTGAACTGGATAATGTTTTCTATGATGAAGAGCTCCAATCTTGTAACATTATTGATTTTGACGATTCAATGTACCACTGGTATGTGATGGATATTGAGCAGGCACTTGATAGTTTAAAAGATTCAATATCACCTGAAACGTTCCCCCTAAAAAAACAATGTTTTATGGACGGATATCGTTCTGAATATGATATCTCAGATGATATGATGTCATTAATACCAGCGTGTAGACGCTTTGCTAATTTATATGGATATGTTCGAATATTATTATCTATGAAAGAAAAGTGGGATCATGAACCCCAATGGGTACAAAGTTTAAGAGAAAGATTAACAATGAGTATGCAAAATAAATCTGTTTGTTTTGGAGCAGAGATTAAATAATGCGGCGTTTTTTATAAACAAATGGCACATCAGTATACGGGTGCCATTTGTTTTTCGTAGCCTAAAAACTCTTATGTTCAATAGTTAGTTCTTAAAATTGTATTTTTCTCCCTATACTATAGGGGTATCATTATACAGCTCTTTAAACTTTCTGAATAGACGTTTGGAGATGACCCGAAATTTGGGATTATTGGCAGTCCTCCAATGGGTGGCACAGAAAAAGCATTCATGTCATCAGCTTATTATTGCTATTCCTCCATGCTGGTAGCTAAGGCTGCAAGGGTTATTGGCTATGAAGAAATTGCAAAGGAATACGAAGGGTTATCTGCAAAACCGTTACATGAGGCCGGGGGCGATACCACATGTATTCGTTATAAGGGTATGACACATGCATTTATTGACAAGTTAGGACATGTTCCCCTGCAGAAGACCTATGTATTGAAATAGCAAATGCTATAAGGAAATTGTAGTTGAAGATTAGTAGAAAAACTTTTAAAAATGAAAAAGATTCAGACCCATTTGGTCTGAATCTTTGCATATGGGTTCTATCCATTTTCTTTCCAATCAAAATTTTCGATGAAATGTACGAATGCCTTAACCACATTCCATTCCAAAGACTCTTTATGATAATACATCCACGTTCTTCGCAAAATAGGAGTTCCTTCTAGATCTAATAGATTGATTTTGTATAAGTCTTCAATTCCAGTAACTACCCTGCTGGACAGGATGCCATAGCCTAAACCATTTATGACCATTTCTTTACACGTGTCAACTTGGTCGACTTCTATACTGATAAAGGGCGCTTCAGCATAATTTTCTGCCCACCAGTGATCAATGACTGATTTTAATAAATAATCCCCTCTATAATCAATCCTAGGAAGACGAGGAAGGTCCGTCATATCAATCTTATCTTTTGAAGCAATACAGATGGTTTCCTCAAATATTTGATGTTTCGATAAACCTCGCCAACCATAATCTCCTCGAACAAAACTAATATGGACATCTTTATTATGTATTAGTTGAGTTACGTCCCTGCTCCAGCCTGTAACCACCTTGAATTCCACATGGGGATATTGCTGTTTGAATAGTTTCAAAATATAAGGAAGTTCATAATTCGCAAAAAAATTGGATACCCCCAATTTCAACGTACCGGCCACTTCATTGCTTTCGTTATTACTCATATTTTTGACAGTTTCTTTTACCCTTTGATAATGTGCAAGGGCCTCCTCAGCACAATGGACTAGATACTCTCCATGAGGGGTGAAGTGCACCCCCCGGCTTTCACGGGTTATGATTTTAACACCTAGCTCTTCCTGCATATGCTTTAATCGATTCGTTAATGCGGGTTGAGTCAGAAATAATAGTCGAGCAGTTTTAGTTAGATTTTTTTGATGATAAAGCACCTTCAGTATTTCCCAATCACGATAATCCATTGTTCACCCATCTGCCTGATATAATTTTTTTTTATCAATAAATATAACTTTTTATCATTTTCTTTATTTCAATTATTACATTATCCTAATATTGAAGCAATCGTTAAATACTTTATTAAATTATCCAATCTTAACATAAAAGAAACTCAACCTTGGGGGTATTGTAATGGGAGTGGAGAACCAACCAAATCCATGGGGAAGATTTAATGGTCCTAACCTTGGCTATGTAATAGAACAATATGAACGGTACTTGAACGGTGCAGAAACTATTGATCCTGAATTAAAAGAGCTTTTTCTTGAATGGGGCTCACCATTGTCATTTGAGTCAGGTTATAAGAAGGAAACAACCGAACATGAAACGATTTATCCTTCTAATCTGGCAAATATTGAAAAAGTAATGAAAGTGGTAAAACTGCTCGAAAACATCCGTTCTCACGGACATTTAGTGTCAAAATTAAATCCGTTAGAAGAAAATCAAAACAATCATGAGTTTTTTAACACTGAAAAACATGGAGTTAGTGAGCACGATTTGAAAGCGATTCCAGCTAGATTGGTTTGGGAGGAAGCGCCGGAAGGCATTCAAAACGCATGGGATGCAATGAACCATCTAATGAATATTTATACCTCTACACTAGCCTTCGAATTTAACCACGTTCATGATATGGAAGAAGTGGAATGGTTAACTCAAATGGTAGAGAGGGGTTCACTGCAGCCATCTTTATTAAAAGAAGAGCAAATGAAGCTATTAAAGAGTTTGACAGAGGTTGAAGGATTTGAGCAATTCTTGCATAAAACCTTTGTCGGCCAGAAGAGATTCTCCATTGAAGGCGTTGACATGCTTGTGCCCATGCTGGATGAAGCGGTGCGAGAAGGTGTCGGTGAGGGAGTACGCAATGTATTGATCGGCATGGCACATCGCGGCCGCTTAAGTGTTCTTGCACATGTATTAAACAAACCATACAGCAAGATTTTCTCTGAGTTTCAGCACTCTTACGCGAAACAACAAGGTCCGTCAGAAGATTTAGTTGACATTAGTGAGGGCTGGACAGGTGATGTGAAATACCACTTAGGCCGCAATCGTTTCGTCGAAGGTCCTAATGCCTTTCGTACACGTGTTACCTTAGCAAATAATCCAAGTCATCTTGAGTTTGTTGATCCCGTTGTCGAAGGGTTTGCAAGAGCTGCTCAAGAGGAAAGACAGAAAGCAGGGTACCCGGAGCAGGATGTTAAAAAAGCATTTGCGATTTTGGTTCATGGCGATGCAGCTTTTCCTGGCCAAGGCATTGTTGCCGAGACTTTAAATTTGGGCGGATTAAAAGGATACCGAACGGGTGGAACCATCCATATCATTGCAAACAATATGGTTGGCTTTACGACAGATAGCCACGATTCTCGTTCAACGAGATACTCGAGTGATCTGGCAAAAGGATTTGAGATTCCAATTGTACATGTAAATG
>JAPSKD010000064.1 GCA_031177865.1 Bacillus sp. (in: firmicutes) | reverse complement strand
GCAAATGTAGTGATTCCTGTAGATAGTAATACGAGGAAAAACAATATCAATATAAAATGAAATTTCTTAATGTGCACATATCCAGATTTTTTATCTGTTACTTGTTCTTGTTCAAGATGTTCTTGTTCAACATTTTGTTCATCCAAAGCCTTCACCACTTTCATTGTCGAAAAAATAATATGTAAAACTAGCCCTTAAAGATTAGAATAACATCTTTTAATAAAAAATAAAAAAGAAATGTTACTCATTGGCTATGAATAAATGTGCCTGTTGATTTCCACTCCAGGCACTTCGCGCACCTTAGGGCGGTCCCGGGGAGCCTCCTCGGCGCTTAAGCGCCTGTGGGGTCTCCCCAGCCCCGTCCTCCCGCAGGAGTCTTCGTGCCTTCTGCTCCAATTAACAGGGTGCAAATACCACAGTCTGTTTTCAAACCTTTTTAATAAAAAACCGGCACTTCCTGCCTTAGGGGTGCCGTTTGTATTTTTACATTTTCTTTACTTCATTAAAATACTCCTCTAATGTCCAATTATGCTCGTACATAATCGTTGCTGCCTTAATTCCAACATAACGAAAATGCCAGGGTTCATACATATAGTTGGTAATGTCAATTTTTTCTTTCGGATATCTTAAAATAAATCCAAAGCGATGGGCATTATCCTTTAGCCATTTTCCTTCCGTTGTGTCAGCGAAGGCTTCATTTAAATAAAATTTATTTGATTTGCTGGAAATATCCATTGCCAGCCCTGATTGGTGCTCACTTGCACCAGGAATTGCTACTGCCTCAGCAGCTTTTTCAATACCGACTCTATTTACTTCAGCCTCAAACAACGATTTTTGCCGGCTATATGAACGGTAACCTGAAATCGCATAAAGTTCAATTCCATTTTTCGCAGCAGCAGAGAACATTTGCTCTAATGCTTTAGCGGCTTCTTTTCTCATTAAACTTTTTTCTATTTCTACCTCACCAAATGAAAACGTTACATCTGGTCTAACAAGGTCTCCTGGAGTGTAATCTTCAGGTAAGTAAAATTCTTTGTTAACCAATGCCATAACATTAGTAGAATTTTGAATCACATTTTTACCGTCTACTTCTTTTATATCATTGAAAAATATTGATTCCAAATTAAGTGGATCATCATTAGGAGTTACATCTTCTTGTGACTGCTGATTCTTACCGGAGCCATCTGCAGTAAACGGAAGCTTATTTAGAAGTGAATTGATTTGACCGCAGCCGCTAATTAGAATAGTTGAGATACCAATCGTTAATAACGTTTTCCAACCCATATTTTCACCTATCTATCTTTCATCGTCCTTTTTGCACTATATCTATTTTTACCAAAAAGGTCAATAACAAAACCTCTTTCAAGTATTGAAAGAGGTCGATTTTCCTATTCTTTTGTGGCAGCTTCTAATGCAACTTCAATCATATCGTTAAACGTTAGTTGTCTCTCTTCAGCAGTTGTTTCTTCACCCGTTAAAATATGGTCACTTACAGTTAGAACCGATAATGCTCTGCGGTTAAATTTAGCCGCTAACGTATATAATGCTGTTGTTTCCATCTCAATAGCAAGAATCTGATACTTCGCCCATTTTTCAAGTTCAGCATTGTCATTATAAAAAGAGTCGGCTGTGAAGATGTTCCCTACTTTTAGATTTAAACCTTTTTCCACTCCTGCATCATAGGCCTTTCTAAGCAAATCAAAGTTAGCACATGGGGCAAAATCGACGCCTCCAAAGGTCATACGATTCATGTTCGAATCAGTTGAACTTGTCATCGCTAAAATAACGTCGCGAACTTTTACATCCTTTTGGATGGCACCACAAGTGCCAACACGGATTAAATTTTGAACATTGTAGCTGCTCATTAATTCATTCACATAAATCGAGATAGACGGAACTCCCATTCCTGTTCCTTGTACAGAAATTCTTTTTCCCTTATACGTTCCAGTAAAACCAAACATATTTCTTACTTCGTTATAGCATTTCGCATCCTCTAAGAAGGTTTCTGCAATATATTTAGCCCTAAGAGGGTCTCCAGGCAGTAATACCGTTTCTGCAATTTCGTTTTCCTTCGCACCAATATGTACACTCATAATAAAAATCCTCCTATCATTTCAGTGAAGACCATACCTCACACATGTCAATATATCATAACCATTTTCGATTGAAAAACCTTTGATTGAAATGGTCATGATTTTTTTTATTTGTGGGAAGCTATTTTTAGATTATCCAAAGGAGGTATATTACATTATGGGAAAAAAGCATAGAGCACAAACAAATCGGCCTAAGAAAAATAATCACATTCCACCCGAGGCCATCATAGCAGAACATGAAGCACACGCAAAAGAAAATAGTGCTGCTGGCGGAAGAAAGAGCAGAGGTTAATCCACAAAAAAACCTAAGGTATGACTCCTTAGGTTTTCTTTTATCTTATATGGATTCGGTTTATAGGCTGCCAGCCGCCGGGCTTTAATTGATAATAATGCTGTCCACGGCGACCTTCATCAATTAAGATGATATCTCCAGTGGAAAGAAATCTTCCCGTATAATTCGATGGAATTCGATCGGTAACATTAAAGCGACTAAATGTTTCTTCCAAACAACTTTCATGGTTACCTGCACGAATGAAGGTACGATATACTTGTTTATACCCTTTGTATTCTCTGTACTTTGGAGTTTGAAAGATTGTCACATCATATTGAATATTAGCTCTTCTGGTTATCGCCTTGATCATCTTATCCCCTCCAATCATTAAAATAATTGTCATTACTTTAATAATTAGAGATGAACATAGGAGAATCCTTCATAGAAATTGGTCTTTTTTTGTCAACGATTAGGAAAATCTCTGAATAACGCTTTGGATTTGTTGTTGAAGGTTTGGAATATCAGCTGATGTAACCGTTAATCTTACATTGCTTTCATCCATACCTGCTGCTTCTGCAAATAATCCTCCCAATCCACGAGCACGACGATCTACCTGTAAAAGTAATTCGATAACGCCATTTCCAGATGGCCGCATTACTACTTCGAGCTCATCTAATCTTCCACGGAAAGGTCCGGAGGTCGGAACATATTCAAATTCCTGTACAAAAGGCAAGCGTCCTCGTACTTTGTATGAAGCTTCTTCACAATCCGCCTCACGCAAACGGAATCCAAGACCGTCAACTGCATTAAAGATTGCATTCATTAATTGATTAGGTACAACTTGAATATAGTCTTTATCACCAGGATCCACTGCGTTTTTAATATCTAAACCTGTCGTAACCCAAATTTTAGACCTTCCAATTGACAGCGGAGTGTCTAGTGGAAGCTGGAAGGAGAAAGGTATTTCCTTTCTCTCATTTTTTCCAATTGTGAAAGGACTGGTAATTCGGAAACGGTCGATAGTAGCTGTGACATTATATTTTTTATCATCTGATTCTTTTAAATAGGTAGTATTTAATGATAAATAAATATCATCTACCTGCTGTTCTACCTTTCCACCTCTAATTTCCACTATACCGTTAACCGTCTCACCTGGCATATAGGTATCCCTCTCAAGCTTGGTGTCAACCGTAGCTGAACCAATTCCTACACTAGCAAATACTTTGTCAAAAAAAGACATTTAATTTCCTCCTTATTTCCCAATTAATATTTTCATATCTGACTTTACTTGTGCGCAGCTTTCATAGCAGTCTTCTATTTGTAAAAGCCTTCTTATAATGCGCTTTGCCTGATGTGATATCTCCAATTCTTCTTCCCAGCTGCTTTCTTTCTTCTTTTTTGGGAAGGAATAGTTAGAGTATAGTAAAAACAGCAAAAAATGACCAAGACCATAAAAGTCTGCCTGAGGATTTATCTCTTTTCGTATATTGCATTTTGTTTTTTTGTATTCACCAATACCTTGATCATATTTCCTTGCAAGCCCTAAATCAATAAGCACAATCTCAGAACTCTTTGCTATTACATTAGGAATCCGTATATCTCGGTGAATAAGCTTCTGTTCATGCAAATTGTTTATAAGGTCTAGTACATCGTTGGCTATCTTAAATGCCTCTATTTCTGTATACTTACAACCATCTTGAAAGATTAACTGTTCAAAATTCTTTCCTTCAATATATTCCATCGTATAAAATGGAATTTTTTTGTATATGCCATCTTCATAATACTTTGGAAATCCAGGATGCTTGATTGAATGAAGCAGCTCTTTTTCAAACTCAAATGTGTTTCTCCCTGACTTCGTGATTCTTTTATGGATGCGTAACGCTTTTAACACTTTTTTTTGTTGTGACAATAGATCAAATACTAAGTAACTGTTTCCGTAGCTTCCCACACCTAGATGGTTCATAACCTGGAAACGGTTAGCTATGATTTCATTTTGCTGAAATCGGCTTTCCATTATATTAGCCGCAAATAAAGTCATTTTTTTGAACATAAGTATCTAACTGCTAAACAAGCTCGAAAAGAAACTGCCACTTTTATGCTTCTTTTTGTAGTGTTTATGGCCTAAGTGTTTATGTTTGTTGTGGTTCATTTTTTTCCAAGCATTACTTGAATGTGAATATTTTTGATGTTGAGATTTACTTCCTAGAATAGACTTTAAAATCTTTTTTAGCATCATCATTCCTCCTCAGCCTCGATGTATGTAATACGCTAAAGAAATAGGAAAGTTTCACCCATTAAGAAATAGTTAAAAAATTTTTCGCAAACAAAAAGCGAGCAGAATCAAATGCTCGTCTTTCGTTACTTCTTATTATAAAGATGAATAAAGTATTGTGATATTTTACCTATTCATCTTCTACTTCTTCGTCGATAATACTTTTCTCGATGAGATACTCGAAGGTGATATCAGCGATTTCTTCCAATTCTTCTTCCGTAGGAACGTATCCTCTTTTCACCAGCTCATGAAAGAAAAATTCAGCAATCTCTTCCGTATCAATAAATACTTCAATTTCTCTCATAGCATCGCCCCCTTTTTACAGAATGTATGATGAATTCTGCTCATTCATGCTACTTACTTCTAGAAGAATCGGTAAATATTCTGCAGCTTAAACATAGAGAGCAAAATAAAAGATTAAATATGTCTTTTTTTCTTAGGACAAGCATAGGATGAATAGAAAGAACGATTATGAGGTGATAGTATGTCAAATCTACAAGCAAAATTTGAAGCTATTATTGAAGACGTAAATCAGGAGGATGGATTTATCATCACTGCCTTTGAGAAGATTTTAGATGGTCTATTTTTTCTTATTAAATGGGGTGGGATTCCTTTGGTCATTTACTTATTAGTGTCCATTTCCAGCTGGTAGAAGCTAGACATGGCTTTTACCATCGTCATTTACGACACTTTTTAATTTTCTAAGAATGACACGCATAACTTGATAATATTCCTGGTCGTTGAACATGGTATATAGAATTTTGTAATCATTAAAAATATCTAATAAATTATCGATTAGCTGTTTTTTTTCCTTTTTTCTTTCGATTTCTTCAAGTTCTGCTTTCCTGACGATGTTTTTTTGTGTCTTTGAAATTGCGACCTGCTGCTTCTCTTCATTATTCACTAAGTAAAGAAGCCCTAACTTTTGAATAAACGTATCTGCACTCTCAGCGTCTGCAACAAGTGTCATTTCCTCTTCACCCGCTTCAAGCCATTCCCCATCACTAATTCTTGATAGTTCGTAGATAACATCTTCCCATGCATCTTCTTTGTAGCGCCAAATTTCTGTTCGAAACCCGACAATCTTAAACAAATCGGAGCCATATCCAGCGACCTGTACTAAATCTCCGAAAAAGAATTTGTATTCGATATCTATTTGTTCCTGTTCCACCAAAGTTCCTTCATATTCAGAAAGAAGCTGTAGTCCTGATTCAACAAAAAGACCATCACTTTTATTCACTTCGTATACATAATTTCCGTCAATCAACTTGACATCTGTTACTTTACCAACTGTACCATACATCGTTATCACGACCGTATCACCGACCTTATACTTCGGTATATTCCTTCTTTTCATATCCTCCATCCTCTCAATGATGAGTCGTGAATTTTGATTACAATAGTATATGCACCGTTTGATGTATCGCGCACAATGGAGAAAAAGAAAAATCGCCTCTTTTTGCAGAGGCGATTTTCACCTATATGATTAACTTTCTCACTTTTAGGGATCTGACCCCATGATGCCTTATTCCCCAGAGAAAAACTCCATTGGAACAGTTACTAATTCTGGAATAAAGATTAATAAGAATAAGATAACGACTTCTACGATTAGGAACGGGGTGATGGCCTTAATCAAACGTTCCATGCTAATTTTCCCTGCACCAATCGCAACATTTAATACGGTTCCAACTGGTGGGGTTAGAAGTCCAATAACATTGTTCAATACAAACAATAGACCGAAGTAAACTGGGTCAATTCCTGCTGCTTCGACAACAGGCATTAACACTGGTGTTAAAATCAAGATGGTTGGATTTACGTCCATGGCCATACCGACCAAAATTATAATAATATTAATCACGATTAAAAGAAGTAACGGACGATCAATTAACGGACTTAGAATCTCAGAAATGTCTTGTGGTACATTCCCTACTGCCATCAACCATGCAGATACCATCGCAGCCGCAGCTAACAACATAATGACACTTGATGTTTTCGCAGAACTAATTAAGCTCTCCATGACATCTTTGGGCTTCAGATCGCGATAGATAAACATCCCGATGATTAAAGCGTAAACAACAGCTACCACACCGGCCTCTGTAGGAGTAAAAATTCCACCTCTAAGACCAATTAATATACCAATAGGCATTAAAATCGCCCAAACGGCATCTAAACAAGCTTTCCCCATTTCTTTAAAACTAGCACGCGGGAGCGGTTTTACCTTATCCTTCCGTGCTACCCAAGCCCAAACAAGACAAAGAGCAATAGCAATATAAATCGAAGGAGCAATTCCTGCAATAAATAAATCCGTTACAGATACGCCTGCTGTTACCCCAAAGACAATCATTGGAACAGATGGAGGCATAATTGGAGATACGATGTTACCGCTTGCAATTAATGCCGTCGAACGGCCGCGGTCATAACCAGCCTGTGACATCATCGGAATTAAGATAGCTCCTAATGCCGCAGTGGATGCAACAGCTGAACCTACTAAACTTGCAAATAATAAAATCGCTAAAATAGAAACATAACCTAGCCCGCCACGAATATGACCAACAAGTGCAGTGGCTGCACGAACGATTCGTACTGTTAGACCGCCGCGGTTCATTAAATCGCCGGCTAAAATAAAGAATGGAATCGCCATTAATGAAAAGCTATCGGCTCCAACAAACAAATTTTGCGCAATAATCTGTGTATCAAAATCCCCTAGGAAAAACATCATGAAGACACCGCTTAATAGCAGTGCAAAGGCAATCGGCATCCCTAAAGCCATTGCACCAATCAGACTTACTAAAAATACTCCCATTGTCATTGCCCATTCCCCCTTAGCTGCTCAAATTTTTTCCGGAATTGGTTTTATTGTTACTGTTTACCTGATCGACAATATCATCCTCTTCCGATTCATGCAGAGTAACAAGTTCATCAATTTTATTTGGACCTTTTATCACCTTAACGATGTTCGCAATACAGTTAATTCCAATACAGACAGCAGTCACAATCATAATGCTGAAAAGAACCGATAATGGAATTCCCGTAGCAGCAGCTCTTGCTTCCACACTCTGAACGACCATCGAATAAGTTCCTTGAACAAGCATACCCATGACAACAAGAATTAAAGCTTGATTGATGAAATAGGCAACAATCTTTCCTTTATGCGGCAAACGGCGGACAACAATATCCATTCCTAAATGAGAATTTGATCGCATCGCTCCAATGGCACCAATAAAGGTAATAAACACAAACAAATAACGAGCAAGTTCTTCTGACCACACGAGCCCTGAATTAAATCCAGCACGTAAAATGACATTTAGAAATACGAATCCAACCATCAACGCCATCATAATGCCCAATAAATAATCTATATTTTTGAAAAGCCTATTCAAAAAATTTGACATAATCCTTCCCCCCCTTGTTCGAAAACAAATTCTCCTACTTAACCGCCTGAATTCGTTTAATCAAATCTTGTGCCCAATCATATTTTTCATAAAGAACCTTATACACTGGCTCCATCGCCTTCACTAATTTCTCTTTGTCCTCTTCCGTTGGAACAACATAATTTAAGCCTTTTTCCTCGAGGAACTTTCGATCTGCTTCGAGACTTTCTTCATATAAATCCCAGCTTTTATCCGATGTTGCATCGGCAACCTCTTGGAAAACTTCTTTTTCTTCCTTTGTCAACGTCTCCCAAAACTCATTTGACATCAATAATTCAATCGAGGATACCATATGGTTCGACTCATAAATATACTCCTGAACGTTATACCACCCTTCTTGTCTAACCGTTGAAATTGGGTTGTCCTGGCCATCCACCACATTTTGTTCTAATGCAGTAAACACTTCCCCAAAATCCATAATTTGAGGATTTGCTCCGAGAGACTGTGCAACCTGAACGTGTATCGGGTTATTTGGCATTCTCAATTTTAGTCCTTTAAAATCTTCTATAGAGTTAATCGGTTTGCTAGAACTAAAAACACGGGCACCATTTGGATGCCATGATAAAAATTTAAGAGGCTCCTGTGATTCTAAATTCTCTGCAATATACTCTCCGACTTCTCCTTGATATACTTTTCTCGCATGCGCAACATCTCTAAAAATAAATGGAAAGTCAGGAGTCGACATCATTGGAACTTCACTCCACATAACGGTACCAACCGCAGTAGCTTCCACGATTCCGCTGCGAGTAAAATCATATAATTGCTTTTCTCCACCAATTTGACCAGAATGATAGATTTCCACATTATATTTTCCATTTGTCTTTTTTTCAATTTCTGGTTCAAATATCTCTAACAATGCAACACTCACCGGATGTGTAGGTGCAAAAGGTGTCCCAACTTTCACTAAAGTACTTTTGCTTGCCCCAGCAGCATTTGAACTGCAGCCAGAGAGCGCAGCCATTCCTGTCAATAGTGCAACCCCTAATAAACCCTTGATGAATTTCTTTTTCATTCCTTATTCCCCCCATCACCAAACTCTGTTTAAAGCGCTATCATATCCACTCAAATAAAAACAGATTTTTTAAATTTTCCGTCTACTTTATCGAGAGCAGGATATAGGGGCTGACCCCTATATCCAATACCTATACCCCTGAATAGGCCATAAACCCGCCATCGACAGGAACGGTAATTCCTGTTACAAACCCTGAACATGACTCATCAACAAGCCAGATCAATGTTCCAAGCAGATCTTCAGGTGTTCCAAATCGTTTCATCGGCGTATGCGTAATAATTTTATTTGATCGTGATGTAAGTGATCCATCTTCATTCAATAATAGATTACGATTTTGCTTCGTTAAGAAAAATCCTGGTGAAATACTATTCACACGTAAGCCCGTTTCAGCAAAGTGGACAGCCATCCACATCGTGAAATTGTTGATAGCACTTTTAGCTGCACTATAAGCAGGTACCTTTGTCATCGGCGAATACGAACTCATAGATGAGATATTGATAATCGATGGGGCATCTTGTTCCAATAGTGCTTCGCCAAACACTTGGCTTGCTAGAAATGTCCCCGTAAAATTACTCGCAAAAACCTGTGAAAAACCTGATTCATCAAGGTCAAAAAAGGTCTTGCCCTCCACTTCTTCTCCATAGGTTTCATTTGCAGTAATGGCATCAGGATGGTTTCCACCTGCACCATTTATTAAAATATCAATCTTGCCAAATTGTTCAATGATTTCAGCTCTTGCCTTTTCTAATGAGCTACGATCAAGGACATTCGCTGCTAACGCAATGGCACTCCCGCCATTTGAGCGGATTTCTTCCGCGACCGCTTCCCCTTTTTCAACCGTACGATTTAAGATGGCGACGTTTACTCCGTGCCTTGAAAGTTCACGGCACATTTCTGAACATAAAACACCACTTCCACCAGTGACAACAGCCACTCTTCCATTTAACTGTTTATGTATAGGTATCATTTACACGTTCTCCTTTCTCATATTCATATAGGCATCCCATAGACCGTTCAAATACATAATTCCAAGTGCCCGATCGTACAATCCATATCCTGGACGGCAATCTTCTTCCCATATATGCCGGCCATGGTCAGGTCTTACATACCCTTCGTAATCTTGCTCAGCAAGCTCTTTGACCACTCCTGCAAGGTCAATCGATCCATCTGCAGTAAAGTGCGACGTTTCAATGAAATCACCATTATCAAATATTTTTACATTGCGAAGGTGAGAAAATGGAGAATACTTAGCAAATTTCTTAGCAAGAGCCACCATATCATTTTTCGGGTTTGAGCCTAAGGAACCTGTGCAAAAGGTAATTCCGTTTGCAGGAGAGTTAGAAATGGATACTAATCTTTCCAAACTCTGTTCTCCAGTCATAATTCTCGGAAGCCCAAACAAGCTCCAAGGCGGATCATCGGGATGAATCGCCATTTTGATGTCACACTCTTCACATACAGGGAGAATTTCTAATAAGAAATAACGCAGGTTGTCCCAAAGTTTTTCCTCATCAATCTCTTTGTACGCCTCAAACAATTCTTGAGTTGCTGCTAATTTTTCAGGTTCCCACCCAGCCAACGTCATTTTCGAAGAAGCACTCGCAAAGGTTTCGATTAACTCGTTCGGTCCAAGAGAATCAAGCTTTGCTTTCTCATAAAATAGTGCCGTTGAACCATCTGGAAGGGGGTGAAATAAATCTGTACGGATCCAGTCAAAAATTGGCATAAAATTATAGCAAATCACCTTTACGTTAAACTGACTTAAATTTCGAATGGTTTTTTTGTAATTTTCAATAAAGTAATCTCGCTCTTGATTGCCAAGCTTGATCGATTCATGGATATTCACACTCTCAACTACATCGGCATGAAAACCATATGATTGGATATAGTCGACTTCTTCACGAATTTCATCAATCGTCCAAACTTCACCAACCTGTTTTTTATGTAGCGCCCAAACAATCCCCTTCACATTTGGAATTTGTCTTATTTGTTCAAGTAACACGGTATCATTATCCCTGCCATACCAACGAAATGTCATATTCATAAAAAGGACACCTTCTTTTTAAAATTAACTCTTTTAAAAAATCTACTCAAAAACGATAAGAGCTTTTCTTACAATGTCTGGATTTTTCTCTACAAAAGTAAATGCTTCTTTTACATCACTTGAAGAAAATTTATGAGTGATCAATCCATTTTCTTTTAGTTTGTTTTCATTTAATAACGAAACAACTTTCTTAAATTGATAGGTTTGAAGGCGGGATCCAACAATGGTTAATTCCTTCTTTGTGATTGGCAATTGTGGAATTTGCGATGGGCGCTCATCAAAGCCAAGAACCACAACGGTACCTGCAACAGATGCGACATTCAAACTCAACTCAAATGTAGCCGGTAAACATACGGCATCAATGACAACGTTGGCACCTTCTCCTTTTGTAAACTCCATTATTTTCTCTTCAATGGATTCGCTTCCGGCATTAATCACAAAATCAGCGCCATTTTCTTTCGCAAAAGCAAGTCGTTCTTCTTTTAAATCAGACATAATGACTGTTGCTCCTGCGAGCTTCGCCATTTTCAAGACACAAATTCCAATCGGTCCGGACCCCTGAATGAAAACAGTATCCCCTTCCTCCACATTACCGCGCCATATAGCTTGAGCACCAATGGTATAAGGCTCGGCCAACACAATTTCATCCCAGTCCAGTGATGGATCAACAGCATGAAGCTGATGCTCAGGAAGAACAATAAACTCACGCATTCCTCCATCCTCATGAACTCCAAAAACAGAAAGTTCGTTACATACATTCGGGCGTCCTTTCCGACATGCATAACACTTACCACAATAACGGATTGGCTCTACGACAACGTGACCTCCAGGTTTTAGATTGGTTACAGCTTCACCAACGGACACAACTTCTCCAGCCACCTCATGACCAACCACTCTTGGATAGGTGGCAAGTGGATTGGTTCCATGGTAAATATGCATGTCAGATCCACAGATTCCTACTCGTTTTATTTTTACAAGTACTTCATTTGGCCTGCTAATGGCTGGTTTTTCAACTTCTTCTAAAACAATTTCCATTGGTTTTGGAATACGAACAGCTTTCATACAACGAACACTCCTATTCAAATAAGCTATTGTAGGAACAAAGTAAACTGCTGCACAAAGGCAGCAAAGGAAATTATTTATATCCTGAGAAACCGTATTCTTGGAAACTTCCACTAATAAAGCAACATCTCTCAATGTGACTTTTTCATTCAACTTCAACTCTTAAATCGATTTAGGTATATATAGGTGAAAGCACTTTCATTAACAATAACTTATTAAAAAAAATCCTAGTAATCTACTTTAAGTTTAACCATTATACTAAAATAACGTTATATTGCTTTTTAATGCCTTTTTGCTTCTTTAAATGCATGACTGTAGGCACGTGCAGTCTGTTCTAACTGTGCTAGGTACTCCTCATTGATTTCCCGCTTTGTATTCACAAGGTTACTGCCAATCCCCGCCGCAACCGCACCGGCTCTCACGAAATCACCAAGGTTTTCAAGATTTACCCCGCCTGTAGGCATTAACGGAATTTGCGGAAGCGGTCCATGGATATCTTTCAAATATTTTGGACCAAAAGCATGCGCTGGAAATACTTTGATTAGATCTGCCCCATTTTCATATGCAGTTAAAATTTCTGTCGGTGTTAACGCTCCAGGAATACTCAGTACGCCGTAACGCTTTGTCAGTTTAATCGTTTCTATGTTCACCGTTGGCGCAAAAACAAATCTTGCCCCTGCCATAATCGCTGCTCTTGCTGTTTCCGGATCAAGGACAGTTCCTGCTCCAGCAATGACTCCATCTCCAAGTTCAGCTGCTAACTTTTCAATCGCGGAAAGAGCTCCAGGTGTTTCAAGCGTAATTTCTAAAGCTATCACGCCGCCATTTTTTAACGCATTCGCTATTGGGATAATATTTTCTTCAGACGCACCACGAATAACGGCGACAATTCCCGTCTCTTTCATTTGATCTAGTAAAGTCATAAAATCACCTTTCCTAACGAATCACATAGTTTTCATTTTTTAGTTAAAATTTGCCCGATTTCTTCATACACAAAAGATAGCGGATACAAAACTATATAAAATTGAAGATCATAAAAATCATGCAATCTTTAATTTTATATTTTCAGTTTATTACTTAAAGTAAGTAGGGTACTCTATTCTAAGTTTTTCTTTATCCAAAATAATCATGGTTAAGTGTTTGTTCATCATATTAACAGCAGCTTCCTCCATGTTATTTTTAATGAATTTCACAAGGAGTAAATGCTGTTGATAGATGTCGTCCCAATTTAAATTGGTGGCTAAGCGTAACATCCGTAATCGTTTAAAATGAGTGTTCATACTTTGAATCGAATTCCAAATATTGTTTTTATTGCACCCTTCAAAGATGGTTTGATGAAATTCTTCATCTAGTACAAAAAGCTTTTCATAATCTTTTTCCTTTATGGCCTTTTCTTGTTTCATTAAATTCATTTCTAATGAAAATAGCTTTTCTTCCGGAAAGGATTGACAAGCTAACTGAATAACCGCAACCTCTAAATGCTCTCTCATGAATCGTGCTTCTTCCACCAGATTTAAATCAATTAACGAAACGCACGTCCCCTTTTGAGGATAAATATCTAATAATCCATCTTGTGAAAGCTGAATGAACGATTCTCTAACTGGTGTCCGGCTAACATTAAATTTCTCCGAGATTTCTTTTTCAGAAATTTTATCACCTGGTACAAGTCGGAATTTTAATATTTCTTCCATAAGAAGAGAATAAATCTGCTCCCTAGTTGTACCCGCTTTCATTTTTGCATCTATAATTTTCAAATAATCTCTCTCCTTATTACCATACTACCATACTAGTATGTCACTGATTCTAACATATGCATTTTCATTTGAGAAGCCATTTTTTTTAAAAAATTCAAACTATTCCTTTTTTACACCCTTTTAATAAAGTAGGAAACCTCTATCAGATAAAGAAAGAAGAGTGTTGACTGAGTCAACACTCTTCGGGGCTGCCCGTCGTACCAAAAGTAGGGGGAAGAGCAAATAAAATTAGAAAATTAACATCTGTTACTTTGCCAACTGTACCATACATCGTTATCACGACCGTATCACCGACCTTATACTTCGGTATATTCCTTCTTTTCATATCCTCCATCCTCTCAATGATGAGTCGTGAATTTTGATCGCACAATGGAGAAAAAGAAAAATCGCCTCTTTTTGCAGAGGCGATTTAAAGGGATTTACATAAAATGCAACTAACTTTCAGATAACACATAAAGCTCCCAGGCTTGATCAAATATAGTCATGGACTCTAGATAATGACCATTAAATTCTAGATAAGAACTGAGCTCATGGTAGTCTTCCGATGTTTTTGGAAAGCTAGGGTCTAAAAAAGCCTCATTTGCAAACACACTGATGGCATCCTTTGGTTCCGGGTGCCGGTATTTCATTAAAAAGTGATAAAATGATTTAATCATAACTTAGCGCCTTTCTTTCTATCCTTCGACAAAAATTGATTTAACTTAAAGATACTATAACAGATAAAGATTTGATATAATTTTACCAAATATATATAGAAACAGAGGTACATACATTGGCAAAGAAAAAATTTCAATACTGGTTAATTCAGGTCCTGTTAATTTTAACCATCATTTGGGTTTCGACTAAGATATCCTTCTTATTTGAGCCAATCGGAATCTTTTTTTCAACCATCTTTTTCCCCATTCTGATTACAGGCTTTCTTTATTTTTTACTTAATCCAGTTGTTAATTTTCTGCAGCGTCATAAAGTGCCTAGAGTATTAGCCATCATTATCATTTATGTTGTATTTATACTCCTTTGTGTACTGGCCATCGGAAATTTAATTCCTGCTATTACAAAACAATTTACCGCTCTTGCTAACGAGCTACCAGTATATGCAGACAAAACCATGAAATTTATTGACAGTGTCATGAAATCATCCGAATTTAAATGGATCATGGATGAGCAAAAGGATATTCTTGAGACTGTACAGGAAAGGCTTATAGAATTTGCAAATACCCTGCCAAATACGATTACCGGCAGCATTACGAACATACTTGGTGTAATTACGAATATTGCGATTATTCTCGTAACGGTTCCATTTTTATTATTCTATATGTTTAAAGATGGGCACAAGTTCCCTACAGCTATCTCGAAATTTCTTCCCACTCCATACAGGCAGGAAGGTTTATCGATTCTAAAAGAGACAGGGGAGACTCTCTCTGCCTATATTCAGGGACAGGTGACTGTAGCTTTGGCAGTGGGTACACTGGCATTTATCGGGTACCTAATCATTGATTTACCATTTGCACTCGTCATGGCCTTAATCGTAGCATTTACCAACATTATTCCTTATATCGGCCCAATTCTTGGAGGAGCACCAGCGGTAATTGTTGCTTTATTTGATTCACCTACGAAAGCGTTATTAGTGGTTGTTGTTATTCTCATCGCGCAGCAGATTGAAGGAAATGTATTATCACCGCTTATTCTTGGAAAGAGCTTAGACACTCATCCAGCAACGATTATCATCATTTTACTGGCTGCCGGAAATTTGGCCGGAGTCCTTGGAATGGTACTCGCAATCCCATTTTACGCAGTCATGAAAACCATTGTATTAAACCTGGTTAAATTTTTACGAGCAAGAAAAAACGCTGCTAAATCAATTCAAACCGAATGATAAAATAACCCCTATCAACAGATAGGGGTTTTCATTATGAAAAGTCAAAATAATTCCTCTTCAAAAGTCTAGGAAGTGCCATTAACTCCTTATAGCTGATGCTTTTTCCAATTTTCTTCGTATCAATAAGAAATAATTGATCCTCAATTTCCTTTGTTACCTCATCAGTTTGATAAACCATCTTACACTCTTCGCAAACCACCGCCGGCGTTTCTGTAATCTGTATCGCTCTTGTGCCGTCTGGAAGCTCCCAATAGACGGTTTTCTCTCCCTTTTCAGCCTCCTGACCACACCATTCACATAATAATCCCATATTGATCCCTCTATTCCTTCTGAAGCTGTGTCCCATCAGAATCATTATTTTCAGCAGATGTTGGTTTATTCTGTAATGCCTGGAATTTCTTTTCCTTCAATTCATCACGTTTACTGCGTTTGTCCTTTAGTGTGGAATGATTAGGATTTTGATTATATTCTTTACGGCGATTTAGTCTTGTCAGCCCCTCTGGAACAAGATTGAAATGCTGGTCATTCATAATCCCTGCAATCCCAATATTTGATCGTTTTTCCTCCATATCTGGATAAACCTCTTTAAAATAGGCCTCAGCTGTTCCAGACTTATAATTTTCTGGTTCTGGATAGGAGGTAATGACTCCTTCAAAGTTCCTAAGGACAACCTTTTCTGCACTTTGCGAAATTAAATAATTTGGCTGAAGTGAAATTTTCCCTCCGCCGCCAGGACCATCCAAGACAAATGTAGGCACTGCATAGCCACTCGTATGACCACGCAAACCTTCGATAATTTCAAGACCTTTGGAAACAGGTGCCCGGAAATGCCCAATCCCTTCGGACAAATCACATTGATAAATATAATATGGACGAACACGGATTTTAACGAGGTCATGCATAAGCTTTTTCATAATTGGAACACTATCGTTGATTCCGGCGAGGATGACCGATTGGTTCCCGACTGGGACACCTGCATTAGCGAGCATTTCACAAGCCTTTTTCGACTCTTCTGTTATTTCAATCGATGTATTAAAATGAGTATTCAACCAAATTGGATGATATTTTTTTAAAATGTTACAAAGGTTTTCAGTAATCCTTTGCGGAAATACTACAGGTGCTCTCGTTCCAATTCGAATAATTTCTACATGATCAATTTCACGGAGGTTTTTCAAAATATATTCAAGGATATTATCATTAATGAGAAGCCCATCACCGCCAGATATTAATACATCTCGTACTTGTGGCGTTTGACGGATATAGTTAATTGCTGCATCCAGCTGTTTCTTTGGAACGCCCATTCCGATTTGTCCTGAGAAGCGTCTCCTCGTACAATAGCGGCAATACATCGAGCATTGATTGGTGACAAGAAACAGAACGCGGTCTGGGTAACGGTGTGTTAAGCCCGGAACTGGTGAATCTTCATCCTCATACAAAGGGTCTTCAAGGTCATATTTCGTTTTGTGGATTTCTTTAGAAATCGGAACAGACTGCATCCGAATTGGGCAGCGTGGGTCATCAGGATTCATTAATGAAGCATAATACGGTGTTATATTCAGTGGAATCGTCTTTGTTGAGATTCTAACTCCCTCTTCTTCATCTGGGGTTAAATTGATTACCTTTTTTAAATCCTCTTGTGTGCGGATGGTATTGGTTAACTGCCACAGCCAATCATTCCATTGATCCTCACTTACATCTTTCCATAGCTCTATATCTTTCCAATGCCTATCCGGCTTGTATAATGTTTGTTTCATGTGTATTTCCTCCTTACCCTGCTTTACTAAGATATTATGCAAGAATTATGCCAATGCACTTAGTCCGGGTAAGGATAGGTTATTTTGGTTTATAATTGGTGTTTATAAAAAAAAATGCCGATATTTCGGCAGTTATTCTCGTATCTTCTTTATTTTATATTGTAAGGTTTGTCTTGGAATCTCCAACAACTTTGCTGCTTGGTTGATATTTCCCGCTGACTGATTGAGTGCAGTGTCGATCAGCTGTTTTTCTAGCTCTTCGACATTTCTCCTTAATGATAAATTATTTTCACTATTTTCATTCCCTGCCGCTTGCTGTTTCATCATAATTGGCAGATCTTTCAATTGCAGGATTTCGTCATCGCAAACATTCATCATGTATTCAATCGTATGCTTCAGCTCTCTTACATTCCCTGGCCAAGGATGATTCAAAAAGAAACCTTCCACTTTTTGCTCAACTCCATGAATCCGTTTGTTCAATGTCTTATTAAAAAACTCAATAAAATAATTGGTCAAAAATAGGATATCTTCTTTGCGTTCCCTAATAGGAAGCAGCGAGAAGGTAAACACATTTAGACGATAGTAAAGGTCGGAGCGAAGCTTTTGACTTTGGAGCGCAGTATTTGGATGGACATTCATCGCTGCAATGACACGGACATCAACGGAAATGTTTTGTGAGCTTCCGACCCTTCGTACCATGCCATCCTCTAAAACACGCAATAACTTGGCCTGAAGCTCCACCGGCATCGTATGAAGCTCATCGAGAAACAATGTTCCTCCATCTGCCAGTTCAAATAGCCCTTTTCTCTCAACTGCTCCTGTGTAGCTGCCTTTTGCGGTACCAAAAAGAATACTTTCAAGCAGTGTTTCTGGGATGGCTGCACAGTTTTGAGCAATAAAAGGACCATCACCTCGATGGGATGCATGATGAATTCCTTGTACAAATAACTCCTTGCCAGTCCCGCTTTCGCCATATACTAGAATCGGAGAATCCGATTTTGCCAATCGTCCTGCTTCATCCTTCGTGCTCAAAAACGCTGGGTTAACACTTTTTAAATCATGTAACGTATATTTAACGTTCTTTGACGTTTTTGTCTTAGTGGTTTTATTCACATTCCTTTGTAAATCTAATAAGCTTTCCGCTAATTGCTTCATCCGCGAATAATCTTTTGCAATCTCGACTGCACCAATAATCTCTTTATCTAAAAAAATAGGAAGTGTCGTGTTAATCGTATCAATTTGTTTTCCGTGCATATTAACATAAACCTGTGTTTGATTATAGATGGGTTTACCAGTTTTAATCACCCGGAGCAGAGTGCTTGAATTCTCTGTTAAGGAGGGAAAGGCGTCTAAAAGGTGTTTCCCCTGGACTTCTTTCACATCCATGCCATCATGCCGTGCTGCCACTTCATTATAAAAAATTGTTTTCCCTTCAGTATTGACGACATGAATTCCTTCATCAATTGTTTTCAGAATGGCTGAAAGTACCTCCTGTGTTAGTGCGGTTAATTGAACCACGGTTACGATCACCTCCCAATAAGAAAGTGCCGAAAAATCGGCGCCTAAAGCCAAAATATTAGCAGTTTGCCAGATTCTTTACCCACATATTCATATTTTCAAGCTTGTCAAAGATATAGCAGTTATTCATAAGTCGACCGCGATACTTATAACCAAGTTGGAATAACACCGCATTCATTCCAAAGGATAAACTCCTTGCTATTGAATACGCACAGTATATTCCCTGCCGTTTAAGTTCATCCTCTAATTCACGGAGGATAATTTTCATTAACCCATATTTTCGATGGTCCTTTAAGGTTGCACAATCCGTTAATTCTGCATTTTTGTAAAAAGAATTTACTTCAGCAGACGCCGCACTGATAATTTTCCCCTGGTGAAAGAAAACGTAATAAACGGTCCCTTCCTTCATGGTCTTTTTCACATAATCCGGGTCATGTAATGGTGTAGGGTATATTTGAAACACTTCGCGGTACAACCCCGAAAGCTCTTCTGCACAAGATTCATCTGCTTTCTTTAATCCATACTCCTTTGGCGGAAAGGGTTTGTCGATAGTTGTGTCTAATTGGTAAATGCTGTGAATCATTCCGTCCTCTGTAATCCAATGGTCATTCTTCTTTCGATCCACTGTATAAAACTTTGAAAAAAAATGGGCATCTGATCCGAGAAAATATCGATCAACTACAGCTTCCGGCTGTAAGCCTTTT
>JAPSKD010000418.1 GCA_031177865.1 Bacillus sp. (in: firmicutes) | reverse complement strand
TCTGAAGAAAGTTCTTAACTGAAATAGGTATGGAATCATTATTTATTAAAATAATGGGAGAACCACCCTTCGCAGCAAGTGGAGAACCTGGTAGTGCATCGATATAGCTAATTCCACTGGCAAAATATAAATTTGCTAAGTTAAAGTCACTTTTATATTTTTTTGCAATGGCAATACTCGTTTCATAGCGATCCTTCCCAGCAACCCTTTCAACCGTCTGAACACCGAGATTGACTAGTTCACTCTCAACACCCTTGGAGATTGCGGTTTCCCCTCCAATAATGGTGACTTTTCTTATATTCAATCGTCTAATCATTTCTTTCACTTCAGGTGGTAGTTCATTTTGTGTAGTTAACACAACAGGAATTTGTTTTTTTCCTGCATATGGTGCAACTGATAAAGCATCGGGAGATTCCTTGCCTGTTGTAAGAATGATTTCACTCGGAATCCCAACTTCACTTGCAACCTTAATAGATGTATGGTATCGACTTTGGCCAGCAATCCGTTTTACGGTATATCCTTTTTGTTCAAGTTTTGACTGAACTGAACTTGATATTGCAGCTTCCCCTCCAAGGAGATAAACCACACTTGGTTGAAGTCGATTGATTTCTGCTTCAACAGTGTCCGGGAGACTTGAGCTTGTAGTGAGTAACAGTGGTGATTGATACTTTGCAGCCAATACACTTCCAGTAAGTGCATCTACTGGTAGATCTCCTCTTCCTAAAACAACGGCCTCTGAGGTTTCCTCCCACCCTGAATTGGATACGAGGGTGCTTGTATCATATCTACTTGGTCCATGTAATTCTTTAAGCTGGAAGGTTTTTATGACATTCGCAGCTACGTAACCATTTCCACCATTACTGAGTTGAACAGGATACCAATCATAGTTATCGGCATTAATCGGCGTCCCTGTGATCTTAATAAGGGTATTTTTAGGTAATGTTTTTAATACAGTCCCGTTAATTGATGAACTTCCCCTAAAATTCACATTATCTGTAGTCGTTATGGCCATCGGACCAGAACGAAATACATTTACATTTTCTACGTTATACCAATTTAATGCCGTAGAATAATAATCCCAAGTGTCAGGAGTCTCATGATACAATGCCCAGGAACCCGTTCCCTTAATACCATATTGCTTTGGAAGTCTCAGCTTAGCCTTGATTGATGGTTCATTTTCGTACCATATTACATAATTACCTTCAGTCAACTTCACACTTCCAATAAATGCACTCTCACCTTCCGGGATTATAAAAGTAGCATAGGAAGACTGAGTTTTCTCATCAAATTGGTTCTTCCCATTGAATTGTGTAACAAGAGGAGCAACTCTTGTGCTGGATAGACCCATTCCTGTTATGGAACGCCCCTCTAAAGTTGGTCCATCTAACTTCCACATTCGACCATAAAATGGTAAGCCTGCAACAATCCTATCTTTTGGAACCCCTTGGTTAATGGCATACTGAATGGATCTCTCAAAAAATGATAAACTTGAAACTGGACCTATTGGACTATCAGGGGATTCCCAGCTCTCGTCATAGGCCATAATCATTAAATAATTTGCATATGTTCCCAGTGCCTTGTAATCATAGAAGCCATGCCAACCTGTATTCCAGCCGTTTGGGTTGGCAGCAACTGCAACTGAAACCTCTTTATCTGCTGGAATGTATTGTCTAAGAAGCCTTATAAAGTCTGTGTGAGCATCCCTATAGGTATGGCCAACACCCTCAATATCCACGTTGACTCCGTCAAGATTATATTGTTCGATGGCTGCAGCTATATTTTGTGCTAACTGATCACGGTTTTTTAATCCATTTATACCTGCCGTTTGATTCCAGTGATTCGCTAGAAACGGAACAACTTTAATTCCTCTTTTATGCATTTCTGTAATAAATGACGTTTGTAACCTCCATGTCACATCCAAATTGCCTTCTGCAGTAATATCAAAATAGTTTGGGGAAACGACATTTAGACTGCCTTTTGTTTTATCTACTTGTGTAACATAGCTACTTATTGCGCCAAAGAATACATATGACATATTGAACAGTCCAGTTTGAGCACTAGCTAGCGATCCTCTTTGTATGGAGGTAGGTATGGTTAGTATTAGAACTAGTATGATAATAAGCTTTAATTGTTTCAAGGCTTTTCCCCCTTTTATTGCGACTTGTCATAACCAGCTCTAAAGGTATAGCCGTTTTCTGTAGGTAGTACCTCGTAATGTATATCAGAATAAGTAAACGAAGATTGTTTTACGTTTGTTAAATTGCTATTAGGAGCCACACCAATTTTATTGAAGAGCTCATCAACATCATAAATTTCAATATTCGGATGTAGTAAATTAATCATTTGACTCCATCCAGTCAACATTGCTGTTATAGTCGATTTTGATTTATCCTTGCTTATTAGCTCTAATTGTTGAATGTAGGTATCAGAAACAGCCACGCGTAACTCTAAGTGGTTCGTAAGTATTGCACGGTACAACTTCCCCTCGCCTGCGGAGATTTCCTCTAAATTCTTAATATATAAATTTGACAGTTGTTCGTCAGTAACGGCATTCCATCTAGCTTTGAAGTCCTGAAAGGGTAATTGAGTTGACACCCCTGCAGATTGTGTGGCTTGTTCTTCAGGATTTTGCGCTTCCTGCTTTTCAAGTTTTTCCTCTGTTATTGGTTCTACTGGAATTGTTTGCTGTTGTGTATCTTGTTCCTGTTGTGATTGGTTATTTGATTCTGCTCTTGTTTCATCCGAGATTATTTGTGTTTGATCTTTCTGTCCTTGTAGGAATTGATTGGTATCAGATTCTTGGTTTTGGGTCAGTTGTTCATCCTGCATTATTGGGTCTTGGTGCTGGTCCTGAAACTGTTCTGGCTCCTGTACCAGCTCCTGTTCATGTGAAGACAAATTTATGTATGGACTTGATTTATCATGTGGTTGTTCTGCAGAAGAACATGCGGAAAGGAGACAGATAAAAATCATTAAGTTTGTAAATTTATTAAATTTAGACATACTACCACCTTCATTATCTTTTTATTATTGGCCTTCGAAAGCTGACTTCTTACCTTCACTGCATTGGCTTTATTGAAATCGGGAGATAAAAGCTTTGGTGACTACCTGCTCACATTTTTCCCCCTCCATTTAATTGAAGTTAGTTTCTAACAAATTTTTATTTTTCATACGTACAGGAACTATTACTTAAATAAAAGGGACAGGTTCTACCCCTGTCCCACTGAAATAGTCTTTTTCTATTTTATAATTCGTTTTGAAAATAGGTAATTCTTTGACCAATAGCTATTTTGTAATACATTCTTCGTAACCGCAACTCCCTTTGATGAGGAAGCATGAATCATATTTCCATCACCCATGTAAATCCCAACATGAGCCACTCTTCCATCTGAGTATATGTCTTTCATCGTAAAGAACATCAAATCCCCTGCTTGTAAATTGGTAACGGCTTTTCCTTTGCTTGCTTGATCCCTTGAAACCCTAGGTATATTAATACCGACATTTTTTAAAACCAATTGGGTGTAGGATGAGCAATCAAATAAATTCGGTGCTTCGGCGGATGTTGCCCCGAATTTATATCCCGCACCGATGTATTTTTTGGCCTCTTCAATAACATTCTGTTTTTTAGTAGCTACAGACGCATTATTATTGATTTTAACTGGTTCATGTTCTTTAATAGGTTCCATTTCTTTGGGTGATCCACTGTTAGGTATTTTTAATGCTTGTCCATCTTTTAGAATAGTGGAAGAAAGATTGTTAGCTTTCTTTAAAGCATCAACAGTAGTATGGTGGATACGAGATATGGTCCACAAGGTATCTCCGGTATGAACAATATACTTTCGTGCCGGTTTTTGTACTTGAATAGAGCCGTTTTTATCAATAAATTGGATATAAGAGTTGAATAGAGCACCACCCGCATGT
>JAPSKD010000417.1 GCA_031177865.1 Bacillus sp. (in: firmicutes) | reverse complement strand
ATACAGTTGAATAATCATTTGTCTCTGGATCTTTTAAAGTTAAGTAGTTATGAGTACTTGTATCAACATCTACACCGCCATCAAAGAAAGCCCCATCACTAAATGTTGCATCTTTTACATACATCCATCGTTCGTTTTCAGGTGTTGTGTGATCATCATAACCAACAAAGTTCATTACATGACGAACTCCCTGAAGACCGCCATCTACTTCATAGAATCCAGACCATGGATCCATGGCACTGATTAGGTGTTTTGGATTATAGGCGGAACCTTCATAAAACGCAGCCACGGAAGGCTGGAAGTCAAATGAAACAGCGTTTAGTGGAGTGTTTCCTGCTCCTGTCCATGAATACACAGAAATAATACGCGAAGTGACATCGATAATCCCTGCTTTTCCTCCAAGCCCTTTATAATTCGGCTCCATATTTTCACGATAGCGTGCATTTATCATCGGGGCAATTCCCTCGGACACCCAGCTTTCTTTTGGCTTCTTGCCATCGGCTATTAGTTTTGCTTGTAATTGATTTAATTCCGTGGAACCGGTCAGACCATAATGGGAACTGATGACATCTATTTCATCAATCAAATCTGGATGATCGAGCAGTACACGGCTGATTGATTTGGTATCACGATAGCCGTCTGCTGCAACAAGTTTAATATGTTTATAGTCTGATTCGTAATTTGGCTCTTGTTTAATTTTTGTGGTGAAGTATTTCAACCACTCTGTTTCAATCCGATTATTGTTTTGTGCTCTTTCATTTTGAGAGATCCCAACATAATCCAATTTAAAGCCATATTCATTATAAACTGCGTCTATTGTCTGTTTGTACCATTGATATCGGTCTTCATAATTATTGCTTGCAGCACCATTCCATGTAAAACGAGGTTCACCCCAGCGCAAAATTTCAGTAGTGATATCTGGATTGATTGATTTAGCATCCGCTGCAAATTGGAATCCTGCACCTCTCAGAACGTTTGCTGCTTCATCTGCATAACGCATGGTTGCAGGTTCTGTTCCTGAAGAAGAATTAACATCCCCGCCTAATTCAATCTTGACATGCGCTAGCCCCGCGCCTGTATCCTTGTTAAACAGCTTGTTCATAATTTCCCAATATTCTTCCGGGTGCTCTTCTTTGTAATCTAACATCAAGCGAGATGTATTATTAGCCGTTACCGTTCCAAACCCTTTAAATCGGTTATATTGATCAACATTATTTCCGTCAATGGTAATGGTTTTTGTGATAACCTCGGCTTTCGTTTCATTTGATCCGATTAAGCCAAAAGACCCAAGCACCATGGAAGCAACACATAAATTCCCAATCATTTTCTTAATCTTTTTTCTTTGTCTTCCCATTTTACTCTCATTCCCTTCCCCTTCATTTCTTTACTGCAACGCTAGTTTTTACTGGTTAATCTGATGGAGTTTCTTAGTAGATATAGCATTTCTGAGGTTTTTCTTAGGAGATGTGATATGACAAATAGTAAAGGTACTGCTAAATAGCTATCCTCCTTCTCTCCAATAACTATCTGAGTTTTTTGATAACACGTTGTTAGCGTTTTCATTATTTCATAATCTGTTTTGATTTTTATACAACTATATCGACTACCTATAATGATTTTTTTACCTTTTTCGTTTGTTTACAATAATAGTAAAAGCCGCCTCACTTTAGTGTGAGAGCGGCCTTTACATGTTCTATGGTATTCAAATTATTATATATAGGAAAATATAACCAGTACCATTATACCATTATCTTGCAGATGTCATTCGTAAATTCAACTGGATCTTGGATCGGTAATCCCTCAATAAGCAGTGCTTGATTGTAGAGTAACTTCGTATATAGATTTAGCTTTTCTTTATCATTTTCAAAAGCTTCCTTTAATGATTGGAAAACTTCATGATTTTTATTAATCTCTAAGACCTTATCTGCTTTGATATTTTGATTATCAGGCATGGCGGCAAGGATTTTTTCCATTTCAATAGAGATGTCTCCTTCGGTTGCCAAGCAGACAGGGTGAGACTTTAAGCGTTTTGAAACTCGGACATCCTTGACTTTACCCTCTAAAATATTTTTCATATAGTCAAAGATTTCTTTGTATTCCTTCTCTTCTGAATCGGAATCACTCTTGTTTTCTTCTCCTTCAATTCCTAAGTCACCGCTGGAGATCGATTTAAATTCTTTCTCCTTGTAAGTCATTAACATTTTGATTGCAAATTCATCAATATCCTCGGTGAAATATAGAATCTCATAACCTTTTTCAGAGACAAACTCTGCCTGTGGCAGTTTATCGATTCTTTCAATTGAATCACCAGAAGCGTAATAAATATATTTTTGATCTTCTGGCATTCTTGATACATATTCATCTAAAGTGACAAGCTTCTTCTCTTTCGAAGAATAGAACATGATGAGGTCCTGCAATACTTCTTTATTGGCGCCGAATTCACTATAAACGCCGTATTTTAACTGACGTCCAAACGACTTATAAAACTCTTCATATTTTTCTCGTTCATTTTTTAACAAGCTTTGCAATTCACTCTTAATTTTTTTGTTAATGTTTTTAGAAATAAGCTTCAGTTGACGATCATGCTGCAGCATCTCTCTTGAGATATTAAGAGATAGGTCCTCTGAATCAACCATCCCTTTGACGAAGCTAAAATGGTCAGGAAGCAGATCTGCACACTTGTCCATAATTAAAACACCATTGGAATAAAGCTCTAAACCTTTTTCAAATTCCTTTGAATAGAAGTCAAATGGGATTTTTTCCGGGATATATAAAATCGCATTATAACGGATTGTCCCATCTACACTGATATGGATATGTTTAAGCGGCTTATCAAAACCGTATCTTTTTTCCGCATAGAAATTCTCGTAATCTTCGTCCGTTAGTTCACTTTTATTTTTTCTCCAAATAGGAACCATGCTATTAACAATCTGTTCTTCTACATAGTCCTCAAACTCATTATCACTGCCCTCAACTGGCCTTTTGCCTGTAACATCCATTTTGATTGGATAGCGGATAAAGTCGGAGTATTTTTTAATAATGGATTTTAGACGGTACTCCTCTAAAAACTCATCATAGTTTTCATCTTCTGTATTTTCTTTGATCTTAAGAATAATCTCTGTACCAATAGAATCTTTCTCAGCAGTCTCAATTGTATAACCTTCGGCTCCATTCGATTCCCACTTATAAGCTTCATCGCTTTCTAACGCTTTACTGATAACCGTTACCACGTCTGCAACCATAAAGGCAGCATAGAAGCCAACACCAAATTGACCAATAATGTCATAGCCATCTTTTAATTCGGTTTCCTTTTTAAACGCTAGAGATCCACTTTTAGCAATGGTACCAAGATTCGTCTCAAGCTCATCCTTCGTCATACCAATCCCAGTATCAATGATTTTCAAGGTTCTATTTTCCTTGTCTGGGATTACTTTAATAAAGTAACTGTCCTTGTCGAAGCTCAAAGCATCATCTGTTAATGCCTTATAATAAATTTTATCAATCGCATCGCTAGCATTAGAAATTAACTCTCTTAAAAATACTTCACGATGTGTATAAATAGAGTTAATCATCATTTCTAGCAGTCGTTTAGATTCAGCTTTAAACTGTTTTTTTGCCATAAAAAGATCTCCTTTCCATACTTATTAGCACTCTACCTATCTGAGTGCTAATTTATTATATTATAATTTTAAACCATATAATATTATTCGTGTCAATATTTTTTGTATTTAAATAAATGACCGAATGATTGTGAGTATACTTAATGCTATTCCGATTAACATGAGCAGAGAAAAAACAACTAATTCTTTCATTTCTTTTCTTCTAATTAATTGTGGAATTTCCCAAGCAAAAAGTATAATAAAAATGAGGATTATCAAAAATATTTTGAGCATTTTCAATTCCTTTTTGATTATTTAATTAAACC
>JAPSKD010000416.1 GCA_031177865.1 Bacillus sp. (in: firmicutes) | reverse complement strand
ACCATTATTTGAGGTATTTAAAGGGCTAGCAGACGGATCGATTCATGATGTGGATCCGGCGATTTATGACGCCATTCCAGAATCAACTAACAGAATTGAAGATCCTACCACCAGGGATTAATTAATAGATTCCCTTAAGAAGAATATACATTGAGGCTGACCCAAAAGTTTTAGTAAATATTACTTTTGGGGTCAGTCTTTTTTGTGGTGGGAGATGTAGAATCGAAGAGAATATTTATTATTCAAAAGAGTTTACTAAATCTAGCAATTAAATTACAATTACAACAATGGTAGTTCTTAATTAAGAACATCTTTTCTAAATAAAGGTAAAAAAATGTTATATCCACTAATCAAACAGAAAAAAAGATTCATATTGTAAAAGATTTAAATTCCTGTGCGTGTGGTTTAAAGTATCATTCTGATTTGGTTATTAAAAGGAAAACATTAAAACAATTTAAATTTGTTACAGATAGGCAAGGTAACCTGCAAGAAATGCGCCTCAAAACTGTTAAGCTATGATTAATCACTGTTGTACATATGCTTAGACCTTATGGTGAGGTCTTTTTTTAAAATCAAAAAAAGCCTAACAAGTAGTGAAATAAATCTCTCTCGTATGTTAAATGACTAGAAACAGGGAAAAATACGAAAGCTACCATTGAAGAAAAATCATATTCAGGAAGGAAGATATTAAGTGGCAGATATGACTCTTTTTATTAAAGAAGCAACAAGTATGCTACCAATTCAAACATTAGAAACGGTCCTTATGCAAATGGATGGAGTCGAAAGAGCCCTGGTTGATACAGAGGATGGTGAGGTGAAAATTACTTACAATGAAAATCAGGTTGCTCAGGAGAAAATTATAAATAAGATTCAAGAGCATGGATTACACCTTTTAGAATAGCTGTTTTATATCTTAAAAAGGCAAAACCGCCGCATTCTAAGTAAACGGTTTTGCCTGTTATAACATCTTCTGGATTCTTATAGGACCTCTCCATTACTTTCAATTACTTTTTTATACCAATGGAATGATTCTTTCCTTCTTCGTTCAAGTGTTCCACTGCCGTCATCGTTCTTATCAACGTAGATGAATCCATAGCGCTTCGACATTTCACCGGTAGACATACTGACTAAGTCTATACAACCCCAGGCAGTATAACCCATCAGTTCCACCCCATCTTCGATTGCCTCCCTCATTGCCCGCACATGTTCCCGGAGGTAATCAATTCGGTAGTCATCATTGATGGAACCGTCTTCCTCCATTTGGTCGTACGCCCCTAAGCCATTCTCAACGACAAATAGCGGGACCTGATATCTTCCATAGAGCTTGTTTAAGCTGATCCGCAAACCAACAGGATCGATCTCCCAGCCCCAATCACTAGCATTAAGGAATGGGTTTTTCACGCCGCCAACTATATTTCCTTGTGCCTTTTCCTCTTCTGACTTTTCTTTTTTATCTGTACGGGACATGTAATAACTTAACCCAATATAATCTACTGTACCTTCTTTTATCACGTCCAAATCACCATCATGAATCTCTAATTCAATATTTTTCTCTCTAAAGAAGCGCTTAATGAAGGCGGGATATTCTCCGCGCACATGGACATCCGCACAGAAATAATTAAACAATTCCTCTTCTTTTAAGGCATACATAATGTTTTCAGGATTGCAATCGTAAGAATAAACAGGTGCAAATAGAATCATGCAGCCTATTTTTGCACCAGGAATGATTTCCTTACAGGCTTTCACAGCTATCGCACTAGCAACAAACTGGTGATGAAAGGCCTGGAAAGTCTCCTGGTAACGATTTTCTTCATTTTGAGGAGAAAAGCCCATGCTCATAATTGGCATCTTCAAGGCACCGTTAATTTCATTGAAGGTCATCCAATATTTCACTTTATCTTTATAACGCTTAAGAATAACATTGACATACCTTTCAAAGAAAGTAACAACCTGGCGATTTCTCCAGCCACCATATTCTTTCACTAGGTGCAGCGGCATTTCATAATGAGAAATCGTCACAACAGGTTCAATTCCATACTTTAGTAATTCATCGAAAACCTGGTCGTAAAAAGCCAAACCCTCTTCATTTGGTTCCAACTCATCACCATTTGGAAAAATCCTTGTCCAAGCTACCGACATCCGAAACACTTTAAAGCCCAGTTCAGCAAACAGCGCAATATCTTCCTTGTAACGATGATAAAAATCTATCGCTTCATGATTTGGATACGTGTATTTCTCGTGATTGATTTCAAAGTTAAAGCCAGCAGACATTAAAATTTTCAGTCGCTCTTTTCCGCCCGGCAGAACATCGGCAATATTTAAGCCCTTATTCCCATCTTTAAATCCACCTTCTATTTGGTTAGCAGCAGTTGCACCGCCCCATAAAAACCCTTCAGGAAATACCTTTTGTGTAGAATTCAATCCTTTAATCCTCCGATCGGTTTACTGCAGTTAAAACAATAGATAACATTCATTTTTTTCAGGAGGCTTAAATAAACCACCATCACCTTTTTAACGTGCTCTGTTTTTCCATATTTATTATATAGTTGTAAAATCCCCCATATAAATTGGGCATTATTTTGTAACTTACAGGCAACTACCCTTAGATTGGCCAAAAAAAGCGATGCCTTCTTTTCAGCATCGCCCACTTATTTAGTTTAAGTTTATTGACTGCTTTAAATAACTTTCCACTCGCTTATTTGAAACATAGCTATGCAGAATCATTCCAAGGATCACGATAAAAATACCGACCCATGATAAGGGGGTAGGAAGAGGTATGGAAAGAAAGAGTAGTTCCCCAACCAATGCAAAAACCACTTCCATTGATTGCGTCGCTTCAACAGCAGCTAACTTTTGCATATTTCCTCTTACCATATCTGTGGCCATGAAAAATAAGACAGTAGCAATGACTCCTGAAGAAAGTGCCACCAATAAAGATTGAAGACTTTGCCCTCCACTAGGTAATCCCACGGTAAACAACCCATAGAAGGAAAGTAAAAGCCAGGATGGAAGACTTGCTAATGTCATTCCTAACACTCGTTGATAAGCATCTAAACGCCCTTCACATACATCCATCATTTTGCGATTTCCTAACGGATAGGCAAATGAGGCGATTAGAATCGGAACAACTCCCAATAATACATTCTCAAAAGAAAGTTGCTTTGCGTGTTCCATTTGCATGAGAACAATACCCAACAGAATGATTATTGACATGACTAGACCTCTAAAGGGAATTTTCCCTCTTATCTGTAATGGACCGTTCTTTGTATGGATCGTTTCAAAAAATAACGGTGCCAGTAATGCGCCCGAAATTATCGTTATTTGCCATGTACCCGCAATCAGCCAACCTGGTGAGTATGCAGATGCAAAACACAAAGGAGCATAGAATAACCCAAAGCCAACAAAGCTCCATAGTAGCCATTTTCCTGGTTGTTGTCTCATTTCTTTTAATAGTGGGCGTAGATTTTTCCTCATGATGACAATACACAATAGAAATGGGACCATGAAGATGTACCGGAGCGAGGCACTCCAAATCCAACTGCCTCCAGACAACTCCATAGAAGCGTTAAGAACAAATGTAAAAGCAAAAAAGAAGGCTGCACAAATACCTATTACGATTGATTTCACTGAACTCACCTCGGCCCCATTTGCTGTGATAATAGTTCGCCAAGACTTAGCCAGTTATCTTCCACAAGACGGACTACTCTTTCATGCTCGTGATTTTTACATGCTGAAATAATTTGTTGGTGCTGCTCCACCGATTTTAACCCTTTAACTGAAATAAATTGTGAGATTTCTAGTCGTTGAATTTTAGGCAGGATACGTTCTAATGTCAATGCAATTTCAGGGTTCTCAGCCACATCTAAGAAAACCTTGTGGAAAGATCCATCTGCCTCGATTGCTTTAATCACATTCCCCTCTTCAATAGCTAGTCTCAGCGTCTTATTGTTAAGC
>JAPSKD010000063.1 GCA_031177865.1 Bacillus sp. (in: firmicutes) | reverse complement strand
GTTGTATCCACATCCATACGAATTACTTTTGCTTCAGGAAGAATTTTCACTAGTTCATCTTCAACCTTTTGTGTTCCCGTACCAAAATAGCGAATGTAATCACTTGAACACTCAGGGCACTGGCTGGGTACATAGCTTTCAAAACCACAATAATGGCATTTCATTTGTTCCTTAACCTTGTGATAGGTCAAGGAGATATCACAATTAGGACAATTCATCACATACCCGCAATCCCTGCACATAACAAAGGATGAGTGACCGCGTTTATTTAGAAATAGTACGGACTGCTCTTTTCTTTCGATTCTTTCTTTAAGCAATTCAAACAATTTTCTCGAGAACATTGAGCGATTGCCAGCTCTAAGTTCTTCACGCATATCGATAATTTCTACAGCTGGCAATGCTCTCTTATTCATTCGGTTTGGCAGAGATAATAGTGTGTAAACCCCTTTTTGTGCTCTCGCAAATGACTCGAGGGCTGGTGTTGCACTTCCAAGCACCACTGGGCAATTATTTTTTTTGGCACGTTCAATGGCCACATCCCGCGCATGATAGCGTGGCATTTCTTCCTGCTTATAGCTTGTTTCATGTTCCTCATCAATAATGATGATTCCCAAGTTCTCAAAAGGAGCAAAGATGGCTGACCTTGCACCGACAACCACTTTAACCTCTTTACGTTGAATCTTCCGCCATTCATCATATTTTTCACCAGCAGAGAGCCCGCTGTGCAGTACCGCTACTAAGTTTCCAAAACGGCCCTTAAAGCGATTTACCATTTGAGGAGTTAAAGCAATTTCTGGTACGAGTACTATCGCCTCTCTGCCTTTTTCAATGACATCCTGAATGGTTTGTAAATAAATTTCTGTTTTCCCGCTGCCTGTTACCCCATAAAGCAAAAAAACCTCATGGAGTTTATTCTCAAGCGTATTAAGAATTGGAACAATTACTCGTTGCTGGTCCTCTGTTAAGGGCAGCGGTTCGGTACGTGAAAAAGTCCGATTTCCATAAGGGTCACGATAAACCTCCATGTCTTGTTCAGCAAGAAATCCCTTTTCAACGAGTGCTTTTACTGTTGACGCAGAAATATTTAATAGTGATAATAATTGCCGCAATTCCACCGGATCCCTGTGCTCAACAAAATACTTTAATACTTCTTTTTGTTTGTCCGCTTTCTGAGGTAGGCTATTATGCGCTGCTTCCAAATCTCCAGAGGAAAGCAGCGGGTTAACATACTTTAACTTCTTTTTCTTCAGTCTTTCTTTCACTACATAAATAACTTCTAACAAACCCTTAGCAGCTTCACTTTGGAGCATGGGAACAAGACCATGCTTTAAGGCATCATCCCAATTAATTGCTTCTTCATTTTTAAATGCTTCTTGAAGCTCAGCAGGCAATTGATTTAATTTTACTCCTGTAGAAAGCTTTACTTTCTTTTCGTATTTCGCTTTTAGTGCAGCTGGGAGCATTGCTTGGAAGGCATATATCTTAAAACACAACGTATTTTCAGTCAGCCAATTACCAAGATCAAGTAATTCCTGATTTAGAACTGGTTCTAAATCCATCGGTTCGATAATTTCACGGAGTTTCTTAAATTCTGATTCTGCTTTTATTTCGGTCACAAAACCTTGAATTTTCCTTGGACCGAAGGGGACAATTACCCTCATTCCGGGCTGAATCGTCTCATGCCATTGAGCTGGTATTAAATAATCAAACGCTCTATCGGTTTGTTTTGCGGGCACATCAACAATAACACTAGCAACTTTCATTTGGTTCCAAATCCTTTGGTAATACAACTATTTCTTCAATAATTTTGTGTGCAACCTCAAGCTTTGACATTAAAGGTAACTCTAATTTTGTTCCGTCACGCTTAAAAAGTGTCACTATGTTTGTATCCCTGCCAAATCCTGCGCCTTCTGACTTAACATTATTAGCTACAATCATATCTGCATTTTTGGCCTTTAATTTTTTTACTGCGTATTCTTCGACATTCTCAGTCTCCGCTGCAAATCCAATTAGGATCTGGTTTCTTTTCTTGGTCCCAAGCTCAAATAAAATATCTTTGGTTCTTTCAAGTTCAATCACTTTGTCTCCGGGCTGCTTTTTCATTTTATGTTCATAAGAAACTTTTGGAGTATAATCAGCTACCGCTGCTGTTTTTATAATAATATCAGCATGATCAAAGTTGTTCATGACAGCATGATACATCTCATCTGCACTCTCAACCTTAACTATATCCACACAAGAAGGAGGAGATAATTGGACCGGTCCAGAAATTAATATTACCTTTGCGCCCTCTTCCTTGGCTGCTTCAGCAAGAGCGTATCCCATTTTTCCTGTAGAATGGTTCGTAATAAAACGGACGGGGTCAATCTTCTCTCTTGTTGGACCAGCAGTAATTAAAACAGTTTTCCCTTTTAACTTCAAAGAGCTTTTCTTTAAAAAATGCTGTTTGATTAATTCAACAATTTTCTCAGGTTCCTCTAAACGTCCCTTGCCTACATAGCCACAAGCTAAATAGCCCTCACTTGGTTCGATAAATTTGTAACCGTAAGACGCCAATATAGATATGTTCTTTTTCACTGCTGGATGGTCATACATATGTACATTCATCGCCGGCGCAATCCATACTTGAGCTGTAGCGGCAAGTAAGGTGGTGGTAATCATATTATCAGCAATGCCATTTGCCAGCTTACCTATCGTATTGGCTGTCGCAGGCGCCACAAGTATTAAATCTGCCCAATCAGCTAAATCAATGTGTGCGATCACACTGGGGTTTTTTTCTTCAAATGTATCAGTGTACACATCATTTCGGGATAACGCCTGAAATGTTAAAGGGGAAACAAATTTTACAGCAGAGTCACTTAGTATTACTTTTACCTTAGCGCCAGCTTGTACAAGTTTGCTTGTTAAAGCCGCTGCTTTATATACCGCAATTCCACCTGACACACATAATAAAATCTTTTTATCCAACATCAACGTATCCCCCACTTCTATTCCACAAGTATCTATTCTTTATTATGCTAGAAACACCTTATTTTTTCATCTTTTTCAACTGTATTTCTACAAAAATCGCCATTTTTTTCAATTTGCGATGTAATCTGGTCTGTTGATTTCCACTCCACTAAGGTAAGCTTCTTTGAATAATCACCGCAGGGACAGGTGGTCTTTGCCTGTCACGAGGCACTTCGCTTTCCGCGGGAGGTCCGGGAGCCTCCTCGGCGCTTGCGCGCCTGTGGGGTCTCCCGAAGACCTTTTCATCCCACAGGACATTGATTTACTTCCTTGAATCCGCCCACGCACGAAGAAAATGCGATAGCATTTTCGAGGAGTCTTCGTGCCTTCCGCTCCAATCAACAGCGTGCAATAATCAATAAGGAGCTTTAATATATAATTGCGCTAAAAAATAAAAAGGCTGACATTGTTCTGTGTCAGACCTTCTCGTTTATTACTTGCCTATATTACTATCTTTACCGTAAATAGCACCAGTTTCTGATTTTTTTGGAATTCGATATGTCAGCTCACCGCTATAGATTTCCTCTAATGCTTTTCCTACATGTTTATAAGAAACATATTTAGGTAATCTTTCATCACGTGTTTGCTGCATGGAACGAGCACGTTTTGCCGCAACAGAAACTAATGAGTATTTTGAATCAATTTTATTAAGTAATGAATCAATCGAAGGATATAACATTTATTCAACCTCCAGTAATTTTTTATATCGGTGTTCTACGCGTTCTCGGCGGCAATGTTCCGCAACAACAATTGCTTTTACACGTTCACATGCCAATTCCACCTGATCATTTTCTACAACATAATCGTATAATTCCATCATTTCAATTTCTTCACGTGCTGATAACATCCGATTGTTAATCAACTCTTCTGTTTCGGTACCTCTGGTAACAATTCGATTCTTTAATTCGGATAGACTTGGAGGCATTAAGAAAATAAATAAACCTTCTGGAAATTTTTCTCTAACCTGTCGTGCTCCCTTTACCTCGATTTCTAAGAAAACATCTTTCCCGGCATCTAAGGTTTCGCGCACATAATCTACAGGTGTGCCATAGTAATTGCCAACGAATTCTGCATACTCTAAAAGTTTACCTTGCTGAATTAATTCTTCGAATTCTTGACGTGACTTAAAAAAATAATCAACCCCATTTACTTCCCCAGGGCGAGGTGCACGGGTTGTTGCGGATATTGAGTATTCAAAAGCCGTGTCCGGATGAGAAAATATTTCTTTTCTAACCGTTCCTTTTCCGACACCAGATGGACCAGAAAATACGATAAGTAATCCTTTTTCCTGCATTTTCTATAATCCTACCCTTCATCTATAATTTCATCACGGTCTGCCAGTCGATGGGCAACCGTTTCAGGCTGTACCGCTGATAAAATAACATGGTCACTATCCATGACAATTACCGCACGTGTACGTCTTCCATATGTAGCGTCAATCAAAGAACCCCGATCGCGGGCATCTTGGATAATCCTTTTTATCGGAGCAGATTCAGGGCTTACAATTGAAATTATCCGATTGGCAGATACGATATTTCCAAATCCAATATTAATCAATTTAATCGACATGATTTATCATCCAATCATCAATAATATATTTTGGTCGAGTCAACCATTTTCTAAACACTTTTATTCAATATTTTGAACTTGTTCCTTTAGTTTCTCAAGCAAACTTTTTATTTCAACTACTTTTTTAGTAATATTCGAATCATTTGCTTTTGATCCAATTGTATTTGCTTCCCTATTCATCTCCTGCACAAGAAAATCAAGTTTTCTTCCAATTGGCTCAATCTCGCTTAATGTTTGCTTAAATTGCTGGACGTGACTATTTAACCTTGTTAATTCCTCGTTAATATCAATTTTATCAGCAAAGATCGCCACTTCGGTTAGTACACGACTTTCATCAATTTGTCCTTGTACTAATTCCTCAATTCTTTTCATTAAACGTTCATTATAGGCGGAGACAACTAGAGGGGCGTATTCCCTTAATTCATCTAAATTTGTATCTAAATGTAATAAAGAAGTGAGCAGATCCTTTTTAAGCTCTTCTCCTTCAGTTACTCGCATTTGCTTACATAGTAAAACTGCTTCTTCTGTTGCTCTTAGTACTAAACTTTCCAATTCTTCGTTGCCAGCATCATTTTCTTCGATATGTAAAAATTCGTTACGTGTCAATAAATCCTGAAGTAGTACTTTTCCTTCAATATTGAATTTATCACGTGCTTCTTTTATAAACACGTAGTACTCTTCGAGGAGCTTCCAATCAACCTGAATTTTCCTAGTAACTGCACCTTCCCCTTCTATCATTATATAAACTTCAGCTCTGCCGCGTCGGAGGTGCTGATTCAATTTTTTCTTAATCTTATCTTCTACCTTTAGTAGCTGCCTTGGCATCCGAACATTTATTTCACTAAAACGATGGTTGACTGTTTTTACTTCTACATTTACAGAAAAAGAGGCAGAGGAAATTTTGCTCCTCCCAAAGCCCGTCATACTTATAACCATTAAGGACACTCCAATCTTCTGAAGATGAGCGGTTAACCTACTATGTAAAGTATATTGTTTTTTTGACAGAAACTAACAAAAGGTAATAGAGTCATCTCCACTACCTTTTGGATTATAACACACTTTATTTTGTTTTTCTTAACAAAAATGATCCTGCTAGTAAAAATGTTGGTATCGAAGATAGACCGACAATCAAAAGCCAGTCTTTTGCTAAGATGGGTAAGGTGTGAAAAACCGGCTGGAATGGGGGGTAGTAAATGACTGCAATCATTAATGCGAGGGATGACACAACCGCCCAAACAAGGTATTGGTTCCCAAATGGATTTCTAGATAAAACGGACTTTTCACTTCTACAATCAAAAACATGTATGAGCTGCGCCAAAACGAGGGTTGCAAATGCAATCGTTTGTGCATATTGTAGATTTTCAGGATTCTGTTTATAGACAATCATAAAGGCTAATAGGGTGACGATTCCAATGAGAAACCCCCTTGAGACCACTTTCCAGCCTAATCCTCGAGAAAATACACCTTCATTTGGACTACGCGGTTTACGCTTCATTACATCCTCTTCAGGACGGTCCAATCCTAATGCCATTGCTGGCAGTCCATCAGTTACCAAATTAACCCAAAGGATTTGAATCGGAACTAGTGGAAGTGGAAGGGCTAAGATCATTGCAAACAACATTACCAAAATTTCACCTACATTTGAAGCCAGTAAGTATCGAACAAATTTCCTTATATTTTCATAGATATTTCTGCCTTCTTCTATTGCTGATTTTATTGTTGCAAAATTATCATCCAATAGTACAAGTGAAGAGGCTTCTTTCGCCACGTCTGTTCCCGTAATTCCCATGGCCACACCGATATCCGCAGCTTTAATGGCTGGTGCGTCATTTACACCATCACCCGTCATTGCAACTATATGACCTCTATTTTGTAAAGCCTTAACAATTTTTAATTTATGCTCTGGTGAAACGCGGGCAAATACAGAAACATCATCTACTACTTCCTCAAGCTCGGGAACGGACATGTTAGACAAAGCATTCCCATCAAGAACCATACTCTTTTTCGTTAAAATACCGAGCTGTGCGGCAATCGCTTTAGCGGTTATCACATGATCACCGGTAATCATTACTGTTTTTATTCCTGCTTCTTTACATTCTTTCACCGCGTCTTTAACCTCTGGTCTAGGAGGGTCAATCATTCCTTGAACACCAATAAAGGTTAATTTATTTTCTGCTTCCTGTTCGCTAAGGATAATTGTATTCGCTGGAATCGGTTTAAAGGCAATGGCAATCGTCCTAAGAGCTTGGGAAGCAAGGTGATTGATAGCTTCTTGGACTTGGTTCTGAACACTCTGTCCAAGATATTGTGTCTTACCATCCCAAAGGATGGATTCACTCTTACCAATAATTACATCCGGAGCCCCTTTTGTTACAATAAAATTCCTGCCTTGCTTGTCTTTCACATGCATACTCATCATTTTTCTCGCAGAGTCAAACGGGAATTCTCTTACGATGGTAAATTCATCCAGTAAATTTATACGATCCAACCCCGCTTTCATAGCACTAACAAGCAACGCACCCTCTGTCGGATCTCCGTCAAGAATGTAATCTTCATCTTTAATCACTAATTCTGAATGATTGCAGATCATCCCAAAGATAAGCATTTGCTGCAAGGCTTTTTCATCTTTTGGATGTACACGAGTATTATCACGGTAAAAATCACCACGAGGCTGATAGCCCACACCGTCGACTGTCCAAGTGTTTCCACCGCTCCATAAATGGGTAACGGTCATTTTGTTTTGCGTCATTGTTCCCGTTTTATCAGAACAAATAACCGACGCACAGCCAAGTGTTTCCACTGCAGGCAGCTTTCTGACTATCGCATTTTTCTTAATCATTTTTTGAACTCCAAGTGATAATGCAACTGTTACAATTGCCGGTAAACCCTCAGGAATTGCCGCAACCGCAAGGGATACACCCGCTAAGAACATCGTATAAAGCTCATGTCCCTGTAACACTCCAATTCCAACCACTAGAACCGTTAAAAATAGTGCTACTGTTATCAAAATTTTACCCAGCTGCTCTAAGCGGCGCTGAAGGGGAGTTTCTTGTGATTCTGCATTTTGAAGTAAATCGGCAATTTGCCCCATCGCTGTTTTCATCCCTGTCGCGATAACGACTCCTACACCACTTCCCCTAGTGATCATCGTGCCCATGAAGGCGATGTTTTCCATATCACCAATCCCGGGGTTGATTGTTTTTAAACCATCTATATGTTTTGATACCGGCACTGACTCTCCAGTAAGTGCGGACTCTTCGATTTCTAAACTTTTAGATTCAATAATCCTTACATCCGCGCCAATTCTGTCTCCACTTGAAAATTTAACAACGTCCCCAACAACGATTTCTTTAGAAGGTATTTTTATCCACTGTCCATCCCGTAACACGGAAACCTGTGGAGCGGATAATTCCTTTAGCGCCTGCAAAGATCTCTCAGCACGTCTTTCTTGAAAAAATCCAAGAAAACCATTAATTATCACAATCGCAATAATCGCAATAGCGTCAATATATTCACCGAGTAAACCTGATAAAAGCGTGGCAGCGAGCAGCACTAAGACCATAAAATCTTTAAACTGACTAAAAAATAGGAGCAAAGCAGATTGCTTTTCCCCTTCCTGCAATTCATTAAGCCCATGCTCCGCTATTCGTTTCTTTACTGCTTCTGGTGATAACCCAGAAGAAAAGTCGGTATCTAAGACCTTTTCTACTTGATTAATCTCCATCTCATGGAATTTCATCCGACCATCTCACTTCCCCCATTAATTATATGAGACATGCTCTAAAGAAAGCTTATTCAGCCTCGTCCCAAAAAATGCTATGATAATTTAGAAGAGTTATCTCATCCGCATGAACAAGATAAAATGAGACATACAATAACCTTGTAAGTTATACTTAAGAAATAAATATGTTTGAAGTAAAGGATGTTTTCCATGTCATTTGATGGTTTATTTACAAAAGCAATGGTTGATGAACTCTCGCGCACCCTAAAGGGCGGAAGAATTAACAAAGTACATCAGCCATATAAAAATGAAGTAATTCTAACAATCCGTGCAAATGGGGTGAACCAAAAGTTATTATTTTCAGCACACCCCAGCTATGCGCGTGTACAGCTCACGAATGAAGCATACGAAAATCCCAGCGAACCGCCAATGTTCTGTATGCTGCTAAGAAAGCATATTGAGGGCTATATATTAGAGGATGTGTACCAGGTAGAAAATGATCGGATGATTATTTTTGAAATCAAAGGCAGGAATGAAATTGGTGATGTCAGCTACAAACAGTTAATCATCGAAATCATGGGAAGACACAGTAACATTGTAATGGTTGATAAAACTAGGAATATCATTCTCGATAGCGTTAAGCACGTGTCGTTTGCGGTAAACAGTCACAGAGCGATATTGCCAGGGCAGACATATATTTACCCGCCAGAACAAAACAAACAAAACCCTTTTTTGGCTGGTGCTGATGATGTCTTGAGAAAGATTGACTTTAATAGCGGTAAACTTGATAAGCAGATTGTTGAGCATTTTGCTGGAACCTCCCCACTATTCGCGAAAGAAGTAATTTTCCAAAGCGGTATTGCTAACCGAGCAACCGTACCGACTGCGTTCCTTCAATTGATACAAAGAATCAAGAGTGGTGAGCTTGTTCCTTCTATCATGTCAACAGGTAATAAGGAAGTGTTCTACCTCTTTCCTCTTGAACATATCAACGGGGAAGTAAAGAGCTTTTCTACCTTAAGTGAAATGCTTGACCGCTTTTATTTTGGAAAAGCTGAACGTGACAGGGTTAAGCAGCAAGGAAATGATATTGAGCGGTTAATCATCAATGAAAAAGAAAAGAATGAGAAAAAAATTGAAAAGTTAGAGAGCACCTTAAGAGAGGCTGAAAAAGCAGATCAGCTTCAACGTTTTGGGGAATTGTTAACGGCAAATCTCTATTCTGTAAAAAAAGGGATGAAAGATATCGAAGTCATTGATTATTACGATGAAATGGGCGGCACAATTGTCATACCCTTGGATCCACGGAAAACGCCATCAGAAAATGCGCAAAAGTATTTTTCTAAATACCAGAAGGCGAAAAACTCTGTTTCTATTGTTATCGAACAAATTGAAAAAGCACGTGAGGAAGTCCTTTATTTTGAAAATCTACTTCAACAGGTGCAGTCTGCATCCCCTAAGGACATTCAGGAAATTCGCGAAGAACTTGTAGAAGGGGGATATATTCGCGACCGTCAAAAACGAAATGCGAAGAAGGTTAACAATGCCAAGCCTGTTCTTGACTATTATCTTTCTTCTGATGGTACCGAGTTGATTGTAGGTAAAAACAATAAGCAGAATGATTATTTAACCAATAAACTTGCGGCAAGAGATGAAATTTGGCTACATACAAAGGACATTCCTGGATCACATGTTGTCATTCGCAGCAAAGAACCATCTGAAGAAACTATCCATGAAGCCGCGAACTTAGCTGCATATTATAGTAAAGCTCGAAACTCAAGCTCTGTACCCGTTGATTTCACAAAAGTGCGGCATGTTAAAAAACCTAGCGGTGCAAAGCCCGGTTTTGTTATCTATGATAATCAACAGACAGTGTATGTAACACCACAAGAGGAGCTCGTTCTTAAACTTAAGAAAAAATAAAAAAGTCCCGGATTTCCGGGGCTTTTTCCATTATTCGAATCTTTTGCTCCATTCTGAAGGGGCTTTACTCCAAGAAAGTAAACTCTCTTGATCATCTTTGCTTATGTAGCCTTTCTCAATCGCTACCTCAACAAGATTAGCAAAATCGGTCAGTGATTCGCTTATAATATCTTCTTGGGAGAATGCTTCCTTTCCTTTATCAAGCCCATATGTAAAAATTGACACTACACCAAGCACTTCACAGCCAGCTTCTCTTAATGCTTGAACGGCTGTTATCACACTGCCGCCAGTAGAAATTAAATCCTCAACGACAACAACCTTTTGTCCCTTTTCTACTTTACCTTCTATCTGATTCCCTTTGCCATGACCTTTTGCTTTTGAACGGACATAACACATTGGCAAGTCCATTAGTTCGCTGACCCATGCCGCGTGCGGAATGCCTGCTGTTGCCGTCCCTGCGATTACTTCTGCATTTGGATAGTTTTCAAGAATCAACTTTTGCAGCCCTGCTGCAATCTCTCTTCTAACAGCAGGATAAGATAAGGTTAACCGATTATCACAATAAATCGGAGAACGAAGTCCTGATGTCCAAGTAAATGGATCGTTCGGTTTTAACGCTACTGCATTGATGTCTAATAGTCTTTCTGCAATTGAATGTTTCATTGTCTTGCTCCCTTCCATGCTCCTAACCATTTTTCATAACTTTTCACCGGGTCTGCCGATCTCGTAATGGAACGTCCGACAACAATTGCGCTGACTCCTGCATTGTGAGCAAATTGCGGTGTGGCCACTCGTTTTTGGTCACCGACTGCGTCACTTTCCATTCGAATTCCAGGAGTTACAGTTAAAAACGAGCCTCCTGCAAGATCCCGTATCGCTGCGGCCTCCCAAGCGGAACAAACAACACCATCCAAACCAGCTTCATTAGCAAGTCCTGCATAATGTAATACTGAATCTGTCAGCGATACTTGGATCAACTGTTCTTTTTGCATCTGTTCTTCCGATGTACTTGTTAATTGTGTTACAGCGATACAGCTTGGACGTCTTTGTCCGGCAGCAGTACCCTTATCTAAACCTTCAAGGGCAGCCATCATCATTTCTTTCCCCCCGGCTGCATGGACATTTACTAGATCGCATTGAAGCCCGGCCAGCCTGGTCATTGCACTTTTCACCGTATTTGGAATATCATGAAGCTTTAAATCTAAGAAAATTTGATGACCTGCATCCTTTAATTTTGTCGTGATGGATGGACCTTCCTGATAAAAAAGCTCCATGCCAACCTTTACAAACAACTTTCGTCCTTCAAACGGAACTAGAAACTTCTCTACTTCGTTACCGTCGGCAAAATCAAGCGCGATGATGAGCGAATTTTTCATTCTTCTTCCAGCTCCTTCCAGTACATTCACTAATATGGTCGTAACCTAATTGATCCAGCAATCCTGGTAATTCATCGATTATGCTAGGACAAATAAACGGATCGACAAAATTTGCCGTACCCACTGCCACTGCACTTGCACCGGCGTAAAAGAATTCAATGACATCTTCTGCAGATTGAATTCCTCCCATTCCGATAATCGGAATGTTTACATTTTGGCTTACCTCATGAATCATTCGTATCGCAACCGGCTTCACTGCGGGACCTGATAAGCCGCCCGTTCCATTGGCAATAATTGGTCTACCTGTTCTAAGGTCAAGTCTCATTCCAACAAGTGTGTTAATCATGGTCAGGCCGTCAGCCCCGCCTGCTTCCACTGCCTTAGCCATCTCCACAATGTTCGTCACATTTGGAGAGAGTTTTACATAAACCGGCACCTCTGATGCTTCCTTTACCTTACGCGTCAGACTTTTTGCCACCTCTGGAATCGTACCAAAGGCAATACCTCCCGTTTTAACATTAGGGCAGGAGATATTTAATTCCAATGCATGTACATTGGGCTGCTTTGAAATCTCTTTTGCAACCGCGACATAATCCTCTTCCATCGAACCAGCCACATTCGCAATAATGGGAACATCGTGTTGAGCAAGCCACGGCAGCTCTTCACTAACTACCTTCTCAAGACCCGGGTTTTGCAAACCAATGGCATTTAACATGCCAGAGGAAGTTTCAGCTACCCGTGGTGTCGGATTACCGAATCTTGGCTCAACAGTGGTTGCTTTTATCATAATTGCGCCAAGAAGACTTAAATCATAAAACTGACTGTATTCTTTACCAAAACCGAAGCACCCGGAAGCTGGCATAATTGGATTTTTCAAGTTTAATCCTGGAATTTCAATATTTAGCCGGTTCATATAAAAACCTCCCCTGCCCTGAATACAGGACCGTCCGTACAAACTTTTTTATAGGAAGTTCCTTCAGGGTCGTCTTTACGCTTACAAACGCAAGCAAAACAAGCTCCGACTCCACAGCCCATTCGTTCTTCCAATGACAAAAATACTTTGTGATTTGGGTAACCTGCTTCAATTGCTCTTAACATAGGAGTAGGACCACAAGAAAAAATCATATCAAATGACAAGTGTTTCATCACATCTGTTACAAAACCCTTTTCTCCGTGCGTACCATCAACGGTGGTAATATAGGTTTCACCGAGTTCTGAAAATTCCCCTTCATAAAATACAGCTGAAGCTGTTTGAAAGCCAAGAACATGAATCACCTTTACACCTTTTGCTTTCAACTGCTTAGATAGTTCATATAATGGCGGAACACCGATCCCCCCGCCAACAAGCAAGGCTGTTTCTCCAGCACTTGCTTCTTCAACAGGAAACCCATTGCCAAGCGGGCCAAGAATATCAATCTCCATCAAAGCTGTTTTTTCAGCGAGCATTGAAGTACCCTTGCCATCTCTGCGGTAAATCATGGTAAATTCAAGGTTCTCTTTATCATACGAAGAAATACTGATTGGTCTTCGTAAAACCGGGTCCCATTGATTTGAGACCCGAATGTGTACAAATTGTCCTGGCTGTTTTATTTCCTCGACGAAATCCGCTTTCACGGATAGCTCGAAAATATTATCAGCTATTTCTCTTTGGCTGGTAATTTTACATATTTCTTTTTTAATCATGCAAACACTGGCTCCTTTGTATCTGGTACTAACGCATCAGTTGAAAAATTCATCGATTCAATTACCTTCAGGATAGCATCTGCAGTATCTAATGATGTTAAACATGGAACACCGTTCTCCACTGCTTCGCGGCGGATTTTAAATCCATCGCTCTCAATCTGTTTGCCTTTTGTCAATGTATTGACAATGAACTGTGCTTCACCGCGATGAATCACATCAAGTAATGTTGTTCCTTCCGAACCAATTTTGCCAACAACATTTACTGGCAGACCTGCGGCTTCAATCATCGCAGCTGTTCCACTTGTTGCCATCAAGCGGTATCCGATAGCAGCAAAACGTTTCGCAAGCTTTAATGCCTCTTCCTTGTCCTTATCAGCTACTGTGAATAAGACGGTACCATATGGCTGGATATTCATTCCTGATGCAATTAAACCTTTATATAAAGCTTTCTCTAATGTTGTATCTTTACCCATGACCTCTCCAGTAGATTTCATTTCAGGTCCAAGCGTAATATCAACACTTCGTAGCTTGGCAAACGAGAAGACCGGTACTTTAACAAATACACCTTCTTTTTCCGGAACAAGTCCTGCTTCAAAGCCTTGGTCAGGAATCGAAACACCTAAAATCGCCTTGGTTGCAATTTTTGCCATCGGAACATTTGTAATTTTACTTAAGAATGGTACTGTTCTGCTTGAACGCGGATTTACCTCCAGCACATATACTTGATTATCTGAGATAACATATTGGATATTTAATAATCCGACAATTTTCAGTCCAAGTGCAAGCTCTTTTGTATACTCTACTAGTTTATGTTTAATTTCATCTGATAAAGTCTGCGGCGGGTATACCGCAATGGAATCGCCAGAGTGCACTCCTGCACGTTCGATATGCTCCATAATTCCTGGAATTAACACATTTACTCCATCGGATATCGCGTCTACTTCAATTTCTTTCCCTGTTAAATAACGGTCAATGAGGACAGGGTGCTCAGGATTCACACGAACAGCATTTTCCATGTATCGAAGCAAGTCATCTTCCTGATGTACAATTTCCATTGCCCGTCCGCCTAATACATAAGAAGGGCGAATAAGTACTGGATAGCCGATTTCAGTGGCAATTTGAACCGCTTCTTCAACCGATAATGCTGTTTTACCAAGCGGCATCGGAATATTTAATTGTTTTAATGTCATTTCAAATTTGTCTCGGTCTTCAGCACGGTCAAGATCCTCCAAGCTCGTTCCAAGAATCTTTACTCCATTTGCCTCCAGCTTTGCAGCAAGATTAATCGCTGTTTGTCCGCCAAACTGAACCACAACACCTAATGGCTTTTCTAAATCGATGATGTGCATCACATCTTCTATCGTTAACGGTTCAAAATAAAGCTTATCAGAGATACTGAAATCAGTAGAAACTGTCTCAGGATTACTGTTGATGATGATGGCTTCATAGCCTGCTTCTTTAATGGCTTTTACGGAATGAACAGTTGCATAGTCAAATTCAATTCCCTGGCCGATCCTTATTGGGCCCGAGCCTAGAACAATGACACTTTCTTTGTTTGTTACGGCAGACTCATTTTCTTCCTCGTACGTGCCATAGAAATATGGTGTTTCCGATTCAAATTCGGCTGCACAGGTATCAACCATTTTATAAACAGGGATGATCTGATTTTGTTTACGGTATTGATATAATTCACTTTCAGTCATGTTCCATAGTTCGGCCACTTTTTTATCTGTAAAGCCTTTTTGTTTTGCCTCTTTAAGAATAACAGGATCTAACGGGCTGTTTGCCAGCTTTCTTTCCAGTTCAATGATTCCTTCCATCTTTTTAAGGAAGAATAAATCAATTTTACTCCAAGCATGGATGGTATCGATGGTAATGCCTCGCTTTAAGCCTTCAGCGATGTAGAAGAGGCGCTCATCTCCCGCTTTACGGATACGCTTTTCTAACAGTTCATTATCAATTTCTTCTGCATCATTTAATTCAAAATGGTGAACATTCGCCTCAAGAGAGCGGATTGCTTTTAGTAATGACTCTTCAAACGTACGTCCAATCGCCATTACTTCACCCGTCGCTTTCATTTGTGTCCCAAGAGAACGATTTCCGGACTCAAATTTATCAAACGGCCAGCGTGGGATTTTTGAAACGATATAATCAAGGGCTGGTTCAAAGCTTGCGTACGTTCTGCCCGTAACAGGATTCATCATTTCATCAAGTGTTAATCCTACTGCAATTTTCGCTGCAAGTTTAGCTATCGGGTAGCCTGTTGCCTTGGAAGCAAGTGCTGATGAGCGGCTGACCCGCGGATTTACTTCAATAATATAGTATTGGAAGCTGTCCGGATCTAGAGCGAGCTGGACATTACAGCCGCCTTCAATCCCTAAAGCACGGATAATTTTCAATGACACATTTCTTAGAAGCTGGTACTCTCGGTCACTTAATGTCTGGCTCGGAGCCACAACAATTGAATCACCTGTGTGAACGCCTACCGGATCAATGTTTTCCATATTACAAACCACAATTGCATTATCATTGGCATCACGCATTACTTCGTATTCAATCTCTTTATATCCGGCAATACTCTTTTCTAATAAACACTGAGTAACAGGGCTATGCTTAAGTCCGCTTGTCACGATTTCCATTAGTTCCTCGTGATTATGACAAATCCCGCCGCCAGTTCCGCCAAGCGTATAGGCTGGGCGGACAATTACAGGGTAACCGACACTTTCTACAAATCGTTCTGCTTCTTCTAATTGGTGGATAATTTCACTGTCAGGAACAGGTTCGCATAATTCATTCATTAACGTTCTAAATAAATCACGGTCTTCTGCTTTTTTGATGGCCGAAAGCTTTGTACCCAAGATTTCAACGTCGCACTCTTCAAGCACACCGGATTCGGCTAATTGGACCGCAAGATTTAATCCCGTTTGTCCGCCTAGTGTCGGCACTAGGGCATCAGGACGTTCTTTACGGATGATTCTTGACACAAAGTCTAAAGTTAATGGCTCGATATAAACCGCATCTGCTACTTCTGTGTCAGTCATAATCGTTGCTGGATTTGAGTTTACAAGAATTACCCGATATCCTTCTTCCTTTAAGGCTATACAAGCCTGAGTGCCGGCATAATCAAATTCCGCAGCCTGACCAATGACAATTGGTCCTGAGCCGATAACTAGAATGGAGTTTATATCTGTACGTTTAGGCATGATGAACCCTCCTGCTTTTCTAATTCAATCATTTTAAGAAACTGGTCAAATAAGTTGTTTGCATCTTCAGGCCCCGGCGATGCTTCAGGATGATATTGAACCGTAAATGCCGGGTAATCCAAATGCTTTAGCCCTTCAACCGTTCCATCATTTAAAGCAATATGAGTAACAGCCAGTCTTGTGTTTTCAATTGATTTTATATCTACTGTATAGCCATGGTTTTGTGAAGTAATCGCCACTTTTCCTGTTGCTAAGTCTTTGACAGGGTGATTAGAACCTCTATGTCCGAACTTCATTTTAACAGTATCTGCACCACACGCAAGGGCAAATAATTGATGTCCAAGGCAAATTCCAAAAATCGGTACTCGACCAATCAGCTGTTTGATTGTATGGATGCCTTCCGGGACATCTTTTGGATCCCCAGGTCCGTTTGTAAGCATTACTCCATCCGGCTTCAACTGAAGAATCTCATCTGCCGTTGTATGATATGGAACGACGACAACATCACAGCCGCGTTTATTTAATTCCCTTAAAATACCGTGCTTCATGCCGAAATCTAAAACGACAATCCGCTTGCCCCGTCCTGGGCTTGGATAAGCATTTTTTGTTGAAACCCTCCTAACCTGATCGATTGGAAAGCGTGTCTGCTTTAATTTGCTTAACACTACAGCAGGATCACTTTCAATGCTGCAAATCGCTCCTTTTAATGTACCATATTGACGGATAATTCTTGTAAGTTTACGTGTATCAATACCGCTAATCCCAGGGATTTTTTTCATCTTAAAATATTCATCAAGTGTAAATTCACTTCTCCAGTTGGAAGGGAAATCACTAACTTCTTTTACAATGAATCCTTTAACAGCTGGATTAATGGATTCAAAATCATCACGGTTGATACCGTAATTACCAATCAATGGATACGTAAGCATAACAATCTGATCACAGTAGGATGGGTCTGAGAGAATTTCCTGGTATCCTGTCATTCCAGTGTTAAATACAACCTCACCCATTGTGTCATTATGACCGCCAAATCCATCTCCTACAAAAATTGTACCATCTTCTAGAATTAGTTGAGCTTTCATAATGTTACACTTCCTTTTTCCCATGCGATTTTTCCTGCTGCGATCGTTAATTCCGGCCAGCCTTTACATTTCCAGCCAGTAAAAGGTGTATTTTTTCCTTTAGATAGAAACTCCTCTGGGTTAATTTCGTGTTCCTCTTCCAGGTTAAGAAGTACGATATCTGCTGGTGCTCCAACTTCAATTTTTCCGAATGGTAAATCAAATGTTTCTGCTGGTTTAATTGTTAGGTAATCGAGTAATTGATCTAATGTAATAATGTTCTTTAATACTAAATTTGTATAAAGAAGTGGAAAAGCTGTTTCCAATCCTACAATCCCAAAAGGAGCAAGAGCCATACCTTCACTTTTCTCTTCTAAAGTGTGCGGTGCATGGTCGGTAGCAATAAAATCAATCGTTCCGTCAAGCAAGCCTTCGATTAATGCTTGATGATCCGCTGCAGCGCGCAGTGGCGGATTCATTTTATAATTCGCATCCAAACCAGGAATATCATCCTCTGATAATAGTAAGTGATGCGGGGTTACTTCCGCCGTTACCTTTATTCCCGCCCTTTTAGCATCCCTTACAACACGGACGCTTTCTTTTGTACTAATATGACATACATGATAGTGACATCCAGCCGCTTCAGCTAACAGTACATCTCGTGCAATTTGGACCGATTCACACACAGAAGGAATCCCATTTATTCCATGTTTCTCTGAAAAAGCACCCTCATGAACGGAGCCTTTATTAATTAAGCTGTTATCTTCACAATGAGCAACGATCGCTTTATTGACTTCTTTTGCTTTTCTCATTGCAGCCAGCATCATTCCTGCTTCCTGAACCCCAACACCGTCATCTGTAAAAGCGAAGGCACCCGCAGTTTTTAACTCTTTAAAGTCAGTTAATTCTTTACCAAGCTGCCTGATTGTAATGGATGCATACGGTAATACTCTGACTTTAGCCGTTTCTTGAATCCGGTTCTGCAGCCACTCCATTTGTTCCTTAGAGTCTGGAACTGGTCTTGTATTCGGCATTGCTGCAACAGTTGTAAAACCACCTCTTGCAGCAGCTAATGTACCTGTTTCAATTGTTTCCTTCTTCTCGCCGCCGGGTTCACGCAGGTGAATATGTAAATCTATAAACCCGGGAGCCACTAACAATCCATTGGCATCGACAATTCTATCTGCAGTTTCTTCTATTTTTCTATCAATTTTTGTTATGACTCCATCTTGAATTAAGATATCAGCCTGTTTCATATCACCATTAGAAGCTTTGTAATTTGAGTTTTGAATAAGAATTTTCATTATTATATCCTCCTTTTATACTTTCAAGTGCGCGTTTTAAAACAGCCATTCGAACATATACACCATTTTCCATTTGCTTAAAAATTCTTGATCGTTCACATTCTACAAGTCCATCTGCGATTTCTACATTACGGTTGACTGGTGCCGGATGCATAATAATGCTATTCGGCTTCATTTTCTTTTCCCGATCTAAAGTGAGACCAAATTGATAATGATACTGTGCTGCCGTAAAGCTCCCTGTCTTTTGATGGCGTTCATGCTGAACGCGAAGCAGCATAACCGCATCACTTTCTTCGATTGCTTGGTCTACTGGTACATATTTTGAAGAGTTTAAACTATGGGGATCAAACCACTCTTCAGGCCCGGAAAAAATAACGTCAGCTCCTAATCTTGTCAATGCATCGGCATTTGACCTCGCTACCCTGCTATGCCTAATATCGCCGATAATAGCCACCTTTAAGCCTGTAAATGTTCCAAATTCTTGATAGATCGTTAAAAGATCCAGCAATGATTGGGTTGGATGATGTCCACAGCCGTCTCCACCATTAATAATGGGGATATTCACTTTTCCTACCAGTTCGTCAAAGTAGCGATCCTGTCCATGCCGAATGACAATTGTATTTACACCAATTGATTCCAAGGTTTTGACTGTATCATAAAGGGTCTCGCCCTTTTGTACACTCGATGTTTGAACTTCAAACGGAATGACTTTTAAACCTAACCGTCTTTCAGCTACTTCAAAACTCGATTTTGTTCTTGTACTGTTCTCAAAGAATAAGTTTGCAGCAAATAATCGTTCTTCCGGCTGCCACGTAATCCCATCAGCAAATTGCTGTGCCTCTGTTAAAATTTGATATATCTCTTCAACTTTAAGTTCATTTGTGGTTAGCAAGTGATTCAACATGCTATTCCCCCATCTCTTTTTTTTTGTAAAAAAAAGGCCCTGACCGAAATAGATCAGGGTGCAAAAATCATACCAAGTTCATAAATGTGCTGACACATTACGATTTACTCAGTAGTACACCCTTATAGCCTCTCTGGACTACTTTTAAAAGGTTGTTTATCCTTATGCAGTTTTGTGTTTTTCTTTTTCTACAGTTTGTTCAAACATATCTTCATTAACTGGT
>JAPSKD010000415.1 GCA_031177865.1 Bacillus sp. (in: firmicutes) | reverse complement strand
AGTCCCGATTGGAATACAAAAACTCCGCTGGAATATTTGGATACTGACTTGACCTCTGGAGAAGGGATTCCAAGTTCGTATACGTGACTTCATAATTCGAGACAATATCCTTCTTCTCCACCCCAGCTAAGCCCAGCAACAGCATGGCCAAGACGCCAGTTCGATCTTTTCCGGCCATGCAATGAAAGACTATGCAGCCATCCTCTGCCTGAGCAATCACATTAAAAATTCTTTTCACTGTATCGTTATGCTCTAATAAATCTACATAGAAATCTCCCATGAAAATGTTATCTAAGGAAAAAGTGATATCTGTTACCTGCTGGGTAATGAACGGGATATTATGATAGTCACAAAAAGCTTCCTTTTCAAGTGGATTTGGATGCGTTTGAATCTCATCTTTTCCACGCAGATCAATGACGGTTTTTACCCCATACTCTCTTAAAAAATCCATGTCCTCCATCGTCAACTTACTCATATCACTTGACCTTAAAAAGGAGTGCCACTTTGTTTGCTGGCCATATTCCGTATTGTAACCGCCTAACTCCCGACAGTTTTCAAGACTCGAAATGGGCAATCGAACCCAATTTAATTTAGCATTCTTCATCAATGTAACTCCTCCGGGCATCATCTGTCCCCAAATTTAATTTTATTTTTTATCTTCGTCATCGTGAGTTCAATCATAAACATAAGCAAACAAATCATCATAATAATCGTCGTTGTTTGTGCATAGTTATACGTGCTGATGGACTGTGTCAATAATAGACCAATTCCTCCGACACCAATAATTCCTAAGCCAATCGACTCCTCGACATTGGATTCAAAGCGAACTGTAATCCAGGAGACAAAAGCAGTAATACAGAGGGGGATCATCCCATGAAAAACAATATTGAACCAAGAGGCTCCGGTTGATTTCATGGCTTCAATAATCTCACTGCCCGCCTCTTCAATACTCCCTGTAAACATTTTGATCAGATAGCCAACAGCAGAAAACAACATCGCAAGAAAGCCTGAACCATTACCAAAGCCTAGGCTCGCAATCACCATTAATCCCCAAACCAGTGATGGAACCGCCCGAATAATCGCGAAAACCCCCTTGATACCCATCGATAAAAAACGATTTGGTGCCATATTAGCTGCAGCTAAGAAGCTCAACACCATGGCTAAAATGACAGACACAATCAATGTTAGAAAAGCCAATGATAAAGTGGTGACAATGTTTAAAAGAGCAGCGGGAACAATCGAAAAGTCAATGGCCATCATATTGCTTAGAACACCTGGGACATTCTCTAACCGCTCATAGAACTTTTGAAAATCTAAATTAATTAAGTTCACAGCTGCAAAAAACACAGCTCCTAAAATAAGAACAAGTAAAATCGATTTGGTGACACTTCCTTTTGAAGTGACTCGAATATGCTCCATTGTATATTCAATCCCTTGCTATAAGTTAAACGAAACGTTTACGAATCGAATTGGTTACGAATTCTGTGAGTAAAATAATCATGACCACCACAGCAATAATCGCTAAGGCTTCGCCGTATTTAAAAAGATTAATATTTGTATCAATTAATACACCAATTCCACCTGCCCCAACTAGCCCTAAAACGACGGATGCACGGACATTAATCTCAAAGGAAAATAATGTCCAATTAATCCAAGCCGGAACAAATTGTGGAATCACTCCATGAAACAAGATTTGAAAATAAGAAGCCCCGTTTGCCTGTAATGCTTCGAGTTTGTCACCTGAAATTTCATCAATCGATTCGGCATAGCTTTTACTTAAAAACCCAATCGTGACAAGAATCAACGCTAAGACGCCAACAATTCCGCCTAGCCCGAAAATATAAACCAGTAAGGAACCCCAAATAATGAAAGGTATATTTCGTAAAACAGATACAAACCCGCGAACGATTACCCTTACTGTTTTAAACTTATTGGTATGTTCCGAGATTAAAATTCCGAAAATAAATGCTAGGATCGAAGAAAGATAGGTTGCTATGACTGCATATCCCAGCGTATCGATCACGGATGGAATATATTGTTTTAAATTCTCCGTGTTCACAGGAAGGAACTTTTCAAAGAAAAATAGTACAAAGTTTGGCAGTCCCATTAGCATCTCTAGTACAGAAATCTCTAAATAATAAATAGAAAATAGTAGTAACGCCGTGAATGCTAGCACAATTCCGATTGTTTTTTTGGAATCTTTTTGTTCGATGGGGATGTTATGAATACTTTTTTTAGTCATTGTTTTGCCCCATAGCCCATTGCATCGCCCGGTTTCCATGGTTATTTTTCGTCTCCGCTGTATGTCCATCATCACCCTGAAGCGTCATTTGTGATTCTTTTCCTTCATAGATATCTTGAACGATTTGATCCGTTAATTGGGATGGAGCACCATCAAACACAACCATTCCTTTTTTAATCCCAATAATTCTTGTAGCATACTTTTTCGCGTAGTCCACTTGGTGGAGATTCACGATACACGTTAATTTCTTTTCAGTAGAAATACTATGAAGCTGTTTCATCACGATATTGGCAGATAGTGGGTCCAGTGAAGCGATTGGTTCGTCCGCGAGCAGCAGCTTTGGTCGCTGCAAGATTGCCCGGCAAATTCCGACCCTCTGCATTTGACCGCCAGAAAGCTCATCTGCTCTTTTGTAAATTTGATCCTCAAGTCCCACTTTTTTAAGAAGTTCAACCGCTTCTTTTTTATCTTCATGAGGATAGAGCCCAAGCAGACTCTTGTATAAAGGAATGTTGCTTAATTGACCATGGAGGACATTTTTGATCACATTTGTCCTGCCAACCAAATTATAATGTTGAAAAATCATTCCAATTTTCGAACGTTCTTTCCTCAATTTCCGCCCGCTCAACTTCTCCAGGTGCTGTCCGTCGAAAATAATCTCTCCTGCAGACGGATTCACAAGTCGATTAATACAGCGGATAAAAGTGGATTTCCCGGCACCAGATGGACCGATAATGACAATAAATTCACCTGGGTAGAAATCTAAAGAAATTCCATTTAAAGCCCGTGTCTCTTTGCCATACACCTTCACTAAATTGTTGACCGATAATAATGGGTTCATTATTCTTATTTTTCCTCCATTGCATTAATAGCCTTAAGCATTTCAATCGAAGGATCATAATAATCCTGCTCAACCGCTACAAAACGGGTCTTTGGATCCTGATGAATAGCTTCAAAATACTCTTCATTTTCGAATGATACGAATGCATCCCGTAAAGCCTCTTTAAAATCTTCTGGTAAATCCCCGCGAACAATATAAGAAGCATCTGGAATATCCTGTGTACGACCGATTTCTTTGATGTCGCCTTCCTTAATCGTTCCTGCCGCAATCATACCATCGATCACACCTGCCGCAACGGCCGCTGCCTCAAAGTCACCCATCTTAACTCCCATGAGACTATTTGGATGTGATTCAGAAAAGGCAACATTTTCGAAAAAGTAGCCTGACTGCTCTACTAAATCTGGATCCAAGTCAAACTCTTGAACCAACGTTCCCTTTGGATAAAGATAGCCTGATGAAGAAGCCGCATTTACAAACGCAAAGTTCGTTCCTTTTAAATCTTCTAGCTTATTGATTTCTTTGTTATTCCCTTGCGTGATAAACGCAGTATAATAGTTATGTTCGTCTGATGACTTTTGAGGAGAGACTAATAATTCCGCTCCTGCCTTTTGGTTCGCTTGATAATAACTCATTGGACTCGCAAGCATAACATCTAAATTTCCACTTGCCATCGCTTCAATTCCAATCGCATAGCTGCCACCCTCAAGTTCTTTTACTTCTATTCCTAATTCTTCAGAAAGATGCTCTCTTAGTTGTGTATGTAAGGAAGCTGCATTCGGGTTATTTTCATTAGGCATTTGAACCAACGTAATTTCTTCCGGCCACCCTTTTTTGGTATCCGTTGAAGCCGAAGATGTGGAACTTCCTTCAGTCCCACACGCTGCCAAA
>JAPSKD010000414.1 GCA_031177865.1 Bacillus sp. (in: firmicutes) | reverse complement strand
AATGGAAATGGAAATGGAAATAGCAATGGAACCGTCAGCCCAAGTGGAGGTTAATACTCCGATAACAAAAAAGCGTCTAGCCCTTTTGGCTTAGACGCTTTTTTACGATATTTTTCTTAGCAAACAGTTTTTCTTGCTCCGTAAACAACTCAGAAAGCTGGCGGTAAGAATGAAATAAGTTAGGCCTTGAAAGTATATAGGTTATTCTTTCTTCGAGATTAACCGGTTTTATCACTAATAGATTAAGTGGAAGCGGTTCTTTTAAATTCACTTGACTATCATTTGACCAATATAGAAATTGAAGGAAATAACCGATCCCTTTTTTCATTAATTGAAGAGTGGACTTTTGATCACGTTTACGATAAAGAGTTTCAAGTTCAGATCTTACTTGATTCCATTTCGCTAATAAAAGTGAAATATTCTCTTCGGAAACTTCTAAATCCAGCTCCTCTAGATAAGGGATAATTAGTTGATTATCCATTCACTACTTCCCTCGCCTTCATTCTCTTTTTACCTTCCCTGCACAGCTCTAATAAAGGACAGCTAGGGCACTGTGGATTTTGCGCTTTACAATGATATCTGCCAAAGAAAATTAATCGATGATGAGTAACAGACCATTCGTCTTTTGGTACTTTCTTCATTAATGTTTTTTCAACTTCTAATACTGAATCCTTCCAGCGGCATATTCCAAGGCGCTTACTTACTCTTTCAACATGTGTATCCACGGCAATAGCTGGAACATTAAATGCCACCGATACCACAACATTTGCCGTTTTTCTGCCAACACCAGGAAGTTTCGTTAATTCATCACGATCACGTGGTACTTCACCTTCGTATTCATCCAAAAGTAATCGGCACAAACTTTGGATATTCTTAGCTTTGTTTCTGTAGAGGCCAATAGAGCGAATATCATTTTGCAGTTCCTCTAGTGGTACACGTAAGTAATCCTGAGGTGTTTTGTATTTTTTAAATAAATCCTTGGTCACCTTATTGACAAGGACATCTGTACATTGAGCGGATAATGCCACAGCAATGACCAGTTCAAAAGGATTTGAATGTACTAGTTCACAATGTGCATCAGGAAACATTTCGTCCATTTTATCTAGACAAAAACGTATTTGTGTATTGTTTAACAAAGAATTTCACCTGCCATTTGTAATAATTTTATGATATATAAATGGAAACAAACGAGAGAAATTTTCCTCTCGTTGATTTATTTATTGCTCTAGCCAATTGTAAAAAGGCACAGAATTAGATGTAGAGGCTTGATTATCTTGTACAGGTCTGTTAGGTGTTTGCTTTTGGCGATACTTACGTCCATGATTTTTCGCCTGTTCAATCGTTTTAATGCCATTCTTTTTCCATTCAAAAAGAATCCTGTCAATATACCGGAAATTTAATTTCCCTGACATGACCGATTCTCGCAGTGCTGCCTTTATGATAATGGGATCATGGTGGTCATCATCCATCCACATGGCTAACGATTCACATTCAAACGGGGATAGAGGACGGCCAAATTCCTTCTCAAAACACGTGTAGAGATCACTTTCTTCTGCCTTCTTGGTAACTTCTTGTGACTGTTGATTTTTCATTAAAAATTGTTCTACTAGTCGTCCCCATAAAGGTTGAACAGAGTATTTCTCAAACCTGATTCCTTCTGATGAGTATTCATCTATGATTTCAATAAACCCTTTTTGGATTAATCTTCGCAGAATATCGTTGCATTCCGAAACGGTAATCGTCATTCGTGAGGAAAGCTCTTCTGGGGTAGGGAAGTCATTTCCCTTTTCTATAAAGGTAATAATATTTAATAAAAGAACAAGTTCATATTCATTAAGATTCATATTTCGGTACTCAGAAAATAATACAGCAGGAAGCGTTATATTACCTTCCTGAAGCCATGATAATATATTTGTTTTCATCTTTACGACACCTCTTGATTAGTATAACACGAACAACCTCTCTCCCGTAAGAGGATTGGAATAACCAGATTTTATAAGAAAAGTAAAAAGCCTGCAGATGCAGACTTTTTCGGGTCATCCAATATTTTTAATCTTGACGTTTTGATTCAACAAAATCCTTTATTCTTGCTACAGCTTTTTCAAGTAAATCTAGAGAGGTTGCATAGGATAGACGGATATTATCTGGTGTACCGAACCCAGAACCTGGGATTACCGCTACCTTAGCTTCTACTAATAACGCTTCAACAAAAGCATCTACATCCGGATAACCTGTTATTTCAGCTGCTTCCTTTACATTTGGATATAAGTAAAAAGCTCCTTGAGGCTTTACACAGGTGAAACCAGGTATCGAAACTAATTGATTATAAATCACTTCTAAACGCTGTTCAAATGCCTGCCGCATTTCTTCTACTGGCTCCTGTGGACCATTATAGGCCGCAATAGAGGCATACTGTGCAGTTGTCGTCGGATTAGAGGTACTATGACTCGCAAGATTTGTCATCGCCTCGATGATCTCCCTATTGCCGGCTGCATAGCCGATACGCCAGCCTGTCATAGAGTGTGATTTCGAAACTCCATTAATAACAATGGTCTGCTCCTTTAGTTCTGGTGATAGCTGCGCAATCGATACATGTCTATTTTCACCATATATAAGCTTTTCATAGATCTCATCTGAGACGATTAAAATATTTTTTTCGAGGCATAATTTACCTAATTCCTGTAGTTCCTCGGCTGTATAAATAACACCAGTAGGATTACTTGGCGAGTTGATAATAACTGCTCTCGTTCTTTCAGAAATGACCGAACCTAATTGTTCAGGTGTAATCTTAAACTCTTGTGACTCTAATCCATCTACATATACAGGAACGCCGCCCGCTAATTTAACTTGTTCAGGGTAGCTTACCCAATAAGGCGTCGGGATAATAACCTCATCACCTTCATTTAAGAGCACTTGAAAAAGAGTATACAACACATGTTTCGCACCGTTTCCTACGATGATTTCATTTAGTTTATAGGAAAGACCTTGGTCTCGTTCAAATTTTTCAATGATTGCTTTCTTTAATGCTGGTAAGCCTGCGGAAGGAGTGTACTTTGTATGCCCTTCATTCATAGACCTTGTTGCAGCATCTAAAATATGCTGTGGAGTGTTATAATCGGGCTCACCAGCACCTAAACCAATCACATCCACCCCTTGATCCTTTAATTCTTTCGCCTTTGCTGTAATCGCTAATGTGGTTGACGGTGTTAATGCTAATACCCTGTTTGCTAATTTAACTGCCATTTCCTTTTCCTCCTGCTCCAATAAAGCTATAAATTTTCGATTTTTTTTAGCCATTCGCCTGTTTTAAAATCAACATAATAATAATTTATTAAATTATTTTCAGAACGGTAATATATTTCCCATAATGGGATATTATTTTCCATTCCTAATTTAACTGAGATAATTTTTTTTGGACTTTTCTCTTCTAATAGTCTCTGTACAGCATCTTCTTTTGAAATTCCATTGTTCCGTTTATCCCAAATTACTTTCTTGCTCTTCTCAGGAATCCATACGATGATATTTTCACCTTTTTTATTTTTCCCCTCGAGAACACTTACGGTTTCTGTTCCGTGGTAGATATGGAAATCCTCCACACCACTTAACTCGACCTTTTCCTTTGCCAGGGAAACGGCTTTTTCTTCTGCCGCATTTAGCGGCTCCTGGGCATTTGCATATACTTTAACAAAAACCCCTACACAAATAGCAATAAATAAAACTAGAAATAAAATTATTTTTTTCATTGTACTCCACTTCTTCCAGCTACGGCTCCTAACTTTTCGGTCGTTTCAATCCGTCCCTACAAATCCAAAATGCACGATTTGCAGTGCCGGCTTGTAAGCGTCCGTCAAAGTTGGACAGTCGCCTCCGCTTTACATCTTTATGTACGATAAATCGTAAAAATAGCTTTACTTTGATCCTCTTTGTCGAGTGCCAAGCCGAACATTAGGTCCTGCTGTTTTAATGTTCGATTTAGGGCATCAACAATTT
>JAPSKD010000062.1 GCA_031177865.1 Bacillus sp. (in: firmicutes) | reverse complement strand
TAAAATATTTTGAGCTCGGGAGAAGCGGGTTGATTGAGGATCTTGGGTATAGTTATGTAGACATGGAGAACGCAGGATATTTTGCACCCGTATATGACATCCAGGCAACCTATAAAAAACCGTTACGTTACGGCGATAGGGGTTTCGTAAAGACGTGGATTGAGAAGAATGATGGACTTAAAACAGTCTATGGCTATGCCATTATGAACGGTGACGAGGAAGTTTGTGCAGAGGGAACATCGACTCATATTGTTGTCAAAAAGGACAACTTTAGACCGATCGCTTTTAAAAAGGCGTTTCCTGAATGGTTCCTGAAATATGAAGAAATAAAGAAAAAGTAATGGAATGAACCTTGGGGTGAGTTTATGGCATTTGGAATCAAAAAACAGGAAGTAAGGGATTGGAAACAAAAAATTGATGATGGGGAAATCGCATTCTTAACCCATTATTGGCTTGATGATCGTTTCCCAGGCTGTAAAACCGTCACCAAGGTAGGCTGCCATGATCTTGAAAGATTGGCTGAATGGGGAAGACAATATGGGTTAAAAAAAGAATGGATTCACCACCGCCGTGACGGCTATTCACATTTTGATTTAATTGGAGAAAGGCAAATAGAAATATTAAATAAAGAAGGATTACAACATCATATTTGGTGATATAAGATTTAAATAGGGAGATGAGACCATGTTGAAATTGGGTATCATCGGAATTGGGGATATTGCAAAAAAAGCATATCTGCCTGTTGTTAGTAAGCTAGCTAATGTGGAAATCCACGTATTCACTAGAAATACAGAAGTCTTAAGGGATATCAGTAATCAATACCGCTTTTCCAATACTCATTCAAGCCTCACATCCATCATTGAAAACGGGATAAAAGGAGCATTTGTTCACTCGTCAACTGAATCCCATGAAAACATTGTAAGAGAACTGTTACAAAATGGTATACATGTTTATGTAGACAAGCCGATTACCTATCACTTGGAAACCACCAAGGAACTAGTTAAATTAGCTGAGAAAAAAGGACTAATTTTAATGACTGGTTTTAATAGGCGGTTTGCCCCGTTTTATCGGACTATGGCAGAAGTGAATGATCCCAATATGATTATTTTGCAAAAAAATCGCCATGCACTTCCTGGTACTATTCGGTCCTTTGTCTATGATGATTTCATCCATGTTATAGATACCGTCCGTAACCTGTTTAAAGGTGAAATTGAGGATGTTATCGTTCATGGAAGAGTTAGGAATGAAATGCTTTACCATGTTGTGGTTCAATTGATCTCTAAGGATATGACAGGTCTGGCGATTATGAATCGTGACAGCGGAGCGGTTGAAGAAAAGCTAGAGGTAATGGGAACAAATGAGAAAAGGGTCGTTCATGATTTAGATCAATTAACGATTTATCGTGATCAGAAAGAAATAGCAGTTTCTTTTGACAACTGGGATTCTACCCTTTATAAAAGAGGGTTTGAACAGATAGTTGCAGAATTTATAAATGCCATTTGCACTAACCAATCCCCATCGATTACAGCAAGAGATTCGTTAAGAACACATGAATTATGTGAGGAAATTATCCAACAGCTCCAGAGAAAGTAATGAGAAAAGCACACATGAGATACAACCTCATGTGTGCTTTATTTAGGTAGATTATGCTTTTTTATAATCTAAAACAGGCTCTTCATATTTTGCATGTAAATCAACGATTAGATCATGTTCATCGAAATACCATAAATCTTTTTCTTCAACATAGAACGTTATTCCATCTTGTGTTGTCTTTGCACCAATGTCATTCGGTTCATCATTCGAAATCCCAAGCGAAAATCCTTTTTGTACCGGGCTAAACCCGCCATAACGTACATAGAAACGGACAAAATCACCGGTTTTTAGATTAAGTTCTTGTTTATACCACGCTGCTGCTGCACTGCTGATTTGGATGTTCATCTGTTTCTCCTTTCAAAATACCTCTTTTATTATTATATAATAAAGCTCCTGCAATTATCGATGATGTTGCTTCACCCTATAATATTGGCAGTTGAATCCAGTCATTTAAAAACAGAATAGTAACACCAGTGTATGAACAACAATAGTTAGCAAAATGCTTTTAAATTTAGTTGTTAAAAAATAATTTCTCGTAAAGAAATAGACTAAGACAATAAACAACAAAGATAGAAAGATACCTTGATAGTAGTTTTGTTTCATTCCGAACATCCTTCCAAAACACTTATAAAAAGGCTCCGTTTTAACGGAGCCATTGAGTCATATGATCTTGAATTTCCTGATATTTAGCTGAAGCATTTTGGAGTCCAAAAGAGCCGGCATTTTCAAGTGGCACTACTTGATAGTTTCTATTTCTTTGGCTTGAAACATAGGTAGGATAAAATGCAGGGTTTGACAATTCAATTGACTTTCCTGTTTCAGTAACATGTTTCGTAATTTCAACGGTTGCCATGCCGCCAATATCTTTATAGTCCCGTACCTGTCCAGAAATGAAGTTACCCAAGGAATAAATAACGAATGAATTCCTGCCATCTTCTGTTTTAATCCATTCCATTGGCTGAAGCACGTGAGGGTGGGAGCCAAAAATGATATCTACACCTTCATTTGCAAGGAAGTTAGCCAAGTCTTTTTGTTCACTTGTAGGAATTCGCTGGTATTCATTTCCCCAATGAATACTCATAATCACAACATCTGCCTCTTTTTTAGCTCGTTCAATTTCTTCACTCATGATATCACGATTAATCAGGTTTACTAAGAAATCCTTGCCATCTGGTACCGGTATTCCATTTGTACCGTATGTATAAGATAGAAAAGCTAATTTAATGCCATTTTTATGAATGATTCTAAGTTTCTGACGATCGTCTTGATTTAGAAAGCTTCCAACATGAGGCAGTCCAATACTATTTAAATAATCTGTAGCGGAAAGAATTCCTCTTTCACCCTTGTCTAACGTATGATTGTTTGCAAGAGAGACGATATCAACCCCTGTATTTACGAGAGCATCTGCGACTTCATGCGGACTATTAAACATGGGATAACTTGAGACACCAATGTCAACGCCGCCTAACATACTTTCTTGATTCGCCGTAAGAACATCTGGCGATTCTAATATACTTTTTACATTTTCGAAGATAGGATTGAAATTATACTGTGTTCCACTAAAGGCATCCTGATAAACCGTATCATGAATCAATATGTCTCCGATCGCCCCAATGGTTAATTTTTCTGTCAATGTCCTGGCCATTACGGGTTGATATCTCGGAGAATGCTCCTTTGTCGGATGTACTTTCGCTGCAGCAGCCTTATTATTGTGTTGTTGAATCAGAACTACCGATGCAAGAAGAATACACGTAGAAATGATGAATACAGACGTAACAATGGCTTTCTTTTTCATAATTTCTCCTTCATGTTCTGTTTTAAGGCAAAATATTTTAAACCATTCTACCAATACTATAATATATTTATATGCTATTTTTCGACTTTTTCCCTCATATTTCGGAAAATTTTAAGGAGGTGGTTGGTTTTGTTTAACATAACGGAGAGTGCATGCCATATATTAGAAGATGTTATCGAGAGAGAAAGGCAGACCCCTAATGAGGAACTTTTAGTCCGATTGAGTATGGGGGTTGGCTGAGACGGTCCAAAACTCAATCTGTCTCTGGAAGAGCGGAAAATTACTGGGGATCAACTATTTGAATTTGGAGGGGTCAAGATCCTTATTCATGAACAAGATTACATCCACTTTGACCAAACCCAACTTGATTATAGTAGGAATGAAGAAGGAAAATTTTCATTTAAACTAATAAAACTATAGAAAACGGAGTCTCCGATTGAGGGACTCCGTTTTTTATGACGGTTTACGCATTCTTTTTAGGATTATTAATATTTTAATGAAAAATACCTTTAAGGAGTCAAATTCGATTCCTTAAAGCCATTTAATTTTAGGTTCTGTTTTATTCATGATTCGCTTAATATTAGCGCGATGACGATAAATCACAAATGAGGCCAAAAGAGTCACTGCAATAAGGAGCGGTATATCCCCATCAATCGCAGCATAAATCACTGCGCAAATGCCAGCGAGCATAGATGATAACGAAACGTATTTTGTTAAGTATAGACTTAGAAAAAAGACCACGAAAATCGTTAAAAACATCAGCGTGGAACAAAACAATAAAACACCGCCAGATGTGGCTACTGCTTTACCGCCTCTAAAGCCAGCAAAGATCGGATAAGTATGTCCAATTACAGCAAAACCCCCTGCAAGTAAAGGATTAATATCGATTCCAAACAATACAGGAAGGTAAGCGGCTAACGTCCCTTTTAGGATATCAGCCAAGGTTACAGCGATACCAGCTTTTACTCCTAATGTTCGAAAAGTATTCGTTCCCCCTAAATTTCCACTTCCATGTTCACGGATATCTGTTTTATAAAAAACTTTCCCAATGATTAAACCTGACGGAATGGATCCTAGCAGGTAGGCGAGTAGTAAAACTAAAACAATTTGAACCATCAACGATTTCTCCTTCTATAAATAGTGCATGTCCTGTTATTTTACCATGTATTGGTGAAAAAACACTACTACTGCTTTTAACTAATGGCTCTTTTCTTATAATTGTTGCTTTTTGAAACAAAATTTTAAGATTGTAGCTAAGGTTCCGCAAAAAATCACAACTATTTTATAAGAAAAGAGCCAGCAAACTAAATTCAAAAACGGCGAAATAACCATTGCCACGTTAAAATCGGCTTTAAGATTTTAACAACAATTTTTACAAAAACAGCTTAACTAATTCAAAAAGTGCGTAAAAATACCTTCTCAATTTTTCGTGGATACCGTACGATAGAAGTGAGGAGGAAAAACGATGGCACAAATTGAATACCAGAAAAAGAAATCATTATCACCAAAATGGATCTTAGGAGGATTGATGATTGCAATTCTATTAATTGCGTCTTCTATTCTTTTTTTATTATATCCGTTTGCCTCGAAAGAAAGAGCAACTTATTTTACCGAAAAAAATCCGATCCTTTTCGAAGGAAGTCAGCGGGGAAATGCACTAGTTGAAGGGAATTCTATCTTTCTTCCACTTTCATTTATGCAGGAGAACATAGATCACAGTATTATTTTTGATGAAAAATCGAAGTCAATCATCATTACCACTTCAGAAAAAGTTATCCAAATGCCTACTGATTCCTTAACCTTCTTTGTCAATCAAAAGCCGGTGGAACTTCAAGTATCACCGATTATCTCGAAAGAAGGCCAAATATATGTGGCACTCGATCCGCTACTCGCCTATTATCCGATTCAGTATAAGGTTTTAGAGGACACGGGAGCCGTTTGGATTCAAAAAAACGGTGACCACTATGTGCAAGGTGAAATCATTGCTGAAGACGTTCACCCGGAAAAGCTACGACTACGAACGGATCCTTCTCTAAAATCACCCTACACCTCGGAAATGTCTAAAAAAGAGGCTGTAATGATTGAGGCTGAAGAAGAGGACTTTTATTTAGTAAGAAAAGAAAATGGAATAAGTGGATACATCAACAAGAAATATGCAGAGAAAAACAAAGAGGTTACCATTACAATCTCACAAAAAAATGAAACGGCAGTCATTCCAAAAATCAATGGACCTATTCAATTAACCTGGGAAGCCGTCTACACGAAGAATCCAGATCATACCCAAATTCAGGAAATGATGGGTGTAAATGTTGTGTCACCAACTTGGTTCTCCTTAACTGGAAATGACGGGACAATAAGTAATTTAGCGTCCTTAGAATATAGTAAATGGGCACAATCCAAGGGATATCAAGTATGGGGATTGTTGTCAAACTCGTTTGATCCGGTGCTAACACATGAAGCGTTAAAAGATTTTGAAACACGTCAAAAGATTATTGTCCAGCTGCTTCATTTCAGTCAAATGTACCAATTGCAGGGGATAAACTTTGATATTGAAAATGTCTTTCCCGCAGATGGTCCACTTGTCACTCAATTGATGCGGGAAGCAACACCGTATTTGCATGAAGCAGGGTTAGTTGTCTCCATGGACATTACGTTTTATGCAGGCGAAAACAATAATTGGTCATCCTTCTACGAAAGAGATAAGCTTGCTAGTATTGTGGATTACCTAATTATTATGGCATATGATGAACACCCGGGATCGTCTCCTGTTGCCGGAAGTGTTTCAAGTCTTCCATGGGTAGAAACAAATCTGCAAAACTTATTAAAAGAAGTACCAAAAGAAAAGTTAATACTAGGTGTCCCTTTATATACTAGATTGTGGAAGGAACAAATGAAAGAGGATGGGACGACAGAGGTTTCCTCTCAATCTATGTCAATGGAAAAGGTGAAAGAATGGCTTGCAGATAAAGGGATTCAGCCTGTGTATGATGAGGCAAGCGGTCAAAATTACGCGGAATATTATGCAGAAGAAGAGAATGCTACCTATAAAGTATGGATTGAGGATGAATTATCGTTAACGAAGCGAGCAAACCTTACAGCCAATTATCAACTGGCAGGTATGGCTTCCTGGTCCAGAGTCTTTGGTGATCAGACCGCTTGGACTGCGATGAATATCGACCCTAATAAGGCAGTAACACAGAAATAGACCACATCGCTGGTAACACTCCTTTACACGAATGAATCATGCTCCGGAATAACTGGAGCTATTTTTTTTTGGCAAAAAATCGAATTGTGTTATAGTTAAATAAGCTAGTAAAATTCAGGAAATAAAGGAAGTGTTTGTTCATGGCAGTTGAAAATCCATCTTTAGAGGAAATTGGATCTATTTTAAAGAAATCTAAACGTATTGCTGTTGTGGGGTTAAGTGACAAACCTGACAGAACCTCGTATATGGTTTCAGAGGTGATGCAAAAGGCAGGATATGAGATTATTCCGGTGAATCCAACGATTGATGAAGTGCTTGGAGTGAAAGCGGTTGCTTCGTTAAAGGATATTGAGGGACATATTGATATCGTAAATGTTTTCCGTCGTTCAGAACAATTGTTCGATGTGGCGAAGGAATTTGACGAAGTCGACTCAGATGTTTTTTGGGCACAGCAAGGCTTAGTAAATGAAGAGGCATATGAGTTTTTGAAGGAAAAAGGATATACTGTTATCATGGATCTATGTATAAAAGTGGCACATGCGTTAACAAAATAATGTTTTATCGAAAGAAAAGCTGCTATCATTGGCAGTTTTTTTTCATTTTTTTACTAAAAATAGTGTTACAAAATTATGTTGTTTCAAATTAGACATTTGCCAAATCGAAATAAATCGCTAAAATAAAGCTTAGACGCCGCAAACATGTGTTACAATTAAGAGCGGCAAACATTCGTTCTAAATAATGGTAATAACTTTTTTACACGAATGAATAAATTTACTCATAAAGATAGCAATTAACAGATGTTTTTTCTTTTGCAGGAAATGAAAGGGGTATTTTAGTGGCAAGTAATCAGAAAGCTTTTGAATATAATGATGATGCCATACAGGTACTAGAGGGACTGGAGGCCGTCAGGAAGCGACCAGGAATGTACATCGGGAGCACTGATACACGCGGATTACACCATCTTGTATATGAGATCGTCGACAACTCTGTCGATGAGGCTTTAGGTGGATTTGGGGACCAAATCATTGTAAAAATTCACAAAGATAATTCAATCAGCGTAATGGATAAAGGACGCGGAATGCCGACTGGCATGCATAAAATGGGGAAACCGACTCCAGAAATTATTTTAACTGTTCTCCATGCGGGAGGAAAATTTGGTCAAGGCGGTTATAAAACCAGCGGTGGTCTACACGGTGTTGGGGCCTCTGTCGTTAATGCCTTATCCGAATGGTTAACAGTAACGATAAAAAGAGATGGCTTTGTTTATGAACAACGGTTTGAAAACGGCGGTAAACCGGTTACGACCTTGGAGAAAATCGGGAAAACCAATCAAACAGGTACGACGATTCACTTTAAACCAGACTCAACGATCTTTTCTACCACCACATATAACTTTGAAACATTGTGTGAGAGGTTAAGAGAATCAGCGTTTCTTTTAAAAGGATTAAAGATTGAAATCATCGATGATCGTAATGATTTTCATGAAGTCTTTCATTATGAAAACGGGATTTCGGCCTTTGTTTCTTACTTAAATGAAGAAAAAGATGTCCTTCATCCTGTGGTAAGTTTTGAAGGAAATCATAATGGGATTGAAGTTGAATTTGCCTTCCAATTTAATGATGGCTATTCAGAGAACATGCTTTCGTTTGTAAACAATGTCCGCACGAAAGATGGCGGAACACATGAGGTTGGTTCGAAAACGGCGATGACGCGTGTTTTCAATGAATACGCCCGCAAGGTTTCCCTTCTGAAAGAGAAGGAAAAGAATCTTGACGGTGCAGATATTCGTGAAGGCTTGTCTGCGATTATTTCTGTCCGAATTCCTGAACAGTTATTACAATTTGAGGGTCAGACGAAAGGGAAATTAGGAACGAGTGAAGCAAGATCGGCTGTAGACGCGGTGGTCTCAGAAAATCTGACTTACTTCCTTGAAGAAAATCCAGACATTAGCTCATTGTTAATTAAAAAGTCTATTAAAGCTTACCAAGCCCGTGAAGCAGCACGAAAAGCACGGGAGGATGCTAGAAGTGGCAAAAAACGAAAGCGTTCGGATGCTCTTTTATCAGGGAAGCTTACACCTGCTCAATCAAGAAATCCGCAAAGAAATGAGATTTACTTGGTTGAGGGTGATTCAGCAGGCGGTTCTGCTAAACAAGGTCGTGACCGCCGCTTCCAAGCCGTACTTCCACTGCGTGGTAAAGTTATCAATACGGAAAAAGCGAAGCTAGCCGATATTTTTAAAAATGAAGAAATCAATACGATTATTCATACCGTAGGCGCGGGTGTTGGTTCTGATTTTAATATAGAAGATGTAAACTACGATAAGGTCATTATTATGACGGATGCCGATACAGACGGTGCACATATCCAAGTGTTACTGTTAACCTTTTTCTACCGTTATATGAAACCACTTATTGAAGCAGGGAAAGTGTTTATCGCGCTGCCTCCTTTGTATAAAGTGAGTAAAGGAAGCGGTAAAAAAGAAATCATCGAATACGCCTGGAATGATGATGAACTTCAGGGTGCAATAAAAAAGGTTGGCAGAGGCTATATGATTCAGCGCTATAAGGGTCTTGGCGAGATGAACGCAGACCAGCTTTGGGATACAACGATGAATCCAGAAACACGGACATTAATACGTGTAAAAATAGATGACGCTGCAAGAGCAGAGCGACGTATCACCACGCTTATGGGTGATAAAGTTGACCCTCGCCGTAAATGGATTGAAAGCAATGTGGCGTTTGGTTTAGAAGAAGATGATACAATCCTTGAAAATGAAAATATTATGGTCGTGGAGGAGGAATCTGAAGAATGAGCACAAATGAGAAATTCCGTGACTTACCTCTAGAGGATGTACTCGGCGATCGTTTTGGCAGATATAGTAAATACATCATTCAAGAACGGGCCTTACCAGATGCGAGAGATGGCTTAAAACCAGTACAACGAAGAATACTGTATGCCATGCATGTTGAGGGTAATACACATGATAAGGGCTTCCGTAAATCAGCAAAAACAGTGGGTAATGTAATTGGTAACTATCACCCACACGGTGATTCATCCGTTTATGAAGCGATGGTGCGGATGAGCCAGGACTGGAAGCTTAGGAATGTCCTCGTCGAAATGCATGGAAACAACGGAAGTATGGATGGCGATCCTCCAGCTGCGATGCGTTATACGGAGGCTCGAATATCAGCGATTGCTGCAGAATTGCTTCGCGATATTGAAAAACAAACGGTCGATTTTATTCCAAACTTCGATGATACTTCCAAGGAACCAACTGTATTACCAGCCATGTTCCCAAACTTGCTGGTAAACGGCTCAACGGGGATATCAGCAGGGTACGCAACCGATATTCCGCCACACAATCTCGGTGAAGTCATTGACGGAGTCATCATGCGAATGGACAATCCTGATGTATCGATTGATGAATTAATGACGGTTATTAAGGGCCCTGATTTTCCAACTGGGGGTATTATTCAAGGTATTGATGGTATTAAAAAGGCCTATGAAACTGGTAAAGGGAAAATCATTGTTCGCAGTAAAGCGGATATCGAAGATGTACGTGGCGGCAAGCAGCAGATTGTCGTGACCGAAATCCCTTATGAAGTCAATAAAGCGAATCTTGTTAAGAAAATCGATGAATTCCGCTTCGATCGTAAAGTCGAGGGAATATCAGAGGTTCGTGATGAAACAGATCGAACGGGGTTACGAATTGTCATTGAATTGAAGAAAGAGGCGGATGCCAATGGTGTCCTAAACTACCTATATAAAAATAGTGATTTGCAAGTAGCATACAATTTTAATATGGTTGCGATTGCTAAAAAACGTCCTAAATTATTAGGTATACGTGAATTACTTGATGCATATATTGAGCATCAAAAAGAAGTGGTTCTTAGAAGAACAAAATTTGAGCTAGACAAAGCAAAGGAACGTCAGCATATCGTTGAAGGGTTGATGAAAGCATTATCAATCCTTGATGAAGTGATTGCGACCATCCGTGCTTCAAAAGATAAACGTGATGCAAAAGATAATTTAATTGCAAAATTTGCTTTTACTGAAGCACAAGCAGAAGCTATTGTTTCTTTACAGCTCTACCGCTTAACGAATACCGATATCACTGCTCTAAAGAATGAAGCAGAAGAATTAGCTAATAAAATTGAAGAATGGACTTCTATTTTATTAAGTGAGAAGAAACTTCTATCCGTCATAAAAAAGGAATTAAAAGACGTCAAAAAACGGTTTGCTGATCCTCGCCGTTCAAAAATAGAAGCAGAAATTGAAGAATTGAAAATTAATCTTGAAGTTACGGTTCCTAGTGAGGATGTTATTGTAACCATTACAAGAGAAGGGTATGTCAAACGGACTAGCCAACGTTCTTTTGCCGCTTCTAATGGACAAGATTTGGCCATGAAGGACTCAGACCGTTTACTTGCTCAGCTTGATGTGAACACAAAGGACGTAGTGCTCCTGTTTACGAATAAAGGGAATTACTTATACTGTCCTGTTCATGAACTGCCTGATATTCGTTGGAAGGATCTAGGGCAGCATGTGGCGAATATCATTCCAATTGATCGCGATGAAGATATCATTCAAGTGATTCCAGTGAAAGATTTTGAGATTGATGCTTACCTAGTATTTGTCACCAAAAATGGAATGGTAAAGAAAACAGAACTTAAGCAATATAAAGCACAGCGTTATTCGAAGCCATTAGTGGGTGTCAATCTTAAGGATGATGATCAAGTTATTGATGTGCATCTTACGGATGGAACGAAAGAATTGTTCTTAATTTCAAATTTTGGCTATGCATTATGGTTCCATGAAGAAGAAATTAGTATTGTTGGTATTCGAGCAGCCGGCGTAAAAGGTATTAATTTGAAGGATGGGGACGTTGTTGTTGGCGGTAAGGTTATTACGCCTGACAGTAAAGAAACCATTGTTATTACCACGCAGCGCGGTTCCATTAAGAGAATGAAGTTGAAGGAATTCGAAAAAGCAACACGAGCTAAACGAGGGGTTGTCATTTTACGAGAGCTAAAAGCAAATCCTCATCGTGTAGTGGGCTTTGTCGTTGCGAATGACGAAGATACTGTCTACATTCAAACAGAAAAGGGTCACATCGAAATAGTCGTAACATCTGAAATTCGCTTAAATGACCGTTATTCGAATGGTTCATTTATCCTTGATGAAAATGATAATGGAAAAGTTACAACCATTTGGAAGGTAGAAGGTACACCAAAAGCAGAAGAATAAAAATATTTTAAAAGACTCCCTAAATATTGGGAGTCTTTTTCATGTTTTTACCAAAATTGGGCATACTACGTGTATCAGATTTTGGAGGGGAAAAGAATGAAAAAAGAATTACTACTAGTTGCTGCTGCATTTTTTCTCATGTCTGTTACTACGATTACCGGTGTTCACGCCTTCGATGAAAAAGCTAAAACCGTCACGATTTCAAAACATGAATCGGATGTCACTGGAGATGGAATCAATGAAAGTATTCAGTTAAAAGGGGTTCCATATGAAGATGAAGAAAGTTATTTGAAAGAGATTTATATTGATATATCTACCACTGATGAAAAACGGTACAAAATTCCGCTAGAAAGCGGGTCTAAGGCGTCATTAAAGCTGGTAGATCTCAACCAGGATGGAATAAAGGATTTATTTTCAAATGTATTAACAGGGGGTAGCGGAGGCATTACCCTTAATTATTTATATACACTGAAGGATTTTATAAAAAAAGAATTGGTAGTTCCTGAACCATTAGAAATTGCCAGTACTTTTGAAAATGGCTATAAAGCGAAAATAACCATTGGTCAAACAGGGAAAACCTATATGTTTGATTTAAAGGATCGAAAAAAATATTACAAAAAACTGGGACTTTATTATAAAGGCCGGTTAAATGAGCCAACAGAATTAACAGTAAATTCATTTCAGTCTCTAAAGCCAGTTAAGTTAAAGACGGGCGAGATGGTGTTAAAAGGGGTACAAAGAATTACAGGGATAGCAAATGCCGACACAATTGCGTTTGTAGAGTCTACCTGGAAATATGGGGACCTTAAATGGAATCTGAATACTACAAGCGTTCACACTAGCAAAAAAAGCAAGTAGGGCAGGAGAGATCAATAAATTCCCAATTGCTAAAATAACACAAAAAAACACAGGGAAATCTGTGTTTTTTTGTGTAGCATCGGGAACAAAAATCAAAATCATTAATCGAAAAAAATGAAAATTTTCGTTCTGTCTCAATTTCTTAAGTATACTTGGGTTTTGAGATAACTTGTAAATTTGTTTTCATAATAATATTATGTAAACCAAAAAACAAAAAAGTCAGCAGAATTAACTGCTGACTTTCATTCTGATTGCTCTTTTGGCATATCCATTTTATCTACAGCAATTTTTAAATCATCATTCTTTATGTGTGTATAGATCATTGTCGTTTGAATCGATGAATGACCTAATTGTCGTCGTAATTTTGGTACATCATTAATTTCTGCATGGTATCTTGTAGCAAAAGAATGACGCAGCTTATGTACGGATAATGATGGTTTACCAAATGCAGTTGCATATTTTTCAACTAATTTTTCAACCGATCGTGCCGTAAGTCTACGTGTTTTTCCTTTTGGCCCAATGGCCGCTGCGATAAATAAAGCCTTATTATTCTTTTCAACCTGGTACTTAGAGGTTCTCACAGTTAGATATGCTTGCAAATCAGCCATAGCTATTTGACTAAAGTAGACGAATTGCTCTTTATTTCCTTTTCTAATCACTCTTACACAGTACTTTTTAAAATCAATATCGTCTAATTCAATCCCAATTAACTCTGAAAGACGCAGCCCTGATCCCAAAATTAACGAAACAATGGCAGTATCACGCTCTTTATTTAATTGATGAAAGTTATAGATTTTTTTGTTTTCTTTGTTTAATTCACCATAATCATGAGCAATAAATAAACGAAACTTTTCGTATTCATCACCAAGGAGAATTTTACCTTCCATTTTAGCAGCTTTGGTTTCCATGCTGTCTTTAACTTCATTAAATTCTATTTTGGCCAATACATTTCGGTTAATATAAGGCTGTAAATCCGGGGTCTCAGCAATGTTTTGCAGATAATTAAACAGTGACTTTAAAGCAGATAATTTCCGATTGACGGTTAATTCTTTATTATTTAATTCGTAATGAAGGAAATTTAAAAAACTTTCAATCTCAATAACTGTCATTTGCTCTAAACGGCTTAAGGGGATTTCCTTAACATTTCCGATAAATAATTGCTCACGGATCATCCAATTGAAAAAGATTTTATAATCATGGCAGTAATTAAATAAGGAAGCAGTCGAAAGCTTTCTTAATTTATGATTGATATATTCATCGACATACCAGGGAAGTTCGGAAAGAAGAGATTGTAATTTATTGAAATTATTTTGTTTTGATGGATTTACCATAAAATCACCTCACTTCTATATTTTACCTAACAAGGTTAATTACGTCAAATTTATATTTTACGTAATTTTGTAAAATTGATATCAGAGTGCAATTTTTCTTTTGGCAATTGCTGCAATTGACGAGTGACACAAAAGTCCGGACAAAAATGACACAAAAGCCCGGACACTTCTTCCTTATGTGGTTAAATACCAATTAAACCAATATTAGCAGCAATAATAATGACATAAAAGTTCAGATAAATGACGAAAAAGTCTTAATAAATAACACAAAAGTCCGGACAAATACGTAAAAATCTTGATAAATAACACAAAAGTCCGGACAAATACGTAAAAATCTTGGAAAATAACACAAAAGTCTGGATGAAATTTTTGTCCTCCCCTCTATTATTCTAAGTCAAGATCAAATTTTCACTATTAAGCTTTTCTTTTGGTTCTCCATCGGATAGATTATTATACATTTTTGCATCTTCTTTGTATTTATCTTCCATTTCCTTTTTATGTTTTGCCATGCGATTTCTAGCTTGTCTATTCTTTTTTGCCTTTTCTTTAAGAAATTCGTGATATACTTCTACAGGATCCTGCCCCTCCCCTTAGTTTATATCACCTCGATTAGCTAGCTTATTAATAGTCTTTCTGACTTTTAAGGTGTGTTGTCGAATACCCCACTTTCCCTGAGCTTTTAAAAAGCCTAACTCACTTCCATCTGGCAAGTAAGCAAAAACAACTCTTAAATCTTCAACATTTATTTTTAATGTTAGCTTTGTGTTAACTAGGGTATAATTTTCTGATAAAATCTCATTTCTATAATCTACCCCTTCAAAATGAATATATGGTCTTCTGCCAGATTTCATATTCCCCCTGACAACTCTTGTCTCTTGGATGGTTGTAAATTCTATGCCGTCTCGATGTTCTTCATCTAGTGTTCTAAAGGGCATTTTTCTATTAATTCTTTGTTCCATTACTTGTAATGGAGTCAGACCGTTTAGCGATTTTTTAGGAGTATTATTTATTTGTGCAATAAGAACTTCTACTAATTGTTCAATTTCATCTGGAGTGATTTCATATTTTACAGCTTTCTCACCAGGTTTATTTTTTCTTGGATCTTTGGGATTGCTTCCAGTAGTACTAATTAAGCGATAAAATCCATTTTCTTCCAATAAGTGAAAAAATTTTTCAATGAGTGGACGACGAGTTGGCGTTCCAACAGGACCATAATTTAGACGAGCATTTAGTATATGCTTGGTTTTTTCTTTAAGTAATTTTGATCGGTTTGGTTTTGCGTTATCCATTGATATTTCATCCCAAATAGCAAATTTTGCTTCGGGTATTTTTTGAGAATGAAATCCCGAATCTGGCACAATTAAACCTGTAATCGTAAACACAGGAGCTTGGTGAGGGAATAAAGCGTTCTTATAGCACGTAAGAATATCCAAGGTACTGTATTCTTTCTCTAAACAAATGTGCCAACCCAGTATGACGGTTGTGGCACAGTCAATAATTGCTAATAGCCATATTCGGTCTAATTCTTTAACTACTTCATCTCCTTCTAGTGTTGTATATTTAATTGCTAGACTAACATCGAGTTTATGTCCATCGAGTTCCACCCTTTCAAAAGGTCTTTCAATGATGGAATTCTTATCACCAATACCTGTCGTATTGAACAAAGTTGTTGATGATTCTCCAAAATCTTTTACAGAACTTTTCGGATTTCTTTCTTTGAGAAGTTTTATATAACGATAAGTAGATCTTCTTGCCATATCTTTAGTATTGAACGGGTACTCTCCTTTTTCTGGGGATATTCCTAACTTTTTGCATTCTTCTAGGAATTTCTTATGAATGTCTTTTGGTCGTTTGTAAATACTTTCAAGATCCCCTTTTCTTTTTGAAAAAACTAAATTCTTTATTAACTCATCCAGTTGGGGATATAGCATTAGGAGTTTTTCAAATGCTCCAGTTAATGTTACTTTCGCTTTTTCTTCCTCAAATCCATTGATTTGTTCCGTTCTTTGATACATATTTAATCTTTTATAAGGGATTAATGCAGCATAACCATATGGTAAGCCTTGTTCATTTAACGTGAGGCATCTATCTAATAGACGATAAATCTCTGATCTGACAATATTATATCTTTCACAAATTTTATCTACTGGCTCAACACCTTTAATAACTGCATCAATTGCGTTTTTTCTATTTAAAAATACTTTTTTCTGCTCTTCATCCAGGTTCTCATCAAAAACTGAAGGCCAATTATCATTACTTATTTCATCTCTATTCATTTATTAATAGCACCTCTGTATTTTGATTTATCGGAGTAGATTCAATATCAATTATGACTTGTTTACTTAGGTATAATGAAAATATCCCTTGAAATAACTCTGAAGTTTGAATCTCTTTTAACTGATCAGCAAGACTTTTAATTGTCGTGGAAGTTTCATTATTTAGGGATTTAAGTATTTTATATTTTGTAATTTCGGAAGTTTGTTTCATTTTTTTGATGTAGGGTAAAATAATTTTTGAATTACTAAGTAAAGGCTGTACCCTGATATGCTTTTCTGTAACAATACGATGTGGATAATTATTTTCCTTACACCATTTTTGCTGGAGTTTTATTTGCTTCGAGATCCGATCCTTACGTTTATCTAAATTTTCTAGATCACTTGAATACTTAATTTCGAGAAACTCTTCTTTACCGTCTTCCCATTTAATCCACATATCAAAAATTGATTCTTTATACTCACCATCCACATACCCATCAATTTTTTTAGGTTGCTCGCAAAAAGATAGAAATTTCCTATTTAGTTCATACTAAATATCCCAGTTCTTTAATGTAACGATACGGACTATAAAAAAACCAGATGTTTAACTTCCATCTGGTTTTTGAAAAATCTTTATTTGTAGAATTTCACACGATCTTCAAGTGGTTTAATTTCCTTTTCACCAGGTGAAGAAGTTGGATTCCCAAACATTTACTTGTATCTCTTTATTAATTCCATAGTAAGAACGTCTTTCTTTCAATACACTGTAAAAATCTTTTATCACAATTTCCATCCTCCTGAAAAACTTGTTTTAATTATAATGTTTCTCTAATTAACAAATATTAGCTAAACAGTCCATTTTTGTCTGTTATTTTTGTAAACTTTGTGCACCCATTCCTATTTTCTTTAATAGATAAATTAACTGTTCTTTCTCTTCGTTAGTAACAAAAGATAAATTTTCTGAGATTGTTGCAACATGTTTCGGGAAAATCTCGTCAAATAATGCTCTTCCTTCTTCCGTTATAACGACATTAGAAGCCCTTCTATCATTAGGGTTTGGTTGTCTTTCTACAAGCCCTTTTTTTTCTAACTTATCCACGACGTAGGTGATACTTCCACTTGGAATAGAGAACGTCTCACTGATCTTTTGGACAGGATGCGGACCTTTACTGTAAAGCAATTCAAGAATCATAAAATTTTCCCTACTAAGATTATGACTTTCAATATCTTTCAGTATGTTTTCAGCAACAGCTTTGGAAGCTCTCATCCAAACACGCAACAACCTCAAATCTAACTGACTTTGTTCATCGATTTGATACATTCACCGCACCTCCTATTACAATAATTTTAAACATTCAATTTAGGTTATCTTGGTTTTCTGTATAAAGGATAGTCAACTTCAGTCGGAACTTCAATTAAGAAGATTCTAAGGTCTTTATCTAAAGCTTGAATGGCTATTTCCTCACCAATCCCTGATTGAACAATAACAAAATCCTTATGTCTAAAATGATTCGGTGGATTTGTATCTAATGTTAACGATCCATCGCCCCTGATGGCTAAACCAGATAATGTCCGGTTTGGAGCAAGACTATGGGTATATACCGTACCGTTCGGAATGGAGATATCCCACATCGCTGCATCTGTCACAATTTTCATTGGTGAATTTTTTCCTAGTACTGTTTTAATTTTCACACCATCTTTATCAGTTACAGAAAATTCACTAGAATCGTATTGTGAATAAGTAGGTGTACGTTTTATTGCTTGGCTTAGGTGCGGTTCGAACCAGATTTGAAATATTTCAGATGGTTCTTTTAATGCTTCTGCATGATACACACCAGAGCCTGTTTGCATGAGTTGGGTACCGCCTTCCTCTACAATACTTACTGTACCAAGCGTATCACGATGATAACCTTTACCCTTTATTACATAAGTGATGATTTCAAAACCTTGATGAGGATGTAGACCAATTTCTGCAGGTTCTTGAGAATGTCCCCAAGCCCAGTAAAACAATGGTCCCAACCGATTAATGAGTGAACCTTCTCCAGAAAAGCCAATCGGCTTTTGCTCTATTATTTTTCCGCCATCAAATTGCCCAATCGCTTGATCTGGTGGTTTAATAATTTGAACTTCCATGTATATCCCTCCTTTCGATTCATTAGCCATTTATCCAAGTAAAGATCCGAAATTTATCAGTAATACTACTAATCCAAGAATTAATAAAATGATTGGCATCATCATGTTTTTGACTGAATCTTTCATTTTGATATGAGTAAAAATAGCCCCAATCATCGTTGCCACAATGAATAATCCACCCCAAGCAGCCAATGTCTCATTCCAAATACCTGCAATTACTAAAGCTGCCGAAACGAGTTCAACTAATCCTGTAAATACTCTAAACCATCCAGGATACCCATAATGCTTAAACCCATCCACCATTTGCTTTGATCCGAACTTCATAAATCCAAACATTAGGAATCCTAATCCTAATATAACTTGAAGAATAATTGATAAAACATTCATTAAAGTTCTCTCCCTTTACCCTAAAATTATTTACCCTATAATTATATATCCTAAACATAGGGTAAATATATCTTAACATTAGGATATATTTTATGTCAACAAAAAACAACCCAATTTAGTTATTGAGTTGTGTAGTCATTTACTATTCATCATTTTTTATTAAACTAAAATGCATATGTTTAAATGCAAAGCTTTATAATCTCTTAAAACTTAAATATCTAATTTTCTTAAATAGTTTTGTTCCACAATATGGCCAAATTCATTAAGAAGGGCTGAAGTTTAGGTCTTTACTTTGTTTTATAAATTCCTGAAATCCTATGTTAGATTTCCCTACAAAGCGATTGTTAACTTTTCTTCAGAATAATATATTAATTTTTATAGTTTAAAGTTTTTAACAACTAAAGAGATCATGAACAATATTCAAACTAAGGGAGAGTCATTGAATGAAGAGACAATTAAGTGTCATGCCGTTATTTCTACTATTATCTTTATTTCTTATCGTAGGTTGTACTTCAAACACAACTAGTAACACTTCTACTGAATCAGGTAGTGAAGAAACAAAAACAAATACACAAGAAAACATAGAACACATAACAGAACCTTTTAAAGTAGCTTCTGTACAATTCAATCCAGAACTAAACGAGAGAGATAAAAATGTAGAGGAGCTTTTAAAAGTTACTGAAGAAGCATTTAAAAATGGAGCAAAGCTTGTTGTAGCTCCTGAGATGTCGACTACAGGGTATTATTATGCCGATCGCAAATCTATACAACCGTTTGTAGATACTATTCCAGGTAAAACTACAGAAAAATTCGCTACATTAACGAAAAAGTATGATACATATATCGTCTTTGGAATGCCAGAGGTCGATGAAAAGACAGATATTTATTATAATGCTGCGGCATTAGTAGGACCAGAAGGTTATATAGGAAAATATCGTAAAACACATATGTGGGAAACCGAAATGCACTGGGGTGCATGGGGTGATTTAGGAGTCCCTGTATATGAAACTAAAGTAGGGAATATTGCAATAAATATTTGTATGGATTCAGCTTATTTTGAGACAGCTCGATTAGCAGGTGTTGCTGGTGCAGATATTTTAGCATTTCCTACCAACTCATCTGCTCAAGCTATTTCAGCACTTCCGGCAAGAGCACAGCAAAATGGCATGTATATTATTAGTGCGAACCGTTCTAATACGGAAGAAGGCTTCCATATGCTTGGTTGAAGTGCCATTTGGTCACCAAAAGGTGAAAAACTTGCAGAAGCACCTGTTGTAATGACTGAAGAAGAAGATATTGAC
>JAPSKD010000413.1 GCA_031177865.1 Bacillus sp. (in: firmicutes) | reverse complement strand
TATATACCTCTGATAACTGGCTGTCATAGGCGATGGATGCATGATTATATGGTTTTTTCGTATATAACTTTATTAATTTTGTCAATAATGAACCCGTATTGGTTAAAAGAATATAAATCTTTTTTCTGACATAATTAGCCTCCTCAAAAATTCTTCAAGAAAACTTCTGTATTCTTACTATACATACAAAAACTTAAGAAAAGTTTCATAGAATCCTTAAGATATTCTTAACTTTTAGGAGTCTTTATTTGAATGTAATAACCAATACTTTCACTTCAACAGCTAACTTATTTGGATTCCTATATTTAACAAAAAAATAATCACCTTTCCTGTCGGATAGGTGATTACATGGATTTTAACATGACATTTTACTTTTAAACAAGATGAACCTCTTTCCATTTTCGGACACTATTAATAAACCAGACTTTAGTTGCTTTTTTTAAATCAGAGTGAGTGAGTATTTTTTCGTGTATTTCTTCATTTTGGATTAAACTGTCACGAAAAGTTCCGGCTAGTAAACCGCTGCTTACTGGTGGAGTCCATCGTACACCGTCAATTTCCAAGACTACGTTACCGTTCGTAAATTCTGTTAATTCTCCGTCTTGATTCCAAAGCAGGACATCAAAAGCTTCTTCTGGCTTCTGGTTTTGAAACTTTTCGTAAATCTCGCGATTGGTGGTTTTATGGTACAAAAATGGATTGGTTTTATCGACTGGCTCTTCCGCTAGAACGACCTTCAGTACTGTATCCTGTTGCTTGATAGGCTGGCCTTCCATTATCCATTCCCCATCTTTGGCCAACAGTAATCGAACCTTGATCATCCCTGTACCATTTTTATCTCCAAACTCGTTTAACGATCGTTTTATCCGTTCACATTCGTATGGAAACCCAAAATACCGGGATGAATTCTCTAGGCGTTTAAGGTGATCTTCTAGTAAAAAATATTCCCCATTATCTAGTAACAAACTTTCTAACAATTGGAATTCCAATGGATTTTCCTCTAACAGCTTTGCTTTGGCAAGAATCTCATGGTATTCTCCTTCCGATGTGGAATCCCATGTAACTCCTCCCCCTACACCGTAAACGGCGCTGCCTGTTGAATGGTCAATCAGCACTGTTCTGATTGGTACGTTAAAAATCGCTTCCTTATCCGGTGTAATATAGCCTATGGCACCGCAATAAACCTGACGTGGTTCATTTTCTAAGTTTGCTATGATATTCATCGTACTAATCTTTGGTGCTCCTGTAATCGACCCGCATGGAAATAACGCTTTAAAGATATCAACAAGGTTCGTAGTTTCCAACACCTTTGCAGAAATCGTAGAGGTCATTTGATGAACCGTTGGGTATTGTTCAATATCAAATAATTTCTCAACCGCAACTGTCCCAGATTGGGCAACCATTCCGAGGTCATTCCGTAGCAAATCGACAATCATAAGGTTTTCTGCACGATTTTTCTCAGACTGAAGCAGCCAGTTTGCGTTTGCAGTATCCTCTTCAAATGACGCCCCTCTTTTAATCGTCCCTTTCATTGGCCGAGTCATAATGTTTCCATGATCCAAGTGAAAAAATAACTCTGGTGAAGCAGACAAAATACTATGTTCACCCGTATTTATGTAAGCACAATAATGAGAGCTTTGTGCTTTTTTTAGCCTAGTATAAAAAGCAAGACCATCACCGCTAAATTGTGAATGGAGACGGATGGTATAATTGGTTTGGTATGTATCACCATACCGTATAGATTTTTTTATAGAGGATATAGCTTGATTATACTCTTCCATCGTAATGGTTGGTTTCCATTTAGATACGGAAAAATCGCCATCACTGCTAACTTGTTGATGCTCGGGTTTTGAGTAAATACCAAACCAGAGTAAAGGAAAAGAACCCCCGCTCTTGACGTTAAAGGCTGAATCAAATGCAGGAGCACTTTCGTATGATAAAAATCCTGCAGCATAATACCCGTCTACCACAGCTTCTTGAACAAGTTGAAAGCACGGTAGGACATCCTCCACCTTGTGTGCGGCAATTACTCTGACTGGATGTTGAAACGTTAATGGTTTTATTTTTCCGTTTGAATCGGCAAATTCAAATGCTAAAAGAGGCTCTTTTTGTTTCATGATCTATGCTTTCACCCTTAAGTTTTCTGATTTTTTAAAAGAAAAGAAACCTCTTTTAGTTTATTTATCCTTGTTTCTTTCGTCAACTCTTTCGGCTAATTCCCTTGCTAACTCTGTGGCGTAGTTTGGACGAAATTTTCTAGGTGATACATCTTTTTTGGCTGTATCATTTGCTCTAGTACGTCTTCGGTAGCTCTTCACAAAATAAATGAGGGAGAAAATGACGACCATACTACTTCCAGTAATGAGACCCGCTGTCTGTCCTGGAATGAAAGGCATACATAATAAAACAATGATTAAGCTTATTAATGCGATCCAAGATGTAAGAGGGAATCCTGGCATTTGACAGATCCCACCCGGCGGACACCCTTCCCTTTTACGAAAGCGGATATGACTTGCCATGATTACAGCATAGGTAAAGATTAGAGCGAATCCGCCTGATGTAATTAAAACAAGATATGCTCTCGGAAATAACAGACCGAAAAATAATCCAATCAACATGGACAACCCGGAAAATAAAATACCCTTGTATGGAACATCTCTTTTGTCCTTAAGCCAATGAGGTGCATTCCCTTCATCAGATAGTGAACGGATCATTCTTCCTAATCCAAAAATACATGCTAACATGGCAGAGAGAATGGCTGAAATCAATACCAAATTTAGTGCCGTTCCTGCCCAACCAATCCCCCATCGATTTAGTGAAGCAACCAACGGACTAACGTTTTCACTAAGTTCTGCTGTAGGAATAAGTGGCAGCAGTACTGCCGCATACAGGATATATAATCCGACCAATGAAAATACGGTATAGCGAATCGCTTTCGGAATCGTTTCTGTTGGGTTATCGGCCTCCGTTGCCGCTAATCCAATGATCTCAAAGCCTGCATAGGCAAAAATAACCAGGAGCATACTTCCGGCAATTCCCTGGACACCACCAGGCATGATTGGTTCCCTTGCCAACTCTCCGGCACCAATCGCTGGGGTTCCCGGCATTAACCCTGCAATCAATACCAATGCCGTTAGGATAAAAAAGATAATCGCAAAAATTTTGACTACAGATAACCCGCTTGCCAGCTTACCTATTTTATCTGTACCTAATAAATTTAACAGGGTAACTGCTACAATAATCGACCCACCTAACAAAGCGATTGATACATTCGGAACCCATTCACGAACTAATAATGAAATGGCTGTTGCCTCACTCGACATCGATAGAACGGTTCCTGTCCAATAAAGCCAGCCAACAACAAATCCTGTTCCATCTCCAAGTTCTCTTGCAGCAAATGAACTAAAGGAACCTACCGTTGGTTCACCTACCGTCATCTCAGACAAGGCATATAGGATCAGATATACAAGCCCGCCGGCTAAAACATACGATAGTAAAATAGATGGACCTGCAGCATTAATCGCTACAGATGATCCAAGGAAAAAAGAACCCCCAATGACGCTTCCTAACGCCATCATCGTTAACTGCCACGCTGACAACCCTTTTCATTTTCAGCCATTTTGCCTGTTCACCCATTTTCTAAAATAATCTAACGTTATTATTTACATCATTTAGAAAAGGATTCTATGGGATATCCTGCAAGTATTTGTAAACACACTTTTGAATGCCCGAGAAGTATCCCACAATTGACAAAAAATTTACAATTCACCAACTGTTTCTTTACAATTCTCTCCTATAATGAGTGTAACTAGGATGAATTGGGGAGGAGAATGTTGCATGCGTGAGTTCATGTTTAGAATCGTCATCTTGATTCCAATTTGTACTTTTATGTAATAAATCTTAACTATTCCCAATAAAACTGCACAATTACTCCTCTATATTTATTCCAACGAACTTGGCAGCTGTTGATAAGCTAATTTCATAATAATTT
>JAPSKD010000061.1 GCA_031177865.1 Bacillus sp. (in: firmicutes) | reverse complement strand
GCTTAAGAAGGATGAAGTCATCGTATCCGCACTAGGCGACCATATCTTCGAACACTTCATTGAAGCGAAAGAAATTGAGTGGGATATGTTCCGTACGCAAGTGCATCCATGGGAGCGCGAGCAGTACCTGAGCATGTATTAAAAAGTAAACCCCTTGATACTACGGGTATCGAGGGGTTATTTTTGTTTGTCAAAAATAATTATTAATGCTTGGCCAAATCCATGACCAAATATTGACCAAAAAAATTAGTCATTATTCAAGATGACCAAACTTTACTCTAATATATTTTTCATGTAAGTCTCGTATTTGTCCATCGTCTCTTTTTCAATCTTCTTGCTAATATGCGCATATACGTCTGAGGTTACTTGAATGCTACCATGCCCTAATCTTTCTTGAACATACTTCATATCTGCTCCAGCTTCTAATTGCACTACAGCATGAGTATGCCGCAATGAATGAATGGGAAGGGGAGGAAGATCTGCTTTCTTAAGGATGCGAGAAAATGCATTAAACAAGGAAGACTTAGGCATGAAATTCCCATCATTTCTGCACAAAACTAAATTTAAACTGTGATGATAAATATCATTAAGTGCAATCTTATTTTGGTTTTGATATTTCTTGTGAAAGTGTAGATCGTTGGCAAGTACCTGGCTAATTGTAATCACTCTTTTTGAGTTATAAGTTTTGGTGTCGCCAAATAATGTCTCATCATTCTTTGCACTAAAGTCCAACGTTTTGTTAATTGTAATTCTCTTCTCTTTAAGATCAATATCAGACCATTGTAGAGCAGCTGCTTCACCTTTTCTCATTCCAGTATCAATTAATACTTTAAAAAACAACCAATAAATATAGTCATATTTATAAGCCTCTCGGAGGAATTTCGCAATATCACTTGAATCCAAGAATTTTAATTCAGCATCTTTTATCTTGCCTTTAATCGTAACTCCCTTACATGGGTTCTTAGCGATTTTACCTATAGTTATTGCTTTCTCCATAGCATTATTCATCGTTGTATGGATAATCTCAACCGTCCGTTTACTATAACCCATATCACTCAACTGATTAATGAACTTTTGATACATAACCGGTTTTATTTCTGTTAAAGGGATTTTTTTAAAGTAGGGAACAATGTGTTTCAAAATGTTTCGTTCATGTAGTTCGAAAGTGTTTTTTCTTACTGTTCCACTCTTGTATTCGTGTAACCAATCATTTAAAAAATGTTCAAGCAGGATATTATTGTCAATTTCTAATCCGTTTTTTAACTTTATTTCTTCAGTTGCAGCAGCTGCTTGTGCTTCCTTTTTAGTTTTGAAGCCACTTTTAGATTTTAATTTGTTTTTTTGAGTAAATGGATCTTTATATGAAATTCTATATTCCCACTTGGCTCCACGTTTACGGTATGTTGCCACAAATATTCACCTCACATCTATTCGAAATTTCTTCTCGATTGAATTACTTTTCCAAGTATCTGTATACTCTTTGCAGGAACGAGCTGTGGCTGCATTGCTGGATTAGAAGGCATAAGTATGCACATTTCACCTTCGCATTTTACCCGCTTTAGGGTAGCCTCTTCTCCATTAACTGAAACAACGGCAATATCAGTGGATGTTACTTCTTGTTGTTGAACCACAACCACAGTGTCCCCATTATAAATTCCATCTCCAATCATGCTGTCTCCGTTTACTTTAAGACAATAAGCATTTCTCCCCCTGAGAGTTTCGGAATCTACAAGTTCATATCCTTCTATGTATTCAATACGATCAATTGGTTGTCCAGCAGAGATGGACCCAAGTATTGGAACTTTGATTTGACTGGTATCAATTGAAACGGGGTCTAATAATGAAATATCTGGTTGAAATTCATTGTCAAACAAGTGTAAATCCACCGCGAATTCTTTTAACTCGTTCAAAAGAAATAATTTAAAGTGCTCTTCATCCTGCAATTTTGAGATTTTATATGCAAGTTGTTCATACTTGTTACCCTTTGTTAGGTCAATACCATTAACACTTACATCAAATCTTGCAAATGCTTCATCCAATCTATTATCAAGTTCAGTTTCAATTTTATGTTTATTAGGATGCTTTGCAATTAGGTTAAAGAAAAAATAAATTGAGCGATCAATTTGAGATAGAGCAGGGGAAGGGTTATCTGTTTTCCCTAAAAGGTAATCAGAGGAAACATCAAAAATATCTGCTAATTTACTTGCTATCTCAGCACTTAATCTTCTTTCACCTTTTTCAATATCATAAAAATATTGTGGTGAAATTGATAATTTTTTCGCTACTTCCGTACCACTAATTTTCCTCGTTTTTCTAAGTTCTTTTATTCTATTTTGTTCAGATTCCACTTTAAACATCCCTCGCTTAACATCGGTTAAAATCATCAGCTATTTGCTTATTTTATAATAGTAACATTTAATAATTTTCAAATCAATAAGCAAATAGCTGAAAAACTAAGTATTTTTAAGCAAATAGTGGATTTTTTTAATGATTTGCTTGAAAATGCAGCTATTTGCTTAATTTTGCGCTTTGTTTTAATTAAGCTAATAGCTTAATATCCAAATATAAGGTTAAGCAAATAGCTTAATAATTTACAAGGAGGTGATAATGATGAACTTTTCAAGCGTGGTTAAAGATGCTTTGGCTCAAAAGAAAATGAAAAATGTAGAACTAGCAAGATTAACTGGATATAGCCCACAGTACATGTCTGATTTAATCTCAGGGGAGAGAAGGTGGAATGAGGAAACAATTGATAAGGTTTGTATAGTTTTAAATATTGACATCAAATATGAGGTTGCTGAAGAACCAGAAAAAATGCTTAGTTCAAGGAGGTGTTTATAATGTTTGAATTCTCCTTAAAAACTATCCCGGAATCTTTGAGAAAAGAAATACACGATATTCTCTCTGAGGTTGTAGAAGCTATTGTTGAAGAAAAAAAGCAAGAATACGATTTGCCTTTCATGTTGAGCAAGGCACAAATGGCAGAACATATTTTTAATGTCAGTCCACAAACATTAGATGCACATATAATCAATCGAAAAGATTTTCCTAAGTTGAAAATTGGAGAGAGAATACTTTTTCCTAGAGACCAAGTAATCGACTGGATCAGAAAGCAAACTACTCTGTGAAAAACTTAAGCCTTTAAAGGGCTTTCCTTTTTAGGCAATTGGCGAAAATTGACTTACGAAAGTCAGCATAAAAACTTTAAAACCGAATAGGAGGCAATCAAATGAGCTCAAGTATCACTTCCAAAAACATCACATTGTCAGGAGAGGATTTTTGTCTTCAAATCGAACACGGAACCGACTCCAATATGGTAACAGTTACTCTGAATGATTTCGTAATAAATAAAGAGAAATCTACTCCTGAACATGAATATTTTGAGGCAAACGATAAGGTTGAGGTTTATCTTACTCTAGAAGAAGTTGAAGAGGTAATTCTTGCATTTCAGCAGGTCCTTGTAAAGGAGGATAAACAATGAATCAATTAAACGTTATTAATCAAGATGGGCAGCTGTTAGTTGATAGCAGAGAAGTTGCTGAAATGGTCGGCAGAGAACACTCTAATTTGATGAGAGATATCAGAGGATACTTTGGCATACTTGAAAATTCAAATTTGAATTCTCAGGATTTCTTTATTCCAAGTACTTATAAAACTGAAGGAAATAATAAAACATATGATTGCTTTCTCCTCACAAGAAAAGGCTGCGACATGGTTGCAAATAAAATGACTGGAGAAAAGGGTGTACTCTTCACAGCTGTATACGTCACACGTTTTGAAGAAATGGAAAACCAATTAAAGCCAAAAACCCAGCTAGAAATCTTACAAGCATCTATTAATCAATTAGTGGATCAAGAACGCCGACTGTCAATTGTAGAAACTAGGTTAGTAGAAACAGAGAAAAAGCAAGATAATATTTCTGAAATTATTAGTCTAAACAATATTGAATGGCGGAAGAAAGTAAACGGAATTCTACAGCGAATTGCCAAGTCAATGGGTGGGTATGATGCCTACCGTGATATTCGCAATGAGAGTTATAAGGCTCTCGAACAAAGAGCTGCTTGCAAACTTTCAGTGAGATTAACAAACAAAAAGCAAAAGATGGCTTTAGAAGGTGTCGCAAAATCCAAGATAGACAAGGCGACAAAAATGGATGTCATTGCTGATGATGCCAGGCTTACAGAAATTTATTTAGCCATCGTAAAGGAAATGGCCATTAAATACAAAGTCGATCTTCAGGAGATCAATTAATGGGTATCGCATTCTTCGGAGTCGTCTTTATCTCAATGATGTTCACAGGATTTGCAATTGGATGGGCTATTGGGAAAGTGGAGTAACTATAGGGAGGTGATGAACAGTGAGTAAAAAGGCAAAGATTGATTTACTAATCAAAACACTTCAAGCAAAAGGTGTAAAAATCGATTACTGCAGCAGATTTCCTAAGAAGGTTGTTCATTAAAAGGAGGGATTCAATTGGTAATTAAATTTAAAACTCTTAATCTACAAAGCTTTAAAAGCCACCAGGATCTCACGGTTAACTTTGGCGAGGTAACTGAGATCACTGGTGACAATGCGAAAGGTAAGAGCTCCATACCGGAAGCAATTACATTTCTATTGTATGGGACAGACGCACTTGGAAGCAAGACCGATCCAACTCCTATCACATACGATTCTGATGAAACAATGGTTTCACTTTTATTTACCGTAGATGAAAAACAGGTTCTTCTTGGCCGGGCTCTTAAGAAGGGAAAAGCACAGTATTACATAAACGAGGTGCCTTCCAAAGCCAAGGAATTTAGTGAAATAGTCGATCAGTTATTTGACAAAGAACTGTTCTTTACATTATTTAATCCAAACTATTTCTTTACGCTTACTCGCGAAAAACAAAGATCTATGTTGCTACAGTATGTAAGCTCTCCAGCAAATAAAGAGGTCCTTAAGCAATTGCCGGAAATGCAAGGTAATAGATTAGGTGAATTATTGAAGAAGCATTCTCTAGGAGATTTAGAAAAAATTCATAGAGAAAACAAGACCAAAAAGGAAAAAGCATATATTGCCGCACAAAGCCGAACGAAAACCCTTCAGGAGCAGTTGGACCAGTTGACTGATCCTAAAGAAGATATTGATTCATTAAAAGCCGAGTTAGCTGCCATTGATATTGAGGTCAGGGAGCTTGAAAACAAGATGGATCAGGCTTTTGAAAAGAATCGTGAATATGACAATGTACGCTCTAAAGTCCTCAAGCTTCAATATGACATTGAAATATCTAAAGAAAGATGGCCGTTACTTAAAAATGAAGCCATTGAAGATACATGCCGTACCTGTAAACAGCCATTAACTGAGGAAGCCGTGGACGTTGTTAAGGCTGATAAACAATATCGAATGGAGGAATACAAATCGAACCATAACACGCTTTTAAAACAGCGTGAAGAGCTTAAAAAGCAAATGGCAGAACTTGAATTTATAGACGTATCGGACTTAAGAAAACAGATTGCAGCCCTTGACGGCGAAAAGGGCCATCCGATTAGAGAAGCTATCCGGATCCATTCACATTACGAAGGATTGAAGACTCAAGTAAGAAATGCAGAGGCAGATGAAAAAAGCACCCTCCAGGCATTAAATGATTCCATTTTTATATTGGATGCCATTAAAGCCTTTAAGGCTAAAGAGGCTGAATTGCAAGTTGAAAAAGTACAAGCATTATTTGAGACTCTTTCTTTCAGGCTCTATAAGCAGAACAAAACTGACGGGGAATGGAAGCCGGATTTTGAGGTTGAAATGGATGGCAAAGGGTACAGCAAGCTTTCCCTTTCAGAGGGCATCAGGGCAGGTCTTGAGCTCCGCGAAGTGCTCTCTAAACAGAGTGAACTGATTGCTCCAGTTTTTATAGATAATGCGGAATCCATTACAAGCTTTAAGCAGCCGACTGGCCAGCTGATCATTTCCCGGGTAGTTGCAGGACAAGAATTGAAAATTGAAGGAGGAGAAAAAAGGTGAGAGCACTTGGAATTGTTAGAAGGATAGACGATCTTGGCCGTATTGTTATTCCAAAAGAAGTCAGAACTTTGAATGGTTGGGATGCTGGCACACCAGTTGAAATGTTTTCAACTGAAAATGGCTTAATGATGCGGGAATATGGTCGGGAAAAAGAAGCTTTGGAACTCCTTAAAAAGTTAGATTCAGCAGGAGAATCGATAACTGATGAGTCAATCAAGCTAGCAATCCAAGAAGCTCGTGAATTTATTGCGAAAGGGTGATTCGATGAAAAATCCAAAGCGGCCAACTAGAAACCAGAAGAAGGCACTTCTATCTGTCGGTCTTAACCCAGCAAACTGGCTCGTTTTCAAAAAAGTAAATGGTGAGCTTCACCTGGTTCATCGGAACACTGGCACGACAAGGATTATTCCAGAATTTTGAGGAGGTTTTCCCATGCGAGATATTGAGCATCCGGATGTAACTCAAGCACAAAGAACTGGCTATCCAAAAGTGCAAATGGCTGCACAGCCTAAACATTGCGGCACTGATATTTATGGCAGTGAGATATTGGCTGGTGATGCAATAATCCTTTTGCCTAACGGTGAAGTTTTACTGGAAGAGAATTTAGAAGATTACTTGATTGAATATATTGGAGTAGTTTTTAAAACAGCGAAATAACGGGAGGAACTTATAATGGCAAACCAATTAGCAACTTATCAAAATTTAGCATTCGGAGAACTAAACCAGCAGGATATTGTCACAATCCGTGAAACTATCGGTAAGGACTGCAACGAATCACAATTTAAGCTTTTCATGTCTATTGCGAAAAGTGCTGGCGCAAATCCAATTATGAATGAGATTTATCCCACTGTAAGACAAAATCAATTAACTATCCAATTTGGTATTGACTTCTTTGTCCGTAAAGCTAAAGAATCCGATGGGTACCAGGGATATGATGTGCAGCTGGTACACGAAAATGACGAATTTAAAATGCATCAAGAAAAGGCAGAAGACGGCAGATATTTTGTTGTGATCGATGAGCATTCTTGGGGCTTTCCAAGAGGGAAAGTAATTGGTGGATATGCCATTGCTTATAAAGAAGGAATGAATCCATTCACAGTGATTATGGAAGTGGATGAGGTAGAGCATTTTAAACGTTCTGGTATTGGAATGCAGAAAACCATGTGGACCAATTATTTCAATGACATGTTCAAAAAGCACATGGCAAGGAGAGCATTAAAGGCAGCTTTCAATTTAAATTTTGACGATGAAGACATTGCAGATAACAAAGGAGCCGACGGTGTTCCTGAATACAAACCTCAGGAGAGAAAGGACATTACTCCACAACAGGAGAGTATTGATAAACCGACAGACACAGAAGAAGACCAAAAGAATACTGTACGCTCTGCGATTAACCAAGCTTTCAATAAATTAGGCATTACCACTAAAGAGGAAACAGGCGAATACATTAAAAAACATGCTCCCAAATTCAACAAGGATTCACTGTCAGATTTAAATGGGTTGTTAAGACTTCTTGAAATGAACATTGAAATGATGGAAGCCCAATCTGACGGAGATGAGCTTGAATGAAAATAGATATCTTAGCATCTGGGTCAGGGGGCAATTGCATTGCCCTCCGTTCCGGAGAAACTACCATTCTAGTGGATGCTGGGGTTGCTAAGACAAAGATAGAAAAAAGGCTGCTGGAAGTCGGGATCAGGCCAGATAGCATAAGGGCAATCTTTATAACTCATGCTCACTCTGATCATGTAAAGGGAATTCCCCTGGCTAATAAATATAAAATTCCTGTCTATGCAGCTGAAGGTGAATGGAAGGACATTCAAGGGGTAGAGGAGGATCTGCAGAGATCGTTTAAGGCTGGTGCAGACATTAACCTGGATGACTATTTCATTGAATCATTCAAGACTCACCATGACGCCATGGATCCAGTTGGTTATGCAATACATGGCCATGATGGAGAAAAGTGCTCTATATGCCTGGACACAGGACATGTAGATCAGGAAATGCTCTCTGTTATGGAATTCTCCAATATCTACATCGTAGAAGCCAATCACGAGCCTGCCATGTTGGAGTTTAGTGATTACCCAAATAGTGTGAAAGCCAGGATACTTTCTAACGTTGGACACCTAAGCAATGAGCAAACGGCAGAAGCCCTCTCTAAGCTTCTGCAGGGTGTAGGAGAGCAAATATACCTGACACACTTATCAAGCAAAAATAACCTGCCTGAGTTAGCCAAAATGACCGTTCAAAGAGCGCTGGCTAAGAAGGGGTTAAAGCCTATTTCAAATTATAATATCGAGGTGATTTAAGAATGGAAGTTACAACCCTTAGAGATTTAAATCAAACCACTTGTGGACGTATAAAAAAGGGTGAGGTCTTTAAAGTTAGGAAATTAGGAAATCCAAGCCTCATTTATCCCAACGCATGGGTTTATCAAATTATTGAAGGTAAGCATTCAGGATCAAGGATTCCACCAGAATTCTGCTTAGAAATTGAAGGTAGTAGAACTTTTACTGAAAAAGAATGGAACGACATGGAGAATGAATACATGGCTGCACTCGATAAAGAAAAGCAGGAAAAGGAAAGGGCTCAACAAATGGTCCGTGAGTTAACAGCACAGATCAACAACAAGAACAAAGAAATTGAAAAGCTAAACTTTTTTCTCGATTGCTCCAATCTGGCGCTCGTTGCTTCATGTCAGGCTATCGAAACTTTAAGGGAGAATAAAGCTAACTAGAAGGATGATTCGTTATGGCAAGTCCACAAACAAAAAACGGATATACACGGATTGCCAACGAGATATTAGAAAAGATAGCAAAGACCGATCTCAACGGCACACAATTAAGGATTGTTTTGGTGATCTGGCGCTATACATATGGCTTTAGCAGAAAGGAGTATGAAATTTCACTAGCTTTTCTTGCTGAAGCAATCGACACCTTGAGAGGGCATGTAGATCGTGAACTAACTAATCTGATAAACAGAAGAATAATTAATGTCGTTGGGATCGGTAAAAGGAGGGGAAGGATCTTGAGCTTCAACAAGAATTATGAGGAGTGGAGTGATCGGCCAGTAAATCAGAAAGAAGAGCCTGCACCTCCACCTAAAAGAGTTAAACCAAAGAAAGAAACTAAAGGGAGATACCCTGAAGATGGCAGTTATTATCGAATGGCACTTTATTTTCATAAGCTAGTGTCCGAAGTTGCCAAAGATGCTGGAGTGGAGCATCTAATTGCGAAAGCTAACCTCCAAAGCTGGTCAGATGACTTTAGAAAGCTTGTAGAGTTGGACAAAGTGGACAAGCAGCTGGCCAAGGATGTTATGGATTGGGTAACGCAGGACCCCTTCTGGAGGACCAATGTATTATCTGCCAAAAAGCTCAGAGAAAAGTTTACTGACCTGGCCATAAAGATGAAATCACAAAACATCCCTAAGCAAGCCCCTGCCCAGCCCCAAAGAGATATCCGTGACAAGGAAATAGAATTCCAGCGTTGGATGCAAGAAGGGAACGATCCGGATGCTTTTAATTGGCGAAACTGATCTTGCTGCTGAACAGTCAGTCTTAGGTGCTGTTTTCTTAGATGCCAATGTCCTAGACGAAATTACATTCCTTGAAGACCGAGATTTCTCTATCCCGAGGCATCAGCAAATATATAAGGTAATGCGACACCTGGAGAAAAAGGGCAGGCCAGTTGATATTGTTACTGTCACAGATGCCTGCCAGCGATTTGGCGGCATTGAAAATTTAGGTGGGGTTTCATATCTAACGGAGATTGCAAGTTCATGCCCGACTTCTGCAAATGTTGAATACTATGCTCGGATTGTAAGGTCGAAAGCAATTGGCAGGCGCTCCAGGAATATGGGAGAAATTATCGCGGGAATGTCCAGGGATGATTTTGAAACGGATGAAGAGTTTTTTTCAAATATAGAGGCTCTTGTTCAGGAAATGAGGCCAGAGGATAGCGCAAAAATGCTGAGTTTCACAGAAACAAAAGAAGACTACATGACATACCTGGAAACCCCAACAGATTACATTAAAACTGGCTTTGCAAAGTTTGATAATTGGGCAAAAGGATTAGGGCGCGGTTGGTTATATGTATCAGCTGGCCGGCCATCAGTAGGGAAAACAGCCAAAATGCTTCAGAGACTGTATGGAGTAGCAAAGCAGCATAAGGGCGTCGTCTTGATTTTCTCTCAGGAAATGGGAAAAAACGAACTTAAAGACAGAATGATGTCTGCTATAACGGGCATTCCTTACGCCAGGATATTGAGCAAGACACTTAATGAAAAAGAGAAGGATCAAATAACCCTTGCCTATGAAGGCTTTGAGTATTTGCCTATCTACATTCAAGATACTGCAAAAGTTTCTATAGATGAAGTGAGAGCCACTGCCAAGCAGTTTAAAAGAAAGTACGGAAAGATAGCTGTGATTGCTGTGGATTACTTACAGATCATGCACATTCCTAAGCAAAAGGGAGAGTCCAGGGCTGAGGCAATCGGAAATGTTACAGGAGAGGCGAAGAGGATAGCCCGTGAAATGGATTGTTGCTTCATGATGCTTTCCCAAATGTCCAGAGAATCAGAGAAGAGAGGCGCCAGCACAAAGCCTATGCTTTCAGATTTAAAGGAATCAGGGTCCATTGAACAGGACGCTGACGTTGTGGAATTCCTCTGGCATGATCCGAATGATATCGACAACAGAGGAAAGGTTATTCAGCAGACCATAGCAAAAGGCCGGAGTATTGGACTGAATGAATTCAGGCTGCTCTTCCATGGATGGAAACAGTATTTTGAAGAATTGGGACCAAAGTGAGGGATGAAAAGTGGACGTGATAGAACAGCGCTTTGAAGAAGGTGAATGGGTTCGAATAGTGAACTGCCGTCTTGCTGGGTGCTCAGGTTATATAGTGAGATACGACCCAGAAGATCATACTTACAAATTAATGTTAACTAAAGATTCAAATGGAAGGCCAACAGTAAAGAGTCAATGGATAAATGCTGATTATGTTATGAAAGACAGGCTCCGTGATGAGGATGAACTACTTGCTCTGATTGATCATGCTTTAGATATGAATGATAAAGAATGGTTTATGGAGCTTACAGCCCAGCTTCCTGAAGAGTTGCCGTTTTAGATGGTGAGGGAATGAAGCAATTAGATTTATTCTCCTTCGAGGATGATGTCAGGCTTCACGATGTGATCTGCAAGGCTAAAGCTTATGATCCTAGTTTTGATGTTGCTGCAGTTTATCTCCCCGACAAAGAGCTGATATATGCTGAGCCATCATTCGCGATTAAAGCTGATGGAAAATTAAAGTTTTATGATATTTTGCGCGGAGTGGTTCAGCATTTCAGCAATAGTCCACTGGATACTCGGGATGAGGTGCCTAATTGTTATTGGATTGAGTTGTAAGAAACAAAGCAATCTGCGCCCATTAAAGGGCGCAGATTAAGAACCTAAAAAGGAGTTAATACATTTATATGCTTGGTCTATTAATTTGTGATTGAAAAGAAACACATGAGTGAAAACGTTTATTAGGGGTGGATTATAAATGGCACGTAAAGACAGTCCAGCTTATTGCTACAACAGAGCAGGACATTGGGAAACTAAATCTCTACAGGCCGCAGCAAGAGGAAATTATGATAAATCTGGCGAGTATAGAACAAAATCATTGCAGTGGTTACATCTTGGGAAATTAGCAGAAGAAAAGATGAAAAGCTGAGAGTTTTTGAGAAACAAAATAAGCACTAAGTTTCATTGATCTTTTTTCGAGGCTTTGTAAACCAAGAGGATAGCAAAATAAATGCTCATTAAAAGACTAATCAAAATCACGATGACAAACATTGGTGTGTTGATAATATTTTGATCTATCCAATGTAACACGGAATCACCTCAGAATGCAGAAGTTCACCAGAAGAAGTCATTGTTGCGAGTAAGGGCTGAAACTTTTTCAATGTTGGAGACTGAAAGGATGCCCCTACTCTGATGTACAGCTTGCCCATTATTATTGGAAATATGCGTATAGGCTGCGAGCAAGGACCGGAATCTAAATGGGGTTGTGGTTGTGGAGTTCGCCCTTGCTCGGTATAAATAAACTTTCCACTTAATTACAGAAATATACATTTGACACAAAGTGCGACATATCGAAAGGGTGAGGTAGTGGAGTTTCTAAAAAGATTTTTTAGAAAGAAGCCTAGACAGACAACATTCTGCTGCTGTCCTAAATGCAATAACGAACTTATTAGTAGCAATAGCTTTGTAAGTGATGAAGAACTTGTAACTTATAAATGCTCAAATTGTTCTCACGTTACAAAATGGATATTTGACGCACCAGCACCAATTTTGATTGGGAGCAATTCGATTAAACACGAAGGGAATTGAGTTGTTTTGTTTATAAAGATTAAGCAGTATTTTTGCAGACATAATTACAAGGAAGTTGCAGGGTTCTTCTCGCATTCATTAACTTACGATGTTCTGTATCGATGTGAAAAATGTAATAAAGAACACATGAAATATGATGCGTAGTTCGAATAAAATGCGCACAAAAAAAGAGAGTTGCGCAATGGTTGGGGTAATCCCATTTGATCCATGTTTTTGCAACTCTCCAGTGACCATTATAAATTATGTACTCTTGGAAAACAATAGAAAGCTAAATTGAACAAAGGGTGTGCTGATATAAGCTACTAATCAGCAACTATATGAGATCGCAAAAGATGAGAATGCCAGAATGAAAGATCGGTATGCTGCAGCAAGGGAGCTTCAGTTAAGAAATACGGATAAGGCCGTAGCTTCTTTCAGCAAAATTGATGTTCAGAATGATGAAAATAGGTGGTACTGATGGCAAAGAAACCTAATCCGGTATTCCAGAAGGCCAAGGAAGAAGCCTATAACAAGGGATTTGCTAATGGGTTCCAAATGGCTCAGGATAACGCGGTTATTGCTTTTTCTTCAAAGTTTGAAGGCTTGGAAAAGGTGCCTGGCATTGGACCTAAGATCATGGAAAAAATCGTAAATCATTTCGGTAGAGATTATTTTACGGAAGTTGGTGCCGAAGATGGCAAACAAAAATAAACAGAAACGGCGGTTAGGAAAATCTCTTGCACGCAGGAGAAAGGAAAGACTGGACAGGGCATGGCGCAATATTTTTGTAGATGCCGGGATCCTGAAGGAGGAAAAACCAAGATGAGATTTGTAGGAATTGACCCAAGTACGAAAACAGGGTTTGTGGCATTGGATGCAACTGGCCAAGTGTTGAGGGCTAAAGAGCTCACAGGAGTTGGTTCGGAAGATCCGAAGCGAATGATTACTCTAATCGATGACATTATACGGCACATTCAGAAAGATGATTTTATTGTAATTGAAGGATTTGGTTTTGCATCTCAACAGGCTATTCAATTAGGTGGCATCGGCTGGGGAATAAGAATGGCTTTATGTCGTAGAGGTTTTACATATAAAGAAGCCTCTCCAAGTCAGTTGAAGAAGTTTGCTAGTGGAAAGGGGAACACTCCCAAGGATCAATTGGCAGTCCATATATTTAAGAATTTCGGTTTTGAGCATGTTAGTGATAATGCAAGAGATGCATATGTCTTAGCCGAGATAGCCAGGTCCTTAACGAGCAACGTCACCAGACACAAATACCAGCTTGAGGTGATTGATGCTATTCAGAATCCAAAGCCAAAAGTCAAAAAGAAAAGGACGAAGGCAAAATGAGTGAGATAAAAGACTCGGGTAACAGGAGATCGTTTGATACCGGTGCAGTAAGAGATATGAAAGAAGGTAAAGGTAGATGTGACCTACTTCCACCAGCTGCTATCCTAAGGCTATCTCAACATTTTGAAGAGGGTGCCAAAAAATACGGAGAATACAGTTGGCAAAAAGGCATTCCTATTCATAGCTATATTGATTCTGCAATCCGTCATCTATTTAAATACTTGGATGGTCAGGTTGATGAAGATCATTTATGTGCAGCTGCATGGAATTGTATTTGTGCCATGTGGACAGAGGAAAAGTTTCCTGAAATGCAAGATATTCCTACAAGGATGAAAGGTAAGCAATCCTAATGGCTGGATGGAAAACTCAACGTCCTCGCCAATTAAAAAAGATTGCTTATGCATTAACGGAGCCTGCATTAATGAACCTGGTTCAATCACATGAAGAGCGCGGATGGGTACAAGCCAGTGAAGTTAAAGAACACGGATATGGTTTTGGAATACTAATGACATTTGGAGAAAAGGGAGAGATAAATCATGCAAGTAACAGTAAAAGCACATTTCAATAAACAAACGAAGGACAGCAAAAAGGAGCTTGTGCAGTTCTATGTTAAGGGCGATGATGAGAAAAAGCCGGAACTTAATCAATTAACTCGGGAAGTTGTCGAGCTGGGGATTGAAGGCGTAGAGCAAAAGCTAACATGCGAATTTAAAAAATCCGCTAAAGATAGCAAAAAAACAGTCTTAGAATTTATTGTAAAAGGTGACACTTCTGCAGAACATTCATATAACTTTTACAGAAAAGCAGGATCTGATATCACTTTGCATATCATTGAATCACAAATGGATATTGACGATTTCAGAGAAGAGCAGCATGAGGGTGTTGAGTACCAGGTAAATAAGGATGGCACAGCAGCTGTTTCTCCAGACCAATTAACCCTAGATGATGTAAATGAAGAGGAAGAAGAGCCTGTAGCTGAAAAAGAGGAAGATCCATTTGGAGATGAAGCACAAGAGGGCGATCCATTTTCAGATGAAGATTTGTTAGATTAATAGACAAGCCCTGGGCGCTGCCTGGGGCCGTAAAAAAGACCAGGATTTCTCCCGGCAATGGTGTGTGTGTATTTGGTTAATACAATTATACCACAGGGGGAGAATGGATGGGTGCTCAATTATCTTTCTTTCCAGACATTGATGAAAAAGAAGTTCGGTCAATTGTAGTGAAGGAATTAAAGAAATATAAAGCCTTAAAAATCCAACAGCAGAATAAATTGGAATTGAACGAAAAGGGTATTCAAGGTAACATATTTCCTAAGCTACTGCAAAATGATCTAGAAAATGAGCTAAAGGTTATCCAAATGGAGAGAGCTTTAAATAATAGCCTTGATCAGCAGGAGCGCCAAATCATTGAATTGAAATACTTAAGTAAAGAAAAACAAAATGACATTAATATATATCTAGATTTAGGCCTTCAAAAGAAGCAGTATTATGAAAAAAAGAAAACCGCAATATTCATGATAGCCACTGCTATAGGAATAATATAAGGACAAAAAGGGGACAAAAATAGCACCAAAATTGAGAGAAAAAGGCGGACAAAGTTGCTGCCTTTTTTTTCTTTGTATTTTTATAACATTAATCTCAGGAAATGATTCCTGGGAGACGCATCTTTCCCTTATCAAGCGAGCCTATACAAAGGTAAACCGTATGGGCCGATGGTGTACTCGATATTAAGTTATAGGTGTTGAAAGGTGTAACCTTAGGGAGGAGCATCTGGAGCCTGAACGCGTCTATCTGCGGCACTGTATCGGGGAATCATGAAGTACTGTTTTGTTGTTGTTTTTCGGCAGCAATCATACTTTGCTTGGTTTTTTCCTCCCGGAGTTAAAGTAAGGATTGCTAATTCTATAAAGCTATTAGCATGATGAGGTGGTTAAAAAAGGAAAAGGGTCTTCTTTTGTCGAAGTATAGGGCGAAAGGAGGTAGGATAATGGATTTGAATAAGTTGTATAGGGTAAAGCATACACTACAATTGCAGATTATTATGGATATATTAATCGAAAAAGGATTAATAACGAGAGAAGAATTCAGAGAAAAGTTTCACCAAAGGGTAGAAACTTCTGGTTTTTCGGAAGAAGATGCAGCTAAGATAAAAGAGAATATTTAACAAGAAGCATCCTTCGGGGTGCTTTTTCTATGCAAAATTTTTCATGTCCTACAATTAGAGTACATCATTTAATGTCCTACAGGTGTGGTACAGTGATGTCCTACAGTTAGAGTACAGTGATGTCCTACAGTTAGAGTACAGTGATGTCCTACAGGTGTGGTACATCAAAAATTTTTCCTTCATTATATGCAAAAGTGCTAAAGAAAATATTAAAGAAAATATTAAAGAAATATACTTGCAAATGAATTAGCAAGGAAAGATTTTAAATTAATTAGGGAGAAGAGCATCCATAAAATAATGGGTGCTTTTTTTATTGGCAAAGAGGGTGGTCAAATTGAAGTTCGCTGATCATTTAAACGCTAAGGAAATTAGGCGTTTTAACGAGATTAGAAGAATCTCTGGTACCGTGACTATCGGTAATGAGGTAAAGCCTGAAAATGAGCCAATACGTAAGCCTGATGAGGTGTTGAGTCGAAGAGACTTGGAAGAACTCATGGGAACTAGACGTGATACTTATAAAAGAGTGAAAGGTGCTGTGAGAAGGAAATAAAAGTAGAATATCCTATCAATGTGATAAAATATCCTTGATAAGGAGGTGGATAATGAACTTTGATACAAAGTACTTAATTAGGTGGGGAATACCTGGTTGGATGTTTCTCTTTATAATAATTGCGTTTTATTCATTAGTTGACTTTGATGCATTCAAATCAATTATTTTCAATAAGAATGCGCCTGTCATTGTAGCGTTAATATCTCTTTTTATTGGCTCAGGAATTATTTTAGGGAATATTATTCACCAAATTAGCATGAGCATAGGATTTGTTGTATGGACTAAGAGAGCAATATATTTTAGAAAAGAATATGAAATGGATTATAAGATAATTACCGGTGATCATGGAAATGAAATTCAAAGGATCTATAGTTATAGATTAGGAAATGTACATGCGCTTAGAGCATTATGGTTTAGTTTGCTTCTTGCTTTATTAACCATAATTACTCTTTCTTTTTTTGTGAAGTTTTCAATTAAAATTGGAATATTAATTGCGATTGTTTTTATCCTCAATATTGTAGTACTAAATAATTGGAGATATTTCCAAAACAATCTAGATTTTTTCTTGAGGAAAATAAAGTCGGATTTCTAATTAAACAAGCATCCTTTAGAGGGTGCTTTTTATTTTGGAATCAAGTAAAAGGTGATGATATGCCAGAATATAAAACCCAGCAACAAAAGCGTAAGTTCTATGATAGTGGCAAATGGAAGAAGCTGCGGGCAGAGATCAAGAAGCGTGACAACTATGAATGCCAGGAATGTAAACGGCAAGGCAGATTAAGCATTGATACAAATGAATACAGTGAGAGTGCCAAGCGAAAGAAGATCCAGCTGGTTGTTCACCATATCAAGGAGCTTGAGCATCATCCGGACTTAGCACTTGATGAAGATAACCTGGAGACTGTTTGTGTTGATTGTCATAACAAAGAACACGGCCGAGAATTCAGTAATAAGAAGCCAAACAAATGGCAGCATGATGAAAGGTGGTAGGTGGTCATTTGGATAATAACAATCTATTTAATCTTTGGTGCATCATTGTGTTGGGAAGCAAAAGATTATCGCTGGATGGATAGGATTGTATTAGCAATATGTTGGCTGCCTTTATTAATTTATTTTGTTTTAAAAGAAAAGCAATGAAAGGTGGTAAGTGTGATGGACATTGAAAAGACCACACCATTCTTGAGCATCGAGTTAGATGGTGTAAATAAAACTCCAACGGTAATTGTTAATGGCAATAAGATTGAGAAGGTAGTTCATCTTGGTGTTGATTGGTCAACTGGTACCTATAAACAAACTCTTAAAACCATAACCATTTCTTATTATGAAAGTCCAGGCATTTTGAAAACAGTAACTTACGAAAACGAAATAACAGTTTCATAAAGTGAAAGGTGGTAACTAGGATGGAAGAGAAAGAACAATCAGCATTAACCTTTGATGAAGAATGTTATCTTATGCAGATGGAAGCCTGGATAAAAGAGCAGCAGGCAAGAGAGAAACAAATTGTTGCGACAATTGAAACCTCAAAAGAAGTTGTCCGACAAAATGAAATTCAATTGGAATGGCACAGGAAATTTTTCAATTCCTCTTTGAAAGAGTTTGAAGAATGGAAAGAGGAAAGAAAAATTTAAAAAAATATTTTGAAGTACCCCCCGGTCAAAAAGTTTTGGCTTTTTTTAGTTTGGGGCACCGGGGGTGGGGCTCAACTCTCTGAAAATATTAAAAAAATAAGTCCTTACATTAGGGGTGATAGGGGGGAGGGGTAGTATGAACTTTGATGAATTAAAAAATCAATTATTAGCACGTATTGATACCGGAGATTTACTGGAAGTAAAAAAAGTAAATGATCTAATTCGACTGCATGAATTAGATGCAGAATGTGATAAGGTGATTGATCGTGACGGAGTAAGCATCGTCATTGAAAATGGTTCGCAAAAATTTATAAAGAGCCATCCTAGCATGAATGAAAAAATGAAAATTAACGCTCAAAAAATTGCGTTGGAAAAATCAATTAAATTTAAACTTAAAACAGCACCTTCTCCTGCTGCCTCATCAACTGTGGAAGGCAAACCGAAGCGTGGTAGTTTAATTTGATAACATACGGCTACGTAGAAGAATATATTTCGATGTGGCGTAATGGCGACATCATTTTAAACAAAGAGCGCATAATGCTTATTCAATGGCTTGAAAAAGATATTTTGACAATGAAGGATATTTATTTCGATAGTGAACAGATTGAAAACTTCATTCAGTTTGCTGACAAATGGTATTTCTCGTTGGAGCCATTTCAGAAGTTTTTAACGTGCTTCATTTTCTTGCGTTACAAAGATACAGATGACTTAGTGTTTGATGAATTTTTTATATACATGGCTCGTGGTGCTGGTAAGAACGGTTTGGTTTCAGCACTAGTAAATTATTTTATTAGTGAGCTTCATGGAATTGATTTTTATAATGTATCGATTGTTGCCAATAGTGAAAAGCAAGCGAAAACATCATTTTCAGAAGTATATAACGCAATTGATATGAATGATGATTTAAAAGGTTACTTCAAACATCAAAAGGCTGTAATCGAATCTGTTGATACAAAATCAATCTTTCAGTTTCATACGTCTAATGCCAGTACAAAAGATGGGCTGCGTGATGGATGTGTAGTATATGATGAAGTGCATGAATACGAAAATAATGAAGTAGTCGATGTTTTCTCGGGTGGTCTTGGTAAAGTTGAAGACAGCCGGGAATTTTTTATTGGCACCGATGGTTTTGTGCGTGATGGCTTTATTGACCGTTTAAAAGAACGTGCATTGAGTATTCTGAAGCGTGAGGTCTCGGTAAAAGAGGATTCGTTATTTCCTTTTATGTGTTGTATTGATGACGAAAATGAAATGCACGATATGAACTTGTGGCAAAAAGCAAATCCAATGTTCCATCCGCCGTTATCTAACTATGCAAAAACGCTGTATAAAAAAGTTTTGAAACAATACCGTAAACTTCAAAACGATTCATCAGGTTACGAAAACTTCATTACGAAGCGAATGAATTTACCGAAAGTCGATTTAGAAAAGTCGGTAACATCTTGGGAGAAAATCGAAGCGACAGATCAAGAGTATGATTTGGAGAAATTGAGAAGACGTGAATGTATCGGTTGTGTGGACTACGCTTCTATTCGAGACTTTGTAGCAAATGGGTTGTTGTTTTTAGAGGGGGATAAATTTATCTTACCAGTAGAATTAATGCATTCATTCGTATGTAAACCATTTGCAGATAAACATTATGCGTACAGTGGAAATAAGGCGGAAGGCAACAACAAAAAAGATCATCGTAAATTTGCCCCTATTAAAAAATGGGAAGATAAAGGATTTTTAACAGTTCTCGACAAGGATACTATGGATCCACACCTAATCGTTAAATGGTTTGTTGATAAACGAAATGAAGGTTGGAACATCAAAAAGATTGTGGGTGATAATTTCCGGATGGAAATTTTGAGACCGTTATTCGAGGCTGAAGGGTTTGAAGTTGAAATCATACGTAATCCAGATGCCGCAAGTGCGTTATTAGCACCGAAAATTGAATTGGCATTTGATAACCATAATATTCTTTTCGGAGACAATCCAGTAATGCGGTGGTACACAAATAATGTATTGGTTGTTATTGATAATAAGGGCAATAAGTTATATCGAAAAAAAGAGCCAGTCAAACGCA
>JAPSKD010000060.1 GCA_031177865.1 Bacillus sp. (in: firmicutes) | reverse complement strand
CATTATTCGAAAAAAGGCACTAATCGGTATGGGCTCCATTATTCTAGACCAAGCAGAAATTGGTGAAGGTGCTTTTATCGGTGCAGGCAGTCTTGTACCGCAAGGCAAAAAAATCCCTCCTAATACACTAGCATTTGGCAGACCAGCTAAAGTTATTAGAGAATTAAATGAACATGACAAAAAAGAAATGCACAGGATTTATACAGAATATGCTGAGAAAGCTCAGTATTATAAGTCATTACAGAAATAAATTGACTAATTCGGACACACTAGAAAATGCCTTCAGTTTTTCCGAAAGCATGCGTGGTCTATTTTGGACCTCACACTCTTGATTTGGCGTTGCTTTGTCTGAATGCGTGTACTATTCGGACTCGACTTTCTCGAATCTGTGTTGTGTTGTCTGAATGAGTGCTTTATTCGGACTCGCACCATAAAAAAGAATGGCCCGAAGAGAACTTCGAGCCATTCTTTAGTGGGTATTATTAATGTAAATAGTATCAGGTATTTTACAATTTTGTCCCTGACAAGGAGTAACAGTCCCTGATAGCTAATTTTTCATAGTCAGGAGTTCTTTTTGTCCGGAAAACGAGTATTTACCCTCTACATAAACCTGGTGCCACACCATAAAGATTAGAACAGTCCAAATTTTACGGCTGTTATCTGCCTTTCCTTGACAGTGATCTTCAAGAAGATTTAATACGTAAGATTTATTTAGTAAATGATCCGTGTTACTTTCTCTGATAATCGTTTTTGCCCACTCATTCATTTCATTCTTCAGCCAATGGCGGATAGGCACTGGGAACCCAAGTTTCTTACGATTCAATACGTGCTCAGGAACAATTCCTTCTGCTGCTTTTCGTAAAATATACTTCGTTGTACCGTTTGCTGTTTTCAAGCTAGTTGGAATTTTCGATGCTGTTTCAAAAACCACTTTATCCAAGAATGGAACTCGAAGCTCTAATGAATGAGCCATCGTCATTTTATCCGCTTTTAATAAAATATCGCCGCGCATCCATGTATGAATATCAATAAATTGCATGCGGTCAACTGGATCATAGCCTTTTGATTCAGCATAAAGTGGTTTTGTGATATCGGTGTAATTTAAACCTTCACGGTAAACAGATAGCAAATCTCTTTTTTCTTCCTCCGTGAACATTTTAGCATTACCAATATAACGTTCTTCCATAGGAGTCACTCCACGTTCAATAAAGCTCTTCCCTTTCATACCTTCAGGCATTATGTTCGCAATCCCTTTTAGCAATACTTTTCCTACTCTTGGGATTTTATTAAACACTTCTAAATCCTGTGGTTCACGATAAATATTGTAGCCGCCAAACAATTCATCTGCACCTTCACCAGAAAGAACAACCGTAACATGCTTTCTTGCTTCTCTTGCCACAAAGTACAACGGAATCGCAGCTGGGTCTGCCAGGGGATCATCCATGTGCCAAATGATTTTCGGAAGTTCATTCATGTATTCCTGCGGTGTAATGACATAACTGATATTTTCAACCCCAAGTTTATCTGCCGTTTCTTTTGCAACATCTATTTCACTAAAACCATTTTGCTCGAAACCGACTGAAAACGTCTTAATGGCCGGATGAAATTGTTTTGCAATCGAAGCAATAATGGAAGAGTCGATTCCGCCTGAAAGGAATGAACCAACAGGAACATCACTTCTCATATGCATTTTAACTGAATCAATTAATACCTCTTGTATTTCTTTAATAAACGCAGATTCTGATTTCTGAACTGGGGTAAAACTTGCCTTCCAATATCTTTTAATTTCCATTGGAGAGCCAATCTTCTTTGTAAAATAATGTCCTGGCTCCAATTTATGAATGCCTTTTGACATCGTGTTTGGTTCTGGGACAAACTGATACGTTAAATAGTGTTGCAGGGAATCATAATCTAAAACATCGTTCTCTAGCGCTAGAAGGATACTCTTTTTCTCAGATGCAAAAAATGTTCTTTCCCCATCCTCAAAATAGAAGTATGGTTTAATCCCGAAAGGATCCCTTGCACCGAATACAGTTTGTTCTTGTTTATCCCATATCGTAAAGGCAAACATCCCGCGTAGTTTTTTAACAGCCTTTTCTTTCAAATGGCTATATAGAGCAATAATAACTTCTGTATCAGAGTTTGTTGCAAACTGTAAACCTTCTTTGAGCAATTCTTCACGAAGTTCTAGGTAGTTGTAAACCTCTCCATTAAAAATAATCCAATAGCGCTCATTTTCATATGTTAATGGCTGATGCCCGCATTCAATATCTATAATACTTAAACGACGAAAACCGAATTGAATATGATCATCATAATAAAAGCCATCATCATCAGGTCCACGATGGGTTATAATATCGTTCATGTTTTTGAATTGTTGTTTTTGTTCATCACGATAATGTTGTTCCTTTTCGTGTACACAACCAATAAAACCACACATTATGTACGTCACCTACTCCAATCTAAATATCCAAACTTAAAAAACATACTCTCTTATCCTACCACTATTCAAATAAAAATGTCAGTGTGAAAGGTAGGAAATTTCAGGTACAAACAGTTTTTACATAAACACATTGCCCTAAACTTAGACGATTTAAATGAAAAAGAGAGTTACATGTAAAATGCAACTCATCTGTATTTTTAACCTATTTAATATTTGCTTGCTGGCGTAATGCGTCAACCTTATCTGCACGCTCCCAAGGAAGGTCAACATCTGTACGGCCAAAGTGACCATATGCAGCTGTTTGTTTGTAAATAGGGCGGCGCAGATTTAACATATTTATGATTCCGGCTGGACGAAGATCAAAGTTAGCACTTACAAGATCAACTAATACATCTTCGCTCACTTTTCCAGTTCCAAAAGTATCTACTGCTATGGAAACCGGCTTAGCTACCCCGATTGCGTATGCAAGCTGAACCTCAACTTTATCAGCAAGTCCTGCTGCTACAATATTCTTCGCAACATAACGAGCTGCATAAGCTGCAGAACGGTCTACTTTTGTAGGATCTTTACCAGAGAAAGCTCCTCCGCCATGACGAGCATAACCGCCATAAGTATCTACAATAATTTTCCGACCTGTTAAACCAGCATCCCCTTGAGGTCCACCGATAACAAAGCGGCCTGTTGGATTAATGAAATACTTTGTATTTTCATCAATTAGTTCCTTTGGAACAACTGGATTAATGACATACTCTTTTATGTTACGTTGGATTTGCTCTAACGTAATTTCGGGATGATGCTGAGTTGAAATAACAATCGTATCGATGCGGACAGGTTTATCATTCTCATCGTATTCTACCGTAACTTGTGTTTTTCCATCCGGACGCAGGTAAGGAAGAATTTCCTCTTTACGAACCTCAGTTAAACGACGTGCAAGCTTGTGAGCTAAAGAAATTGGAAGAGGCATCAGTTCTTTCGTTTCGTTACATGCAAAACCAAACATTAAACCTTGGTCTCCTGCACCAATAGCTTCGATTTCTTCATCAGACATTTTCCCTTCACGTGCTTCAAGTGCCTGATCGACCCCCATCGCTATGTCTGCAGACTGCTCACCAATAGAGGTGATAACACCACATGTCTCGGAGTCAAAGCCATATTTTGCACGATTGTAGCCTATACCTTTAATTGTTTCACGGACAATTTTTGGAATATCAACGTAAGTAGATGTGGTGATCTCCCCTGCCACTAAGACTAATCCAGTTGTAACGGACGTTTCAGCAGCAACCCGAGCATTTGCATCCTTTGCTAAAATTGCATCTAAAATCGAATCAGATATTTGGTCACAGATTTTATCTGGATGACCTTCCGTAACTGACTCAGAAGTGAACAAACGAGCGTTTCTTGACATCTGATTTCCTCCTATATTATGAGATAAATCAAGGTTCATATGAAGGTTACAGGAATACTTCTAGAACCACTGAAATTGATACGGTACTCATTCCCTTAGTATGAAATAAACAAAGGATTTTTATTAGCAACTCTTTTGATAAAAGGTCTTATACAAAACAAAAAACCTTACCACATGAGGAAAGGTTGTTCCGGTCCTTTCACTCTTATCGTTCAAGGTCAAAGCCTTGCGTCAGATTAGCACCTTTGCACTTGAGAAAGATAACTATTTAGTCATCTTCTCATGAAGCAGGTTGCTGGGTTTCATAGGGCCTGTCCCTCCACCAGCTCAGGATAAGAGAGTATCCGTTCAAATTAGTATCATACTTGAACCCGTCGAACATTGTCAACGAATTTGTTAGCAAATTAAGGATAATTATATGAAATTTTCCCATTTCCAATTAAAATTTAATAATACAACCCAAATTTACTAATTAGTATAGACTATTCGATTGAATGTGTTATACTTTTTATGAATATATCGAATATTAAAAACTTGAAAAGGATGGTTCGTTCTGATGAATTCAGTATATGTCCCAAATGAATTAAGCCAATTGCTGGAAGAAAGTCATGTGCACATTCAAATGTCTGTTCCTCAATTAGTGGAAAAAATCCTATCTAGGAATGAAGGAAAACTAACCTCAACCGGTGCGATTAGTGTATCAACCGGTAAATATACTGGAAGATCTCCTCAAGACAAATTTATTGTAATGGAAGAATCCATTAAGGATAAAATTGATTGGGGTAATTTAAATCAGCCAATTTCGGAAGAAGTTTTTAATAACCTCTATCATAAAGTATTAGAATACTTAAAAGAAAAAAATGAAATCTTCGTTTTTAAAGGATTTGCAGGGGCTGATAAAAAGACCCAATTGCCGATTCAAATTGTGAATGAATTTGCTTGGCATAATCTATTCGCCCATCAATTATTTATTCGTCCGAGTGAAGAAGAATTGCTGACACATAAACCTGGTTTCACCGTCATTTCCGCTCCTAACTTCAAAGCAAATCCTGGTATAGACGGAACAAAGTCTGAAACCTTTATTATCATCTCTTTCGAAAAACGAACGATATTAATCGGCGGAACAGAATATGCTGGCGAAATGAAAAAGTCGATTTTTTCAATCATGAACTACCTATTACCTGAAAATAATATTTTCTCTATGCATTGCTCTGCTAATATTGGTGTTGAGGGTGATGTGGCTCTGTTCTTCGGTCTTTCTGGGACAGGTAAAACCACTTTATCCGCAGACCCCAAACGCCGTTTAATTGGTGATGATGAACATGGCTGGTCACCCAATGGCGTGTTTAATATTGAAGGCGGATGCTACGCAAAAACCATTAATCTTTCTAGGGAAAAAGAGCCGCAAATTTTTGATGCTATCCATTTTGGTTCTGTATTAGAAAATGTTGTTCTCAATCCCGATACAAGAATTGCAGATTATGACGATGCAACTCTTACTGAAAATACAAGGGCTGCTTATCCGATGCACGCCATTGAAAATATAGTTCAGCCGAGCATTGCAGGCCACCCGAACACCATTGTCTTTTTAACCGCGGATGCATTTGGGGTATTGCCTCCAATCTCGAAGTTAACAAAAGAGCAGGCAATGTATCATTTCTTGAGTGGTTATACATCCAAACTAGCCGGAACCGAGCGTGGTGTTACATCTCCAGAAGCAACCTTCTCCACATGCTTTGGGGCACCATTCCTGCCTTTACCTGCAACACGTTATGCAGAAATGCTTGGTGAAAAGATTCTTGAGCATAATGCAAATGTCTTTCTTGTAAATACTGGCTGGACAGGCGGAGAATACGGAGTGGGAAACCGCATGAAGTTATCCTATACACGAGCGATGATTCAGGCTGCACTTGAAGGGGAACTAAACAATGTTGAAACCGTAAAAGATGGTATTTTTGGACTTAATATTCCACTCCACATTGCAGGTGTGCCTGATGAGGTTCTTCAACCAAGCAAAACTTGGGCGGACCCACAAGCCTATGAAAAGAAAGCAAAAGAATTAGCGAATAAATTCCGTGAAAACTTTAAAAAATTCACCAAAGTTGATTCAGAAATCGAAGAAAAAGGCGGACCAATTGCCTAAATAGAGAAAGCCCTTATCGTTGTCGATAAGGGCCTTTACTAATTTGTAGAATTTAGTGAAATTAATTGATACGTTAACCAAGTACGGTTTTCTTGCCATTCTACCTTTTTAATGACAGCTGTTCCGCTCGTATCGCTTTCAATGGTTTTTCTCACGTCAATGGGAATATCAATCGGATAAAGTCGATAGCCTTCTTTTTCTACTACAAAAAGATTTTCTTCGATTCTTGTTTCTCTGCCTTTTGTTACGATCATCGTATTTAACTCAAGAGGCATACCCATATGTACCCAACTCCTCTGTAATTGGACTTACTTTTATTTTATCATCTTTTGATTTGACATTTCATCCACTTCGTTAAATCTTTCACGATTTTTCTGTTTACTACGGGAGGAAAGTAGTGGGTAAAATCATCAAAATACCAGCACTCCACCGGCTTATTTAACATCTTGAGTCTTCTTTCTAGTCTGTAGGCATGCTCCACCGATACATTCTGATCATTAACTCCATGAATGATTAAAACAGGAGCTAAAAGCTTTTCGAGCTCATAAAGGGGAGTTCGCTCTTCATATCTTTCAGGATATTTTCCAGGTGTACCACCAATCACCCTTTTCATCATTTTCCGCAAATCTTTTCTTTCTTCATAGGTTAAAAACATATCACTTACCCCGCCCCAAGTAACAATTGAAGCTGCCTCTGGGTATTGGAGTGCGGTCATCAATGCCATTACACCACCTCGCGAAAAACCAAAAACATGGATATACCCTACATTAGGAAATGAATTTAAAAGCTCATAGCCTGCAAAAGCATCCTCCCTATCCTCTCCAGCAAAATCCTCATTCCCCTCCCCGCCTTGATTTCCTCGATAGTAAGGAGCAAATACAATGAATCCTTCAGAGGCAAATTGAGCAATTCTTGCAGGTCTTACCTTACCGACGTTCTTAATGCCGCCGCGCAAATATAAAAAGCCGTCATAGTTTCCTTTTATTTTCGGTTCCGCAAGTAATCCTTTTACTCTCAATCCATTTGAAAGATACGTAATCTCCCTTAATTCCACATTGGGATTGGGTGAAGGAAAACGATAAACCTCGATGATTTTTCCATTCTGTTTGTTCACTACATTTCACCTTTCCATTAATCCGTAAAAATTTCTGTAAGTAGGCATTCACACATTTATTTCTCTTTCATACGATATGGTAGGTCAACAGCCCAGATTTTTATTGTAATAAGGAGGGTTTGGTATGAAAAAATGGTTAAAAATTAGCTTTTCTTCACTTCTTATTTTAATTCTCATGTTCTCACTAGCTGCTTGTAACAATACTGACAAAACCGATTCAGAGAAAATAGAAAAGGTTCGATTGGTTGAAGTTACTCGTTCTATCTTCTATGCACCTGAATATGTTGCCATCGCAAAAGGATTTTTCGAAGAAGAGGGTCTAGAAGTTGAATTGACTACAGCCTTTGGCGGCGATAAAACAATGACAACACTGTTATCAAATGGTGCTGATATTGCATTGGTAGGCTCTGAGACTTCCATTTATGTATACGCTCAAGGATCCAATGATCCGGTTATTAATTTTGCACAACTCACACAGACCGATGGCACCTTCCTGGTCTCAAGAGAAAAAATTGAGAATTTCTCATGGGAAATGTTAAAAGGATCGACATTCTTAGGTCAACGTACTGGCGGTATGCCGCAGATGGTTGGGGAGTTCGTTCTTAAGAAACATGGTATCGATCCTCATCAGGATTTAAATCTCATTCAAAACATTGATTTTGCAAATATTCCAAGTGCCTTTGCGTCCGGAACAGGCGATTTTGTTCAATTATTTGAACCACAGGCTAGCATTTTCGAACAAGAAGGAAAAGGACATATTATTGCTTCCTTTGGAACAGAATCTGGCCATGTTCCTTATACAACCTTCATGGCTAAGGACAGTTATATGAAAGAAAACAAGGATATTGTAGAAAAATTCACGAGAGCCGTTTACAAGGCACAGCAATGGGTAGAAACACATAGCTCTGACGAAATCGCTGAGGCTATTCAATCCTATTTCCCTGATACAGACATCGAACTCATCAGCACGGTAGTGGACCGTTATAAAGAGCAAGGTTCATTTGCAACTGATCCAATCCTTGATGTTGAAGAATGGAACAATCTCCAGGACATCATGGACGAAGCAGGTGAACTTCCCAAAGAGGTTGATCATACTACACTTGTTAACACAGAAATAGCTGAAAAAGTAAAAGAAGAATAAATAAAATGGGAGGCCGTCCAAATGAGTTTCTTAACTATTAAAGATATCCATCACACTTATTTCACAAAAGCCTCTGCAACCACGGCCCTCTCGGAAATAAGTTTGCAAGTAGAGGAAGGTGATTTTGTTTCCTTCCTCGGCCCTAGCGGCTGTGGAAAAACAACCTTACTATCCATCATTGCCGGGCTTATAAAGCCCACACAAGGAACCATTTTGCTTGAAAATAAACCAATCACGGGGCTACAGAACCAAATCGGCTACATGCTCCAACAGGATTATCTATTCCCATGGAAAACAATTGAAGAAAATATCCTTATTGGTCTAAAATTATCCAAACAATTGAATGAGCAAACAAAAAAAGCAGCTATAGACCTTTTAAAACAAATGGGTTTAAGCGGTATTGAGAAACAGCTGCCTAAGCAGCTATCGGGTGGTATGAGGCAGCGTGCTGCGCTCGTAAGAACGCTGGCAACGGAGCCCAAGCTGCTCATGCTGGATGAACCATTTTCGGCATTAGATTACCAAACTAAGTTAAAGCTGGAAGATTTAGTATCAAACACGCTCGACTCCTTTGGTAAAACAGCCATTCTTGTCACACATGATATTGGTGAAGCCATAGCGATGAGTGATCGGGTTGTGCTTTTTTCACCAAGTCCTGGCAGAATTCATAAAGTATTTGAAATGCCAGATGAACTAAAAAACTTATCCCCCTTTAACGCTAGAAACCATGAAGCATTTTCAAGTATCTTTCAGAAAATATGGAAGGAGCTGGATTCACTTGAAACAGGGAAAAAATAACGTGAGCCTCCTCCATAAAAATTATTTACATTCCCTGACGATTCAAAAAAGATGGGTACGTTTTTATCAAATCGTCATTTTCCTCCTCTTTTTTTCTAGTTGGGAAATTTCGAGTCAAAAACGTTGGATCGATCCTTTACTCTTCAGTTCTCCATCGAAAATCTGGGATTTATTTCTCGAAAAATTACGAGATGGTTCCTTGATGTCCAATCTCGGTGTAACCTTAACAGAAACTATTTTTGGATTTATTTTAGGTACGTTACTGGGAACCGCACTAGCGGCATTGCTCTGGTGGTCTCCGATGCTTTCAAAAATTGTCGACCCCTATCTCGTCATTCTAAACGCGATGCCGAAGGTGGCATTGGGACCCATATTAATCGTAGCCCTTGGTCCGGGATATCCTTCCATTATTGCAATGGGAGCCATCATCTCGGTTATCATTACAACGATTGTGGTTTATACTTCTTTTAAAGAAGTAGACCCTAACTATTTAAAAGTATTGCAAACATTCGGAGCGACACGTCTTCAATGCTTTAAGGAAGCAATACTTCCGGCTAGTTTTCCAACCATTATTTCAACCTTAAAGGTGAATGTTGGATTATCCTGGGTCGGTGTCATCGTTGGTGAATTTTTAGTTTCATCCAGGGGACTGGGTTACTTTATCATTTATGGCTTCCAAGTCTTTAATTTTACCCTGGTCTTTTTATCCTTACTGGTCATCGCGGTAGTAGCAACCATCATGTATCAGCTTGTAGAGCTATTGGAAAAAAAACTTATCAAGGAATAGCGGCTTATCTAAATTTGTCGCTATTCTTTTTCGTGTTGCAGCTTATAGATATACTTCATACATTCTGCCACCACTTCATCCTTCATAATAAAGCTGTACTCTTCACCAAAACGCAAATCTAACAAATCACCTTTTACTAATACAGGCCCTTTTGTCTCGTAGTAGCTATTCATTTTATGTACTGATTTTATTTTCCCCCAAAATACAGCCTTTACAAAAGTATTTTTTTCGTCAGCAACTCTATATTCAGCTATTTGTGAAAGTTCCTCTAAAGTGGCTCCCGTTTCCTCATAAACCTCACGGATAGCAGCTTCTTTGAGGGACTCTCCGGGTTCGACTTTACCTCCTGGAAATTCCAGTCCTCGAACGCTATGCTTTGTTAATAACCAATCATCTAAATATTTACAGATCACAAATACATGTTTCGCTTCCTTCTCAAAGGCATTGCTTGAGAATGATAGCTCAACCTTGTTCCCTGATTGATCTAAAAAACTTCTCACTTTCCTCACCCCGTTGGTCCTCTTCCTATTCATTATAATCGAAAAAAGCGGAAAATCCTTAAATAGAGGATTTTCCGCTTTCTTTAACCTTGTTTGGGTAAGATATTCATCGATTCAATATGACTTTTAGCTTCAACATCACCCAGTTTATAAATCATCCCATAAACTTGTTCAATTGTATTGTCATAAGCGTCGTTTTCGCGGTCATAATGATATTGAACATATGGAACATGGGCTCTAAAGAAGTTTTGCCATTCGGTTGAATAATTTTGGTCAAATAGCTCACGAAGCTGAGTAATTTCCTCATCATTTGCTTGAATTTTAAAGTTCCAAGCAGAAGCTGTTGAACTTTGGGATATTTGTCCATGCCCGACGTCTATATAATAGGTCTTTTTTTGCTCATCCATTATGTCATCCCCTTACTAATAGTATTTAAAATTTCCCACAATCAAATAAAATTTATTCTTTTTCAAATTTCGACTTATTTTTTAGAAATGAATGTTGTATAATTGTCATAATATTAAGAAAAAGGAATTTCACCATTTTTTCAAACTTTTGCTTCAGCCATAGAGGATATTTTTCATCATTAAGGGAATTGAATAAGTAAGGAAAAAATTTTAAGAATTCTTTGGAGGTGAACGGAATGAGGTTAGTCGATGAATTATTTCAGATGTATCGAGACAAGCTGACTGGTGATGAAGAGGATATTGATATGTTAGCATTCGCCTTCTTAGAAGAAATGTCACATGAGGATCTTCTACACATAATTAAAGAGATGGATAAACAGGAATTATACGATTTAATGGGGCTTTATTTAATCGAGAGTTTAAAAGGTAAATTTGCCCAGGAAGAGTACGGCCAGCAACGCACCCATACTTATTATCCAAGAAATATTCACTAATTATTACATACCACTTTAAATCTTGGAACTGCAGATAGCAGTTCCTTTTTTTTGTTAAAAAAGGGTAAAAGCATGCTAAAATATAAGAGGAGAAAAGGGAGGAGAACAAATGTATACGATATTTGTGGTAAGTATTATTATTATCATTGTGGTATTATTGCTTGCTGTAATTACTACGTCAAAAGCATATAAATTTAAACATACAGTAGACCCACTCGACGATAATCCTTATTTAAAGAACGAAAATAATGCTGATAGCGAAAAATGGCAGTGAAAAAATTCCTATTCATTTCGAATAGGAATTTTTTTCTTAATCTAGCTCCACTGCCTAGGGGCTCGGTGTCATAAGCTTGTCTAGTTTCGGCTTCTTGGGACTCGAGTCATAAGCCGCCCCCTAGGAAAAATTGAACTGCATTTTTCCCTGAAGAAGGCAAAGAACGCCTTCTTGCAGGGTTCGTCTAGACTCACGTCCCAGGGCAGTCGCCTCCACATTTCCGACGATCCGTCAAGAAGGTCAAAAAACAACCTTCTCGCCGGCTCGTCTTATGCCTGTCGCCCCTGGGAAAAAATGAACTGCTTTTTTTCCTTGTCACTTCGCTTTTTTGTTTAAGCAAAAACTTTTTTTAAGTCTTCCTTACTTTGCTCTAGCCAAAAACGCATTAGGCGTTTTGCCCCTTCTAAATCGTGAAGCTTCGCTTGTCCGCATTGTCTTTCGTTTGCTGCTGGAATCTCAGTTATTTCCACTGCGGTCTTCATTGTGTCTTCAAGGAGGTCAATGATTTCTTCAACAGTTGGCTCACCGCTAACAACCAAATAGTAGCCTGTTTGGCAACCCATAGGTGAGATATCGATAATATCAAAGTGATCATATTTCTCTACGTGTGCACGCAGATTAAAGGCAAGCAGATGTTCTAATGTATGGATTACATCAGGCTTCATTGCCTGTTTATTTGGCTGGCAAAACCGAATATCATATTTATTAACTATACCGTCGGTTCCCACCTTATGGACACCACAATGTCTCACGTACGGTGCTTTAACGGCATTATGATCTAAATCAAAGCTTTCTACTGAAGGCATTCTTCCCCACTCCTTTTTACATTAAGATGTAATAAACTTGTCTGTTGATTTCCTCTTTAGGCACTTCGCGCACCTTAGGGCGCAGGAGTCTTCGTGCCTTCCGCTAATCAACAGAGTGCCATTAATACAGGATACGTCTTAGTATTATCATACTATAAATTCCGAGTTTTTTCATCAACTTAGGTATAATTAACAATTTAGACGTTTTTTTCTGTTTATGATATCTTTTAAGTAATTTGTTGAAGGGAGTTTCCCCAATGTTTAAAAAAATTTTTATATCTGTTATTCGATTTTATCAAGTTGTCATCTCACCTATTAAACCGCCAAGTTGTCGTTTTTATCCCACGTGTTCACATTATGGGTTAGAAGCGGTTGAACGGTTTGGAGCTTTAAAAGGAGGCTGGCTTACATTAAAGAGAATTCTAAAATGTCATCCCTTTCATCCGGGCGGCATAGATCCGGTGCCGGAAAAAAAAGAGAATTAACCTTGGTAGCCATCGACAACAAGGTCAAGTTTTCCTGTCTTTGGGTCAATGACTAACCCGTGCACCGGAACACCTTCTGGCATTAATGGATGGTTTTTTATAACTCCTACACTATGCTCCACGCTTTCTGTGACATTATCAAATCCATGCAGCCATTTTTTTATATTAATACCCGAATAAGTGAGGGTATCTATGGTTTCCTCGGTTACCCCCCGGCTCATCATACTTTCTATTACGGGTTCAGCCTTCAATCCACTCATCCCACAATCGTGGTGAGCAATGACTAGCACTTCCTCCGCTTTCAGCTGGTAAACAGCAATAAGAATACTTCTCATAATACTTCCAAACGGATGAGATACAAGTGCCCCAGCATTTTTAATCGTCTTTACATCCCCGTTATTTAAGTTCAAAGCTTTAGGCAATAACTCCAATAATCTTGTATCCATACAAGTTAAAATGACCATCCGTTTATTTGGAAATTTTGTTGTTTCGTATTTCTCATATTCGCGGCTTTCAACAAATTTTTCGTTATAATCCAAGATTTCATTTAATAATGTAGTGTCATTCACAATTATCCCACCTTAACTTTATTTATACTAAGCATACCTAAATACTAACAGATGCTACAATTTTATTGCTTGCATTTAACTCAATTTTTTTGTAAGATGCATAAGGAATTCGGAATCGTTCCGTATTATCATAATCTTAATACTAAAAATTTTTTGAATATAAATCGTAATAACTCCGGTTTATCAATATTTAAAAGGAGCACATATGAAAAAAATTATTCTTTTACCATTTATTTTACTTATTAGCTTGCTAATAACTGCCTGCAGTACCGAAAATGAACAATCAGAAAAAAAGAAAGAGCAGTTAACCATTTATTCCACTGTATTCCCACTTCAATATTTTACGGAGCGTATCGGTGGAAAATACGTTAATGTTAATACAATTTATCCTCCAGGAGCAGATGAGCATACATTTGAACCATCCCAAAAAGATATGATTAAACTGGCTGATTCAGATTTATTTTTCTACATCGGCTTAGGGTTAGAAGGCTTTGTAGAGAGTGCTAAGGAATCATTAAAAAATGAAAACGTCACGCTGATTCCAACTGCTGAGGATCTGATTTTGGATCCTGTTGAAGAGCATGAAGATCATGACGACCATGAGGATCACGGTGAGGGAGATTTTAATCCCCATGTATGGCTTGACCCAATTTATTCTAAGGAAATGGCAGCTGTCATAAGGGAATCTTTAATTGAAAAAATGCCTCAAAATAAAGAGACGTTTAATCAAAATTATCAGAAGCTTGCAGATGAATTAGATAAATTAAATAAGGAATTCGAAAGCACCATTCAAAATGCAAAACACAAAGATATCCTTGTCACTCATGCTGCATTTAGCTACTGGGAGCAACGATACGGTCTCGAAGAAATCAGTATTTCTGGTCTTTCTACAACGAATGAGCCAACGCAGCGAGAACTAGAAAAAATCATTTCAATGGCTGATAAACAAGGACTGCATTACATCCTTTTTGAACAAAATGTCAAATCAAAATTAGCGGAGATTGTTCAGAAGGAAATTGGAGCTAAGGCTTTACCAGTTCATAATTTAGGTATCTTAACAAAAGAAAATATAAAGGATAAAGAAACATACTTTACTCTAATGGAGCAGAACTTAGCTTCACTAAAAACTGCATTAAACAATTAATTAGTTCCCTTTATCTTACAGGGATGAGAAGGTGTTAAAAATCAAATGCTATTTTTGTATTACGATTGATTATAAGGAGTGATCCAAATGGCACAAGATGTATTATGTGAAGTTAACAACTGCTCTTACTGGGCAAAAGGAAATAAATGCAGTGCAGATCGCATATATGTTGTCAGCCACAAAGGAAAAACAGCTGATAACAGTAAAGAAACCGATTGTAAAACATTCGAACCTTCGGATCTTTAGATCATAAAAATAAACCAGACTTTTTGTCTGGTTTATTTGTTTTCGAATTTAAATACCTTTTCTATTCGTGTAGTCTCCTTCAGCCTCTTTTCATTAATGAGGAATCCTATGCCCGGTGTATCTGGGACGCTTACAAAACCGTTTTTAACACTTACCTCAGGGGTAATGATATCTTCCTCCCAAAATCGATTAGAAGCAGAAATATCACCTGGAATTGTAAAACCAGGAAGCGAAGCAAGCGCGATGTTATGCGCACGGGATATTCCAAATTCTATCATACCGCCGCACCAAACCTCGATCCCCCTATCCAGGCAATAATCATGAATTCTTTTGGCTTCGTAAAGTCCTCCCACTCTACCTGCTTTAATATTAATAATCTTACAGCTCCCCAGTTCAATAGCATTTTTTGCATCATTAAAGCTGACAATGCTTTCGTCTAAACAGATTGGTGTATTTATTTCTTTTTGAAGTAGTGCGTGTTCAATGATATCGTCACTAGCCAGCGGTTGCTCTATCATTAAAAGATTAAAGTCATCTAGTGCTTTCAATCTGTCCATATCATTTAAGGTATAAGCAGAATTAGCATCTGCCATAATAGGAAGTTCCGGATAATAGCGGCGTATTTCCTCTAGAACAGAATAATCCTGACTAGGGTTAATCTTAATCTTAAATCTCCGGTATCCTTCTTCCAAGTATTTTTCAATTTGATTGAGAGAGCTAATGAGTGAATCAGCAGCAATCACCACACCAGATGCAATTTCACTCCTATTTCCTCCAATGACGTTAGAAAGCGATGTCGAATTCCTTTTTGCATATAAATCCCAAATGGCCATTTCTAACCCAGCCTTGGCCATATGGTTTCTCCTTATTGACTGGAATAAAATAGCTGCGTCCCCAGGATGTTGTATTGGCCTCTTTTTGAGCAAAGGGATTAATACATCACTCATAACATGTAAACTAGTCGCAACAGTTTCTTCTGTGTACCACGGTGTGGAAAAAGCGACACCCTCCCCATATCCGGAAATGCCATTTGAATCGATTACCTCAACAATAACTCCTTCACGTTCTGTAACCGTACCTAAGTGAGTGTGAAAGGGGGACTTTAAAGGCATACTTATTACTCTAAGTTTAATTTGAGCTATTCTCATTTATGACCTGCCCTCATGAACCAATTCAGATAGCTTTCTTCGAAGAAGCTTTTTTGAAGCGTTCCTCGGAAGTTTTTCCGTAAAATAGAACGATTTTGGTACTTTGTATTTAGCCAAGTTTTCTAAACAAAACCGTTTAAGTTCTTCCTCTGTAACCTGTGCATTTTTTTTGCAAACAATAAAAGCTGCAGGAACTTGTCCCCATGTTTTATCATTCAAACCAGTAACACCCGCATCCGCGACATCAGGATGAGCTAATAAAACCGATTCAATTTCGGCAGGATAAATGTTTTCACCGCCTGAGATGATGAGATCAGAACGCCGGTCAAGCACATACAAAAAGCCTTCATCATCCAGATAGCCAATGTCTCCTGTATGGAACCAGCCTTGATTAAATTTTTCCTTTATGACCTCTGGACGATTTAAATAACCCTTTGTTACATTTGGACCTTTTACAATAATTTCACCGGCTTGTTTTTTTGGTGCTTTTTTTCCATCCTCCAAAATTATCTCAATTTGTGATGGAAATAATGGTTTACCTGCCGAACCTAGTTTTGTGATACTGTACTCTGGAGCTAGTGTGACAATCTGGGAAGCAGTCTCCGTCATCCCGTAGGATTGAAAAACAGGAACTTCCTTTGCCTTACATGCCTCTAACAATGGTAACGGTGCAGGACCACCACCTAATAGCGCACAGCGGAAATGATTTGGCAGCTTAGAATCTTTTAGCGCTTCCACAATCCTAAAAAGCATCGTTCCTACCACTGACATAATCGTAACATGTTTGTTTCTAATATCATTGATCGCTCTGTCAGTATCAAAGCTTTCATGGAGTATCATAGGCATCCCATAAATAACACTTTTCATTAAAATGGAATAACCACTAATATGAAAAAGTGGTACGCTGCAAAGCCAGCGGTCACTATCGGTATATCCTAAATTTAGGGCAGAACCAACAGCACTCCACCAATGGTTGCCGTATGTATGAAGGACTCCTTTCGGATTTCCTGTTGTACCAGATGTATACATGACCGTACAGACATCATTTAAATTAATTTCTTCCTGTATTTCGGGAGTTTCTGAAGTTGCTGCAAACAACTCGTCTTTTGTAATAACTGGCACTTCTCCATCCTGCTTTATTTCGTAAAAATCATTTTCGAGAATTAACGCGGTTACCCTTGAGTCATTTAACTGCCATACTAATTCTTTTTTCGATAATCGATTGTTTAAAATTACTGCCTTCACTCCAATGAGCTGAAGTGCAAATAAAATCACAATGGTATCAAGATGATTTTTAAGTAATACACCAATATATTGATCTTTTTTTACTCCTAAACCTTGAAGCTGTCCAGCAGTTTGATAGGATTTTTCATATAAATCTTTAAAAGATAGTGTCGTATCATTAAAAAAAACCGCCGTTCTTTCAGGTGTGAGAAATGCTCTTTTTTTTAGAAAGTTAGGCATGGTTTCATATTGCATTAATTTTCACCTGCTTCTAGTTAGTTGCCCTCTTCTATTTGTCTAGCTTTAGCGCCAAGGCGCTTCCGCTTTTCTATATAAAAACAGCCTGATGGAGTCCATCAAGCTGCAACATTTTTGAATCAAGGGAAACGTGGGAATTGACCAAAGTCAGGCTTTCGTTTCTCTTTAAAGGCGTCACGACCTTCTTTGGCCTCCTCGGTTGTATAGTAAAGAAGAGTTGCATCGCCAGCAAATTGCTGAAGACCAGCTAAACCATCTGTATCTGCATTCATTGCTGCCTTTAAGAAGCGAAGTGCAGTTGGACTTTTCTCAAGAATTTCATTACACCACTGAATCGTTTCTTCTTCCACTCTTTCAAGAGGAACAACAGTATTAACTAAGCCCATATCAAGAGCTTCCTGTGCATTATACTGACGGCATAAGAACCAAATTTCACGAGCCTTTTTATGACCGATAATTCTGGCTAGATAGCCTGAACCATAACCAGCATCAAAGCTTCCTACATTCGGACCTGTTTGTCCAAAAACCGCGTTATCCGCAGCAATCGTTAAATCACACACAACGTGTAAAACGTGCCCGCCGCCAATCGCATAACCCTTAACCATCGCAATAACTGGTTTTGGTATAACACGAATTAAGCGTTGTAAATCTAGGACATTTAAACGTGGGATTTGATCTTCGCCAACATATCCGCCATGTCCGCGTACCTTTTGGTCACCACCTGAACAAAACGCTTTATCTCCGGCACCTGTTAGTACGATTACTCCTACACTAGAATCATCACGTGCATAAGCAAAGGCATCAATTAACTCCATAACGGTTCTTGGTGTGAATGCATTATGTACATGCGGGCGATTAATGGTGATTTTTGCAATTCCGTTATATGTTTCATACAGAATTTCTTCATATTTACGTCCTGCAATCCATTCTACTGTCAAAACGATCTTCCTCCTTGATTTTTATTTTGACAAAAAGTCACTTACTATTGTACCAAATTTTTCTTTTTGTTCCACATGAATTGCATGACCACCATCATTAATGACAATCCATAAAGCTTTGTTCATATCCTTTAACATTCTTTCAGCTATCTTACAAAACTTTTCATCCTTTTCCCCTGTTAACAATAACACTTCACATCCTAGCTGATCCAACTTTCCCCACCAGGAGGCTTGAGAACCTGTCCCCATTCCTAATAAGCTATTAACAAGACCCTTCGCATTATTGGCCAGCCGCTGCTCTCTAATTGATTTTTTAATCGAGTTAGGTAGACTGTTCATGGTAGAAAAGAGAGGAATTGCCTCCCAATAGTCAACAAAGGCAATGATCCCTTGGTCATTAATAAAGTTTGCTAGTTCCTCGTCTTTCATACGGCGCAGCATTCTTTCTTCATCTGTCTTCAATCCAGGTGACGCACTCTCTAAAATAAGCTTTCTAACTCTCTCTGGGTATAAAATAGCGAGAGTTAGTGCCAGCCTGCCTCCCATTGAATATCCTAGGAGGTCTATTTTTTCAATTTCAAGCTGATCCAATAGCAAAATCAGGTCTTCAGCAGCGGATTCTATTTTATACCGTTTTATATCTTCTGGTGACTCTGTTTCACCATGGCCGATAATATCTGGGATGATTAATTTTGAATGCTTGCCCCAAACCGGACAAAAAGGCGTCCAAGTGGAAGAATCTCCAGTAAAGCCGTGTAATAAAAGTAATGGAAATCCTTCCCCGCACACTTCAACATGGTAAATACTATCGTTAACCTTTATCTGCATTAACGGACACCTTTGACAAAGTTTGATATTTCCTCGGAAACAATACGCCAAAATTCGCGATGTTCTGCTAAGTTACTTTCACGGTTTGTTACCACTTCATATACATTTAATCCCTTTACCTCGGTTGATTGATTCATAAGTTCCTGTAAATGTTCCCAATCCGTTACTCTAGTAAAGTTACCATTAAACATCTGAACAGCATGCTCAAAGTTTAAGTTTAACGGTGTACCGAATAAAAGTTCAAAATGCTTAGGATGCTGCGATTGTGGCAGGAAGGAGAAAATTCCGCCGCCATTATTGTTAACTACAATAATCTTGACATCAATCTCATATAACTTCGAGGCAATCAACCCATTTAAATCATGGAAAAAAGTTAAATCCCCTAAGACGAGATATAAAGGTTGTGAGTATAATCCCGCACCTATTGCCGTAGATACCGTTCCATCAATACCGTTTGCTCCTCTATTCGCGATAACTTTTATTGATTTATTGTTATTGTGAAAGAAACTATCTAAGTCTCTGATAGGCATACTATTTCCAACAAACAATGTTGCCCCCTCAGGAAGCATATCTGCTAATTGATAGAACAATCGCCCTTCACTTAAACGCTGACTATCCTTGATTAGCGCCATGTTTGCTTTTGTGAGATTATTAACATCCAGCCACTTCTCTAAAAATTCGCTAGAAGTCCTAGTTTCACTAAAAGCTGACATCTGCTCACAAAAGATGGTTTCATTACAGTAAATCATTTCTGTGGATAATGATGATGGATCACGCCAGCCTCCGGCTCCATCTATTACAAATTGTTCAGCTTGATGGTTTTCCTTTAAGAATATGGTTAGAGCTTTTGATAAAGGCATTGCCCCGAAGCGCAGGATTACATCTGGTTTCAAATAAGCCTTAGCGTCTTCATTTCTTAAAAATGTATCATATGTTTCGACTATATTTTCCAAATGATGTTGTCCACTTCTAAGTTGTGATAAAGGATCTGCTAAAATTGGAAACTTTAAGAT
>JAPSKD010000412.1 GCA_031177865.1 Bacillus sp. (in: firmicutes) | reverse complement strand
AGAAACATTAAAAACAAATTTAGAAACTCAAAAAACACAAGAAAAATTAGCAGCTAAAGTTGAAGAGCTTCGTGAATCTTCTGAAGTTGAGTTAAAATTATAGTTATAACAGAAAAAACGCTTGTGCCACATGGACGAGCGTTTTTTCTATTAATTATTTGCTTATCCCTTTTAGGACAAAGGTTACTCCCTCTTTGTTTTCTTCCATTAAACGGTCGAGATCTATTAAAATTATAGATGGTTACAACCTTTTTACAAACTTCTTTGTATATAATATTCTAAAATGCACACAATATATATAGGACTTGTAGCTCAACGTGTAGAGCAGTCAACAGTTACAACGTAAACTGTTGGACATCTTGTGGGTTCAAATCCCACCAAGTCCTTATTAAATATATATCTTCCATGTTCGGTTCCTCAATAACTAATCTCGATTCTTTCATCCATTTTATATATCTTCCCACCGCTGCCCGTCTTGCCTTCCATATCCAAATCTAACTTTAAGACTTCATTAATGACAGCAATATATCTAAGCTTTGTACTTTTCTGCATCTTTTACTAACGGTAAGTTTGCTTCGTCTTGGTTGTTTAATAAAATGTCTAAAGCTTCTTCAGGTTGTTTAGCAGTAAATTCATATCCATTCGTTTTTACACTGTGCTAGCAACCATTCTTGCATAGATAATTTATTATTAATACCTCTTTAGCCAAACTCCTCTATTAACGTCATCACCTTCTTATGTTCTTCACGTTTTTTCAGGGGTGCATTTTCTACAATGTTTCGACAAGGTAAATGTAAATCCTGTTAAGGCATGTATCCACTTTACCTAACCGATAAGCTAGTTGTTTAACGAAATTTCTCCTTTCCTCGACTGCTTAAGACCTGTGATCAACTTAAATGATGTATCCAGATCCACTCTCTTCTAAAAAGCTGATAAATTCTCCTTTGAAAAGATCTAGATTCATATTATTTAAGATTCACTTCGTTTGAACAGATTCATCTTCATATTGAAAATAATATGTTCATTGTAGGATAGGTTTACTCATCAGTTGGCCACATCGATTCATGGTAGGCCATATCCCAGAACATGTATTCAAATCGAGTTGTATTTAAGAAAATTTCTTCTAGCTTACATAGCTCTGTTTCTGGTTTCCCCTCTGCAAGATCATCCATCAAGTCAATACACCATGTGGCTAGTTGACCAAATTCAGATGATGCATACATCGTAATCCACTCTCCGTAAAATTCATGATCACTTGCTCCATTTTGTTTTGATAATTCCTTCCCTATTTCCCAGTAGCTCCACATACATGGCAAAAGAGCAGAGACTAATTCAGCAAGTGTACCGTTTTGACTGACATGTAACATATAATGTGTATAAGCAAGAGTTGTTGGTGAAGGCTTAGCCTCTTCTAACTCTTGAGCTGTGATGCCGAATCTTTTCGCATATTGACGATGAAGCTCCATTTCTTCATTCAATGTTGAATGAAGAAGAGCTGCAAACCTTCCCATTGTATGTAGATCTGTTGCTTTTACAGCACCTAACGCAAATACTTTTGCATATTCAATTAGATACAAATAATCTTGCACCATATAAAATCGGAATTTTTCTTTTTCAAGCGTTCCTTCTCCCATCCCCTGCACAAAGGGGTGGGCATGATTTCTTTCCCAAATAGGAAGTACTTTTTCATATAATCTTTGACTAAATTTCATTATTTCAACCTCCTTTATGATTTCAATCTTTCACAGTATGGCTCCATTCATAGATAAAACTTAAAATCGATTTCGTGAAAGTAACAAGTTCTTCAATCGAAAGACGTTCATTAACAGAATGTGCATGGTGTAATTTACCTGGTCCGTATATTGCCGTCGGTATTCCCGCTTCTCCTAACCATCCTCCATCTGTAACAGTTGGTGATACACCAACAACGGCTTGCTTTTGAGAAGCTGATTCATGTGAAGCAGCTAACAATTTAACCGCAGAGTGATTGGGATCAACCTCTAAAGAAGGAAAAATTTCTCCTCTATCAACGATCATCGACTTTCCTCCCCATTCGAAGGTTGGTGGGTGTTTTCGAAGCCATGGATCACCGTTCGCAACATGAAGAATATGTTCCTCTATTTCCTTTATAATTTCCTCATGCGATTCGTTTGGATAATAGTGAACAGTAATCCATAACCGACATTCATCAGCGATAAAGGCTGCATGTCGACCACCTTCAATCACAGCTGGATTAATCGTGTTTGTACCGGGTGAAACCCCCGGATAACTCTTTGTTACAGCCCAATGCCGTTCCAACTCTTGAAGCCCTTGAATAATCTTTGTCATTTTTTCAATGGCACTTGCTGCAAAAAGATTTCCACCTGCATGAATCATTTGACGTCTAGTTGCATCGTGGTAGGTTTGTGTGCTTTTCACAGTTACCCACCCGGTAATCACACCACCTTGCCCTTGAATATGCAAGTCACTTGTATCAACAACAACAGCAAAATCTGCTTTATATCCTCTGTTACAGCATTCTAGTGTTCCTGCTTCCCCTACCTCTTCTCCAATAACAGATTGAAAAATAAGATCGCCCGGTAGTTCAATTCCTTCCTCATGTAATAGTTGGATCGCAAACAGTGCCCCAGCCAAACCACCTTTCATGTCTGCAGCCCCACGACCAATAATGGAATGATTTTTCACAATTGGAATAAATGGATCTGATTCCCACTGCTCATTCTCTTGTACCTCTGCTACATCGATATGCCCATTGATAATTAAGCTTTTGTAAGAGTCACTCTGTCTTCCCTTTCGAACTCCGACCACATTCGGATCATTTGGATAAACATCCCACATATCTATCAAAAAATCTCTTTTTTTTAGAAAATCCGCAATAAACTGTTGGGCAACACTAGTATTTCTAGCAGGTGGAGCAGGAGTTTTAAATTCAATAAGCTTTTTGACAAGCGAGATTAATTCCTCTTGGCGGTCTTGAACGGATTCAACTAAATCTACAATTGATTTTGACATCTTCACTCCTCCTTCATAATACTTGCTGATAAAATGAACAAAATTGAAAGCGGCTAGAGCAACCTAGGGCAATTTGTAATAGAAGGCGTTCTTTATTGCAATTCCAAATGCCTTATAACCTCGAGGAACCAGGCGCACATCAAAAAAGCCACTCCTATGAAAAGAAGTGGCTCGAATCGCATAAAGGTTTTGTTAACAATGATCAGTGTATCTGCTAAACAATTACCAAATATATGTACTCAAACACCTCTTCCCTCCGCTAGTATTATCTAGATCAGGTAATAAGGGTCAAGGCATTTGCCTCTCTCAGCTTCTATAGCTCCCCTAGTGGTGAAATCTATTTAATTATGAATTAGATTATTCTCATTATTTTTAACATAATATAGTATATTTAGCAACTTTATATTATTTATTGTTAAGCAGATACTTCGTTTTTTATGCTTTGCTTTTGGTCAATTACGCGAAAAAGATAACCAAATAGCGACGCTAAAATTTGTTGAAACAACATCCCTAATACAACAGGTACAGCGACAGCAGGTGGAAAGTATTGGACAGCTATTACAGCTCCTGCGCTGATATTACGCATTCCACCAGTAAACAACATCACAATCTGTGTCTCACGGTCCCGCTTTAGCAAAATCCCTAATATCCATGCGATAAAATACCCTAAGCAAGCAAGGAGAAAGACTGTAAACGCGATCATAAGAAGCCTTACATTAAATACCTTTATGTACGGTGAGATAACCGCACCATTTATCATAACAACAGAAGCTAGTGCCAACTTCGAAAACGGAGCTAAGGTTTTTCCTGCCTTTGCACTCCTTCCTTTTGTCAGATGATTTGTCACCATCCCTAAAAGAGAGGGAATAACCACCATGAAAAGTAATCCATACATGATATCTAACACATTAATTTGTACCTTTTGACCAACGAAGTACGAAAGAGTAAACGGAACAAGAAAAGGCGATAACATTGTATCAAATAATATGATGGATAAAGCTAGTCCTATA
>JAPSKD010000411.1 GCA_031177865.1 Bacillus sp. (in: firmicutes) | reverse complement strand
TTCGAAATAAGGGGCTTATTGTATTGCCTGCTGGAGAAAAGGTCATTCGACTATTGCCTCCTCTCACTGTATCAAAGGAAGAACTTGAAAATGGAACGAACATATTAAAAGAAATCCTGGAAAATGCCTGCATGTCCGCCGAAATGCAGGAGATTGGTTTAGTAAAATAAGTTCTAAAGGGCCCCGAAAGATCATTCCGGGTCCTTTCTTATTTTAACCTAAGTTGAAATATCAACTATTATGTGTTAAATTTAGGTGATATTATTTTTTGAATATTCATTAAATTACTCAAACCTACTTAAACCCCTGCAATCGAATCTCTTCTGGTCTACTGATAAAGTTGAAGAACTAAAATCCCAGACAAATTCCCATCACTTCTCCATCAGAATGAAGCCTTGTGTGTTTTTTCTTCTAATAAGTAATTCTCTTTGCATTTGGTCAATATTATACTGTAAACGCAGTATGCTCAGAAAGGAAAGGGATAAATGGGACTTTTTCTTTTTACTTCAGAGGATTCATTTCAAAAAGCCTTTTATCAGTTATCAAAAACTTCTGTATTAAATAAAAGTTTATTTCAACAGGCCGTTTTGGAAGAAGCCGTTGCAGTTCTGAAAGAGCCGAGTGGATTGGCAAAGCTTTATAAGTATGCCCATCTCTTTGACGAAGCCGGGGTATTTGCAGGGAAACCATGGGAAAATGTCCGTAAACTAAATCCTGTTCTCGTTAGAGGTACTTTGCATGCCGGCGGAATCACGGCAGCAGCCGAGACATTAAGCAATCTGAGAATTCTCGCCATTGCCAGGGGTGATTATGTACATCCAGAAATGTCGGCGTATGAAGCAAATGAATTTTTGACAAAAGTTTTGGCGTTGAATATGGATCTATTATTAATGAAGGAAACGGAAGAAAATCGGGTAAAGCATATTTATCATGAAAGACAGGCGTCGAATATTTTGAGATTTATTTCAGACCATTGTTTTTCGTCGGTAGTTTTTCAAAGCTTGTATCAGGAAATTGATAATCTTGCCGTACAAAGGCCCATTGTAACAGACAAAATACTGAAATTAATTGCCAGTGCAAAAAAATTAGCCGGAGGCCAGGAGGAAGCAGATTCAAGCTTGATGCATTACGAACATGCCGTATATTGTCCATCTGATATATCAGCTGCGGCTTCGGTTGAAAGTTATGAAAGTGAACTGAAAGTCAGCAATGACTTATTATTAATCCAGGAAGCCTATCAACTTCGGGCATCAGTGAAGAGTACAGGACTTGTTTCGCCTTTTCATGCGATTTTTTTAAACTATATTAATAAAGAAAAAGCGGATTTTATTCAATATATACTCGGTGTCGATCAAATAGCCAGGGAAAACCTGCGGTTGAATCTACCTTTTGTTTCCACTCTAATCGATGCAGCGGTTACGACCAAAACCAGAAGAAGCATTTATGGTTTAATACGCCTTTTGGAACGAGATATTTTTACAAAAGAATTTGTAAAAGAATTAGGAAAGCTTTTAAAAGTCCCCCTTCATGAAACGATTAAAAAACGGCTTGCCGCACATCATAAAATCACAGATACAGAAGTTCTTCGTACTCTTCTTGTCTCGGAAATGATAAGTGTTTTAGGGCAGCCTCTTGGGATCGGCCAAGGATTTAACCCCTCGTGCCAATCAACAAGAGCACTCAGCTATTGGTCACAGAAAGAGCCTATCATGCTGCTTAAAATGTTTAATCACTTTTTAGAAAATGGGAAAATCACGATTTATTTTGAAGGTCGACCGATTTGTTCAGATACGCTTCCACAAGTCACATTAAATGATGAGGAAAATATTGATACCGTCTCACTGCTTTTGATTCCTCACCTTGATTCAATCTATTTTGAAATGTTAAAGGCTTCCGAAGGACGCGGGCAGGATCCCCATAAATGGATCAACCCCTCTTTTCATATAAAAGGAATATGGACCGAGTTCTCCGATTCTTACAGTGACTTACAGTTTAAAACCAAATTCCACCTATACTATCACCCTTCAAACAAGCCAAATGTCAATGAAGGTCTCCCCCAGCCAGCTGGCATTATTATATACAACCATTCTGGTCAAGCGCTTGGAGCCCATGCAGTCCTTATTCAAAGAATAGGCCCAGACCCTTCTGGGGGCATTCGCGTGTATTTTTACAACCCCAATAACGACAGTCTGCAAGTATGGGGGAAATCCATCAGAACCAGCGTTTCTGGAAATGGCGAGAAAGAGGGCGAGTCCTCCCTTCCATTTGATGATTTTCTGCACTGCTTATATGCATTTCACTTTCCTAAACTGGATGGATAAAGCTTTATACCACCACTTATAAGGCCTTGATTACTCCCTATGCGGAGCGACCCGAGGCCTTATACAGACCAAAATGTGAAAAAACTCGTCAACACAGACGAGTTCTTTTGAGCATTTACCAGCACCATGATTTCTAATTTTCTAGAGTTAACTTCTACTTTAATAATCCACATAATTCCAGACCTTTTAAAATACCATCTTCGTTATGTGAATGGGTTACATGTTTTGCCGACTGTTTTACAATATCTAACGCATTCCCCATTGCAATTGAATGCTGCACTAGTTCAAACATCTCCAAATCATTTAATCCGTCCCCAAATGCATATGTAGCTTCTAAAGGCAGGTTTTTCAGGGTAAGTAAACGCTCAATGCCAGTAGCTTTTGAAGTTCCTGCTGGATAAATATCACAACCGTATGGAGAGTTCCTTACAAATTGGAAATAGGAGAATTTTTTACTGATAATAAGATTCTTCCCCTTCTTCGCAGAATATCAGCATTAAATGGATGGATTCATTTAGATATAGACTGGCATTTATAGGAGGATATTGACCGCCAACGCGGATAATAATTTTTTGTAATTAACTCTAACCCTTCACTTGTGACGGATATTTTATCTGCGTTGTAAAAAGCCAACTCATGACCATTACGTGACGCTGCCTCATGTAATCCTATTACTTCCCTTACATCCAATGGATTTTCATAGATTACTTCCCCGTCATAGATGACATATTGACCGTTCATAACAACACATGAACGGATGCCTGTTTCCTCTAGTATGTAACCAATTTCCGCTAATGTTCGGCCAGTTGCAATGACTGGTTCTACTCCTTGCGCCCGTAACGCATGTATTGCTTCAATAGAGCTGCTCGCAACCTTTAAATCACTTGTTAAAAGTGTACCGTCTAAATCAAAAAATACTACTTGTTTCATGGTTTTCTCCTCGCAACAACCATCTTTCAAGCGCTAATGGCAGCAATGGCTGGTGCGAAGTATGTAGCTCCTTATGTGAATCGTATTTATAATTTAACAGGGAATGGTGTAAAAGAAGTCGCTGAAATTGCCAAGTTATTTTCAACGTATTAGTTACCAGCTGAAATCGTTGCTGCCAGCTTTAAAAATGTTCAGCAAGTCCATGATGTCTGTCTCGCTGGAGCACAATCGGTAACTGCAGGTCCTGACCTTATAGAAAAATTTATTGCTTTCCCTGCTACAGCAACTGATGTTTCAGTTTTTAAAAAGGAATGGCAGAAAGTTTATGGAGTAGATCGTATTAATTGATAAGTTGGGGGGAATGCAAAATAAAAAATGTCTGCTCCTAATACATGGATTTCCAATCTTCGACAAAACTCGGTACCTGATAGGTAGCCTTTTTATCGAATTTTGTTTTGTAAGGTTTTCTTTCAGTCATAAAGATAAATGAAGTTGAAACTCTTTCCATCACTGTTATTTGCAATTCAAATGAGAGACTATCTAACAGAAAGCAGGACACGTCAAAATTTGCTGTGATATTATGTATTTACCCCCTTCTTTATGATAACGCTTACAAAAAGCGTCCTAACTAAAAAACCACCTTTAGTTTAAAAGGGTGGTTTTTTAGCGCAATGATTTAAAATAACTATCTCATCGTGATCTTCAATTTTTTAAAATGTTTTGCTGAAAAACTGATAGTAATGTAATCTTTCTAGTTGACAAGGTGATAGTTCTATAAAAT
>JAPSKD010000410.1 GCA_031177865.1 Bacillus sp. (in: firmicutes) | reverse complement strand
GCTGCAAGGTTAATAGCGTCGACAATCATATTGTAGCCCGTACATCGGCAGAGATTTCCCGATATCCCTTCACGAATTTCTGCTTCTGAAGGATGCGGGTTTTTGGATAATAAAGCTGCACTTGCCATAACCATCCCAGGAATGCAGTAACCGCATTGGACTCCACCAGCATCGGAATAGCTTTCATCTAAAATCCGAAATTGTTCCGACTCCATGATTCCTTCTATTGTTACAACATCGGCTCTATCAATGGAGCCAATTGGAATCAGGCAACTGTTTTGCAGGAGGTTATTGACAAAAACGCTGCAGGCGCCGCATTCTCCTTCCCCGCAGCCTTCCTTTGTACCGATTAAATTAAAATCCTCTCTTATTACATCTAGTAATCTTGCTGTAGGAGGGGCGTCTGTTTCTATTTTTCTTCCATTTAGGGTAAACTTTATCATCCTTTTTCACCTTCCTTCATCCAAAGACTTTCAATAATGACTTCGGGTGTAATCGGAATTTGCTGAAAAGAAGTTTGCAGTGCATCCTCGATCGCCGCTTGGACCGCTGGAGCACCGCCAATTAAAGTCAATTCACCTGCACCCTTCGCCCCATACGGACCGTCAGCATAGGGATTATCAAATACCTTACTTTGTATGGAAACCACGTCCATTGAAGTCGGGGGTCCATAGTCCGTTATGCTTTTTTGTTGAATTTTACCTTCTTTGGATGTCATTTTTTCTAGATAACCGTACGCTAATCCTTGCGCTAAGCCACCGTCAATTTGCCCTTTCATAACCCGGTCATCGATGACTTTCCCTACTTCATAATTGGCATATACTTTTTCCAGCTTTACATTTCCTGTTAACGTATCCACTTCTACTTCAACAAAGTTGACGCCCCATGAATATGCCGGATAGGCATCTCCGGTGAAGGTTTTCTCGTCCCAAGGAATCATTTCACGATGAACGTAGTCCTCCGTTACTTCCTGTTCCACCCCTGTCTGCCACTGAGCCTTCAGTTTTTTTGCGGCTCGTTCAAGTAATTTACCGACAATCATCGTCGTCCTGGAGGCTACGGTTGGACCTGAGTCGGGAACCTCTTTTGTATCGGGATAAGGGTACAAAACTTCTTCGTATGGAATGTCTAGTTCTTTGGCGACAATTTTACTCAACGTGGTCAAAATGCCTTGTCCCATGTCAGAATTTGATATTTTAAGTGACACCTGATCGTCTTTGGATTTATAGAGCTTGACCTTTGCTTTTATATGATCTCGTTCACCACTGCCTGTAAATCCACAGCCATGAAGGAACAACGAAGTTCCAATACCTTTTTTATAGCGCTGATTTAGTTTATTAAAAGTTTGAAACTCCGTTTTTTTCTTTTTGTAATCGGACGCGTTTAACAAGTCCTCAATCATATCTTTCATTAATATTGGATCGCGGAAATTTCCTTTGGTGATCGTGGGGTCTCCTTGTTTGACGAGGTATTTTCGTTTATATTCAAGTGGATCGATGGTTGCTAGTTTACTAAGATGACCGATATGACTTTCAATTCCGGCAAAGCTTTGCGGCGCACCAAAGCCTCTAAAGGCACCGTTCGGAACGGTATTGGTTTTTAATACATATCCTTTTGCATGAAAATGCGGAATTTTATACACACCGGCACTGTTTAGTAAGGCGCGCTGCAGGACGACTGAGCTCAATCCCACATTCGCTCCACCATCGAGAAATACCTCTACACACATGCTCAAGATATTTCCTTCCTTATCAACAGCTGTTCGATATTTGAGTTTAGCCGGATGTCTTTTCGTGGTAACTACCATATCCTCAGAACGGTCGAACACGAGCATCACCGATTTTTTGACTGCTTTTGCAGCAACGGCTACGTGACACGCCATCATCGAAGGAAACTCTTCTTTGCCGCCAAAACCGCCGCCGGTTGGGCTTTGAACCACTCTGACGTCATCGTCCCCACATGCTAAAGCGGTTATCAATGCATTTTTTATATAATAAAGACATTGCATCGATCCCTGGACGACAATTTCATCATCCTTATAAACGCCAAGCATTCCTTGTGGCTCAAGGTAGACATGCTCCTGATAACCGGTATCATATTCTTCTTTAATGATTTGATAAGCTCCCTGCTCAATTGCTGAAATGACTTCTAAGCTTTCCCCAAACTCATAGCTGGCCATAGTAATTCCGGGAGCTGACTTTTGGTTGATTGCTTCGTCCAGCGTGTAAATAGCCTGATGTTCTTCCAATTCAATCTTGACTTCATCGATTAGACTGTACAAAACATCAAGGTCTTTTCCAACGAGCATCAGAATCGGCTCACCAATATAATTGACCCACTCATTGGCAAAAATGGGCTGATCATCTTTGATAATTTTGACATAATTTGGTCCGGGGATATCCTCTGCACCAACCACTTCATATCCTTCCGGAAGGCTTGGTAATTGAATGGATTTGATTTTACCATAAGCAACCTGAGACCGATACAAAACGCCATATACCATATTTTCCACTTTCACGTCACTAATATAGGCCAACTGCCCAGATACTTTCCCTTTATGGTCCTTTTTGGGCACTGAGGTGCTTATGTCTTTTAGATTCATTCCAACAACACCCTTCGACTCATTTTTTAAGAAGATACAATATTAATAGAAACCTCTTCCTACGATTTTATAAATCAGCATGATGTTTTATGATAACTTTCATTCAAGAAATTAGTTCTTTTCATTATATTTTAATGAAGAGAAACTTTACCTAAATATGTAAGTATTTTTGACAAGAAACTTTCATTTAACGTCTTTCCAGTTTGCAATCAACCACTAATAAAAAAACGCAGCATCTTCCAATCAACATGTTTGCAATAAAACAAGCCGATTTGAGTTAAGCTGCGCCTACGTATAAAATTATTCAAAAACAGAATCATGATAATACTGAACTGCTTCTTGGTAATCCTCCTGGGTATCAACATCCATGAGTACCCCCGGGTCATCTACATTTATGTATTCCTTTTCATAACCATTTAGGACCACACGTAAATTACTTTCCGGATTGGTTTCGAGAATTTTTTGTTTTACTACTTTTGATAATTTGATAGGGTGTCCACCTTTATGATGAAAGCTGGGAATCACTACGTCCCCTTTGTGTTTTGAAATTAGCTGAAGTGTCTCTATTTTTACAAGCGGACAATCTCCGGGTGTTATAAAGAAGCTTGGGGCATTTACTTCGTTACAGCCCTTTTGAATGGAGGTGAACATTCCCTCGTTAAAGTTTTCATTGTAAACAAATTTTATCTGAAATGAATAGGCATTTTTATTTCTGATTTTTTCAATTTCCTCTTGTATAAGTTCTGCTTGAAAACCAGCTACGACGATGACTCTGCTGCATACTCCTCGAAATTTAGATATCGTTTGCTCCAACACGCTGATTTGCCCAAGTGGCAACATCATTTTAAATGCATTCGCCCGACTGGAATATCCAGCAGCTAAGACGATGGCTTCCATTTTTATCACCCCGCCAAGATTAAGACCAAAGGGACGGTTCCATTGGTCTACTTTTTGTTTAACTTGAGTTCCCTCTCAATTATTCTATCATTTACAATATTGGACTTCCAAAAGATAAAAAAGAATATGCCAGGCATCTTCAATATCTTTGGATGGTTCCTCGCACTTTTCTTGTTATTTGGGATACCTTGCGCTATTTGCTTTTGCTATGATTGAATATAGGTAGGTATCAAGGAGGACGTATATATGAACAACATAAACGAACTATTTCGTAATAGATTAGGTATCCCACAAAATGAAGTAATCACATTTCAATATTTAGATACGGTTCTTGAAAAGACGGCGAAGACCATTCCGTTTGAGAATTTATGTATTATCGAAAATAGAACGAAGGAAATTACAGAAGAAAATTTAACGAGTAAGATACTTAAACAAAACGAAGGCGGGCTTTGTTACGAACTAAATTCAATTCTTTACCTCTTTTTATCTGAAAATAACTTAAACCCAACCTTAATCCGCGGAGCAATTTATGATCATATGAAAC
>JAPSKD010000409.1 GCA_031177865.1 Bacillus sp. (in: firmicutes) | reverse complement strand
ATTAAAAGTGCTTATAGAGTGGTGAGAAAATCAATATGAGATGGCCAGGATTGATTGAAGCATATAAAGAATTTCTACCAGTAAGTATTGAAACACCTGGTTTAACATTAAATGAAGGAAATACCCCGTTAGTAAAATTAGAGCGACTTTCAAAGGAATTGGATGTTGAGCTTTACGTTAAGCTTGAAGGAGCAAATCCAACGGGTTCTTTCAAAGACCGTGGAATGGTTATGGCTGTGGCAAAGGCAGTAGAATCCGGCAGTAAAACCGTAATCTGTGCTTCTACAGGAAATACGTCTGCCGCAGCTGCTGCATATGCAGCGCGGGCTGGATTACGCTGTATTATTGTTATTCCAGAAGGTAAAATTTCCTTAGGAAAGCTTGCACAGGCCATGATGTACGGAGCAGAAATTATTTCAATTGAGGGTAATTTTGACCAAGCATTACAAATGGTTCGTAATATTAGTGAGGAAGAACCAATAACCTTAGTGAATTCAGTTAATCCGTTCCGTTTAGAGGGACAAAAAACCGCCGCGTTTGAAGTATGTGATCAACTAGGGTTTGCACCCGACATTTTAGCGATACCAGTTGGAAACGCTGGTAACATTAGTGCTTATTGGAAAGGGTTTAAAGAATACGCAACTCATAAGGGAACGGGACTTCCGAAAATGTATGGATTTGAAGCAGCAGGTGCGGCAGCACTTGTTCATAACCGCGTATTTGAAAATCCAGAAACGATTGCAACAGCGATACGAATTGGAAATCCGGCAAGCTGGGACTTAGCGGTTGCTGCAGTTGAAGAATCCAAGGGTCTATTTGATGAAGTCAGTGATGATGAAATCGTAGCTGCCTATAAAAAAATTGCAGCTTCTGAAGGAATCTTTGCTGAACCAGCTTCATGTGCGTCCATCGCTGGTGTGATGAAGTCCTTACAAAAAGGCAAAATTGAAAAAGGATCAAAAATTGTCGCTGTTCTTACTGGAAATGGTTTAAAAGATCCGGATACGGCTATTCAAAGCAGTTTAGTAGATGTGAAAAAATTGCCAAATGAAGAGCAAGCAGTGACACAGCATATCAAGGGAGTTGTCAATCGTTGACTCTAAATGATGGTAAGTTCGTAATTAAAGTTCCAGCAAGCTCTGCTAATCTTGGTCCAGGCTTTGATTCAATGGGTGTTGCACTTACTCTATATTTAAGTTTAGAAGTAGAGAAAAGCGAGAAATGGGAATGTTATTCCACAACAGAGGAATTAAAGAATCTCCCATCAGATGAAAAGCATTTTATCTGCCAAATTGCTCTGCAAACAGCAGCAAAGTATGGCAAGGAATTGCACCCTTGTAAAATAAAGATTGAGAGTGACATTCCACTTGCACGCGGCCTTGGTTCAAGTGCGTCAGCTATTATTGCCGGAATTGAGCTTGCTGATTATGTGGGAGAGTTAGGATTAACAAAACAAGATAAGCTATTACTTTCTACAGAGATAGAGGGTCATCCGGATAACGTTGGCGCATCTTTATATGGGGGACTTGTCATCGGCAGTTATCAGCAAGGTGAGGTGGATATGATCCCAATCACAGCCATTTCTTTTGAAATGGTTGCTGTAATCCCACAAGAGAGCTTATTGACGAAAGATTCCCGTGGTGTCTTGCCAACAGAATTTTCGTATTCAAATGCTATTCAAGCTTCTTCTACTGCTAATGTTTTAGTTGCAGCACTTCTTAGTCAAAACTGGGAATTAGCAGGTAAAATGATGGAAATAGACCTTTTCCATCAGCCTTATCGGAAACCGTTGATTCCTTTTTACGGTGATGTAGAAAGTTTCGCTAAGTCTGAAGGAGCGTTCGGTGTCGCCTTAAGTGGTGCAGGTCCAACCGTTTTATGTTTTTGTGAAAAAGGGAAAGGACAAATTCTCGAACAATCGATTCAATCAACTTTTCCTGACATGATAGCTAAACTGCTTAACATAGACTATACAGGAAGCAGCGTATCCAAAGTTAATAATTACACAGTGAAATAGGGCCGACATAGAATCGGCCCTTTTTTCATTCTTTGTAAATTACATACTACCCTTTAACTCCTTGCAGCCACTCCTGATAACATTCATCACAAAGGATCTCATCTCTTTCCGTGTTGGAACTTAAAAATGTAACATAGTGATGTTGCTTTTCCTCAATCTCATTTACACAATAGAAACATTTTTCCTGCATATTCCTTTCTCCTTTTCCTAGAGGTTTCCTTAGTTTTTCTTGAAAATTATATTTGTTACGTAGAAAAATTCCCCACTTTATTTCCAGTTAACGTGTTTAATAAGTTAAACTACATATAAAACGGATTGAAGAGGTGGTCTAGCTTGGATTTTATTAATAAAGTAGTCGTGGTAACCGGGGCTGCAAAAGGAATTGGACGCGGCATCGCAGCAGCTTATGCCGAAAATGGAGCAAAAGTTTTGATTGCTGATGTTGATGAAACTGCAGGTAAACAGACAGAATCTGAACTTAAACAAATGGGGGAAGATATACTCTTTGTGAAAACAGATGTTAAAAAAGAAGGTGATATTATTACCCTTATGGAAACCGCAAAAAAGAAGTTTGGCCGGTTAGATGTGTTAATCAACAATGCTGGCAAAGGGTTATTTAAATCACTGTATAAAGTAACTGTAGAAGAATGGGATGATATTATCCAAACCAATTTGAGAAGTGTTTTCCTATGTTCACGGGAGGCAGCAAGGTATATGCGTGAGAATCAAGAAGGGGGAGCCATTGTTAATATTGCTTCGACTCGAGCACTCATGTCTGAGCCAAACTCAGAGGGCTATGCAGCAACAAAGGGAGGAATTGTTGCCATTACGCATGCTCTAGCCTCATCCCTCAGCAATGACAAGATTACCGTAAATGCCATTTCACCTGGCTGGATTCACACTGGTGACTATTCACAATTAACAGACATTGATCATAATCAGCATTTTTCTAAACGGGTGGGTAAGCCAGATGATATTGCAAGGGCATGTTTGTATTTAACAGCAAGAGAAAATAATTTCGTAACGGGAATCAATCTAGTAGTTGATGGCGGTATGACGAAAAAAATGATATATGAAGAATAAGTTCTGGTGAATTTTGAAAAAACCTATTTCTGCCATTGAGGTTAATTATATGATAAAATAGTGTAAAAATTGGAAAAATTCGAAAGGAGGATAAATAAATGAAGCTGCCTATTATTCAAACAAAACTGCGAATCCCGGTTATTAAAGACGAATTTATTAGACGGGCAAAACTTACTAGGAAAATGAAGAAAATACCTGAGTACCCTTTGACAATCATTCATTCGGGTGCTGGTTTCGGAAAAAGTACGGCATTGGCTTTATTTATGAGGGATGAAAAAATCCCGGGCTGCTGGTACTCCATTTCATCAATGGATGACGACATCCTTCCATTCCTTTCCTATATCATTCATTCGATTAGAGGGTTGGTCCCTGAATTTGGCCAGAAAATTGCAAAGTATATCGAAACAATAGACCGGTACATACGAGAAGAAGATTTGAGTTATTTATGCACCTTGTTTATAAATGAAATCCTTGAAGTGAATTCCGATATCACGTTAATTTTGGACGACTATCATCAAATTGAGCACTCCTATACGATTAATAGTTGGATTGAAAAATTACTTCAGCATATTCCTGCTAATTTACACTTAGTTATTTCAAGCCGCAGTCGACCTGGCTGGAAGCATTTAACGAAAATGAGGGTTAACGGGCAGTTAGTAGAAATTACACGAGAAGATTTAGTTCTCACTATAGAAGAAATGGAATTATTATTATCGGACCTTTATGGCCTAGAAATAGAGCCTGCTCACCTGCAAAGTATCTATCAATTAACAGAAGGCTGGATTATTGCATTGTGTATGATTGCACAGCAGATTCCATTTACTGGGGACATCTCCGCACTCTTTGAACATTCTACCTACTCACTTCAGGAATTATTCGACTACTTAGTAATGGAAGTCTTTTCAAAACAGCCCCCAATCATTCAGCAATTTTTGGAACAAACATC
>JAPSKD010000059.1 GCA_031177865.1 Bacillus sp. (in: firmicutes) | reverse complement strand
CTGTTGTCTAATCTTTATCCATTGTTTGGCTATATTAGCCTAATCTTTTTTATCCTTTTATGGAGAAAGCCTCTAGACGATAAAGTGCATAAACAATAAAAATAGGAAAAGCATTGTCCATTATTTTGACAGGTGCTTTTCCTATTTTAACGGCAAAATAATAAAAATCATGATGTCAAAGACAATATGCGAAACAATAACTAAAGGCATACTTTTCTTCCATAAATAGAGCGCACCCCACATAAGACCAGAAAGGAATGCAGCAAGCATTAGGATAAGTGTTCCTGAATAAATATGAACAGAAGCATAAAGCATAGCTGCAATTAAAATACTCTTGAATGGACCGAAATAGCGGAGTAGTCTTTTTTGAACAAACCCGCGCCAAAAGAGTTCTTCTCCAGGTGCGGCAACTAAAATTAGTGCCAGGTACTGCCAAAATAACGCAGGTGCAAACCAGCGGTAGAGTTTTTTTATACTATTTTCAAAAGGCAAATTTAGCAGGTCAAAGGCTTGTACTCCCAGCCAAAATAATAAATAGAGAAGTAATCCCGAAATTGTACCAATGGAGATATATTTGAAAAAGGACGCTTCGTCTTCGACAGCTTCTTGAAACATCGCATAAGTAATCAATATAAGAAGTGAACCAGTAAATATGTACCAGAATATGGCTCGGTCATAAAAGGTGAAATACATAAGAGCATGAGCAATGATGAACCCAGTGATTAGCCGAAGATCAAAAAAACTATTTTTCATGTATCTATTACCTCCTTTCTAACAATAAAATTTATTTTAACAAAAAAATTTTATGAAAGGAAATGTTTACATCACACTTTTGGACGAATCCAATAAATAAGAAAAAAGAAATTGCAAAAAATATCAAGGTGAAAGGAAAGGAGGAAGAACAATGACTAAATCCCAAAGCCAACAAGAGCGACAATGGACAGTTCGTAAACAAGACCAAAACCCGCACGGAAAAGTAAAATCCAAAGATCAGCTATTAAAAGAAGCTGGACGAGATAAATAAAATATGGCTGTGTTATTGATAAATGTTGATTTTGGCACCCTGTTTTTGGAGCGGACCCGCAGGCGCTTCAGCGTCGAGGAGGCTCCCCGGACCGCCCTAAGGTGCGCGAAGTGCCTGGAGCGGAAATCAACAGACCCATTTAACACAGCCTAAAAAATAAAAAGGCAGCCCCTGGCTGCCTAATCTACAAAATTATCAATTTAATAAGCGCTTTCTTTTACTATCTTATAATTTTTATGGTTTACAACAGTCCGCTGATCCAATTCTAAGTCACGATAATTATCCATAAGTGTTAGGTCGACTATTACAGAGTTTTCATTGACCTTTTCTACAATACCTTTTAATCCGCCGCGAAATTCAATGACATTACCTACTTCTGCTTTTTTCAATTAGTCTCTCTCCTTTACCTGACAATCTATATATATTCATTTAAGTAACAGTTTGCACTACTTTGTATATTTCGTAAAGGATTTTTTTTGACAATTTTGTTAATTATTAATAAAAAATATAAAAAATGCAATCGTTTACATTTTTAAACGAAATTTTTATAGAATATCATACAAATATTGACTACGATAATAGTCCTTACTATAAAATGGAATAGAGGTGATGCAGTTTATGAACGAACAGTTTGCGCAAGAAATCTTGGAAAAATTAAAAAAAGGTGAACTATCAGAGTTCTATGTTAAGAAAGAAGATTTCATGGATTTTCGTCAAGTCCTTGTGAAAAGGGATGACTTTAAACATTTTCGTGGCATAGGTCAGCGAGGTGGAGATGTAGTATATCAGTACCTGGAAGAGCCTAGAAGCTAATTAGAATCATCTTATTTAGTATTGGAAAAAGAAAATAAACCATATAGTGAATAGGGGGATATTTTTGGAGACGTTTATTCTCTCTATAGACCAGGGAACAACAAGCTCACGGGCTATTCTATTCAATAAGCAGGGGGAAATTGTTTTTATTGCACAAAAAGAGTTTACTCAGCATTTTCCTAAACCTGGCTGGGTGGAGCATAACGCAAATGAAATTTGGGGCTCCGTTTTAACAGTTATTGCAGAGGTATTGTCTGAATCGGGAATAAAACCAGCGCAGATTGCTGGAATAGGTATCACGAATCAACGAGAAACTACGGTGATTTGGGATAAGGAGACAGGTGAGCCTATCTATAATGCAATCGTTTGGCAATCAAGGCAAACGAGTGAAATTTGTGAGGAATTGAAAGCAAAGGGCTATGATGATCTTTTTCGCTCAAAAACTGGTCTTTTAATAGACGCCTATTTTTCAGGAACAAAAGTGAAATGGATTTTGGATCATGTTGATGATGCGCGTGAAAAAGCATTACAGGGTAAGCTTTTATTTGGAACCATTGATACCTGGATTGTATGGAAACTTTCGGGAGGCCGAGCACATGTAACGGATTACTCCAATGCTTCTAGAACATTAATGTTTAATATTTATGACCTCCAATGGGATGATGAATTATTGGAGATATTGGACGTTCCAAAATCTATGCTGCCTAAAGTTATGCCCTCATCTGCTATTTATGCAAAAACAGTTGATTATCATTTTTTCGGAAGGGAAACACCAATCGCAGGGATAGCTGGTGATCAGCAAGCTGCACTTTTCGGGCAAGCGTGTTTCGAAAAAGGGATGGCCAAGAATACTTACGGTACGGGTTGTTTTATGCTGATGAATACCGGTGATCAAGCCGTTCGGTCTAAAAATGGCTTATTGACAACGATAGCATGGGGACTTAACGGTAAGGTCGAATATGGCCTTGAAGGAAGTATTTTCGTCGCCGGTTCTGCTATTCAATGGCTCCGTGACGGATTAAGGATGTTTAAAGAGGCTAAAGATAGTGAGTTCTATGCAGTTAAAGTGAATTCCACAGAGGGTGTATATGTTGTACCGGCATTTGTAGGCTTGGGGACGCCTTACTGGGATAGTGATGTAAGAGGCGCTGTTTTTGGCCTAACGAGAGGAACTACAAAGGAACATTTTGTCCGGGCTACACTCGAAGCTTTAGCCTATCAAACTAAAGACGTACTATCCGCTATGGAAGCCGATTCCTTAATAACTTTAAAAACCCTTCGTGTAGATGGTGGTGCTGTAAAAAATAATTTTTTAATGGAATTCCAAAGTGATATTTTAAATGTCCCAGTAGAAAGACCGAAAGTTAGTGAAACAACTGCACTTGGAGCAGCATATCTAGCTGGACTGGCGGTAGGCTACTGGGAAAGCCAAGAGGAAATTTCAAAGCAATGGTCAACTGAGAAGAAATTCGTTCCGAAAATGACCGATAAGAAGCGAAGTAGTCTTTATAATGGATGGAAAAAGGCTGTAGATGCTGCCATGGTCTTTAAATAAAAATGATAAATTACTTTTCAATTATCGTCTTTTTCTATTTAGGAGGAAAAATATGAAGTTTTCTAACATAAATAGGAATGAAATGATTGAAAGCCTAAAAAAGAAGGAATTTGACGTTTTAGTGATTGGCGGTGGCATAACTGGAGCAGGGATTACACTGGATGCCACAACCAGAGGAATGAAAACTGCACTAGTTGAAATGCAGGATTTTGCTGCTGGTACATCGAGCCGCTCAACAAAATTAATCCATGGCGGACTTCGTTATTTAAAACAATTTGAAGTGAAAATGGTGGCTGAAGTAGGAAAGGAGAGGGCAATTGTTTATGAAAACGGTCCACACGTAACACAACCTCAATGGATGTTACTTCCGATTTATCAAGGAGGTACCTATGGCAGGCTGAGTACATCCATAGGCTTAAGAGTTTATGATTTTCTTGCATGTGTGAAAAAAACAGAGAGAAGGGTCATGCTTACCAAAGAGCAGACTTTAGTGAAGGAGCCTATATTAAAAAAAGAAGGATTAATTGGCAGTGGATACTATGTCGAGTATCGTACGGATGATGCACGTTTGACAATTGAACTTTTAAAGAAAGCATATGAAAATGGCGCTTTACCAATCAATTATACAAAGGTCATTAAGTTCGTTTTTAAAAATGAAACCATAAACGGTGTATTGGTTAAAGACGAGATTACAGGAACTGAATACGAGATTCGCGCGAAAAAAGTCGTTAATGCAGCTGGGCCTTGGGTGGAAGAAGTAGGTGAACTTGATCATTCTAAGAATGGAAAATCGTTGCAACTGACAAAAGGTGTCCATATTGTTATTGATCAGGGACGATTTCCTCTAAAGCAGTCTATTTATTTTGATACCCCCGATGGCAGGATGATTTTTGCAATACCTCGTGAACAAAAAACGTATGTCGGCACAACAGATACATTTTTTAATGGAGATAAACTTCATCCTTTCATAACTAAAAATGACCGAGAGTACTTAATCAATGCCATTCATTATATGTTTCCAGAGATGGATATACAAGACGATGACATTGAATCAAGCTGGGCAGGGCTGCGCCCACTGATTTTTGAAGAAGGCAAGAAAGCTTCTGAAATTTCTAGGAAGGATGAAATTTGGGAGTCACAATCTGGGCTGCTAACGATAGCAGGAGGAAAATTAACAGGTTATCGTAAAATGGCCGAAGCTATTGTAAATTTGTTATCAGTAAGATTGTCCAAACACGATAATACCAGTTACCAAGCATGTAAAACTAAAAAATTACCTGTTTCTGGTGGTGATGTAGGGGGATCAGCAAACTTTTCCGATTTTATCTCACAAAAAGCCGCAAAGGGTATAGAATCTGGACTAACTATAAAAGAGTCTAGAGAGTTAGCCTCCATGTATGGTTCAAATGTCGATGAGGTTTTTCAATTATTACTAGTAAATAAGAAGGATGCGATAAAATTTGGCATCCCTGACATGCTTTTTGCAAGGCTTGTTTATGCGATACATTGTGAAATGGCTGCTACACCAACTGATTTTTTTACTCGTAGGACGGGGAATATCTTATTCAATATTCATTGTGTTCATATGTATAAAAAACAAGTTATAGAGTATATGGCAGAAAAATTGGAATGGAATGAAACTGCCAAAGTAAAATATACCGAAGAATTAGAAACGGCTTTGAAGATAGCTTCAGGTACTAGTTAAAGAATTGCAGAAAATTTAGTAAAGGTTCTAGTCGATGAGCTGCCGAATAGGTAAGCTTTTTTTGTGGATAATTTGTGAATTTAAAAAAAAAAAACGATTTGTCGATTTTTTAATGCGCTTACATAGAGAGTTATAGGTTGTCTGTAATGTTTGAACATGTTATCCTAGCAATTGTATGAATTTCTAATAATAAAATGAGGCTCGCAGTTTACATACTTCATTTCCTTTTGGAGAAAATATAACAATTAGCTCAGTGGTCTTATCTGACTATAAGCTGTTAGAAGTAATAAGCCAGCAGCATTTTACATTAATGAGAAGGAGTTTGATTTTACATGGCAGAAAAACAATTTAAAGTAACAGCAGATACAGGGATTCACGCTAGACCAGCAACATTACTTGTACAAACAGCAAGCAAGTTTGATTCAGAAATCAATTTAGAATATAAGGGCAAAAAAGTTAACTTAAAATCGATTATGGGTGTTATGTCTTTAGGAATTGGACAAGGTGCAGATATTGCTATCAGTGCAGAAGGTAGTGACAGTGAAGAAGCTTTAAGAAGCCTTGAAGAATTATTGAAAAAAGAAGGACTGGCTGAGTAATGGCATTTTTACAAGGAATCGCTGCTTCCAATGGCATTGCCATTGCAAAAGCATATCGGTTAGTTGAACCAAATTTATCATTTGAAAAAAAGACGATTGAAGATACTACTTCAGAGGTATCCCGTTTTCAAGCGGCAATAGAGAAATCTAAAGCAGAACTTGAGGCGATTCGTGATCGTGCCCACGTTGAACTTGGTGCGGATAAAGCAGCTATCTTTGAAGCACATTTACTTGTTCTTACCGATCCAGAATTAAATGGACCGATTGAAGATAAGATTAAGTCGGAAAGAGTAAATGCTGAAGCAGCCTTGAAAGAAACGGCTGACATGTTTGTTATGATGTTTGAACAAATGGACAATGAATATATGAAAGAACGTGCTGCGGATATCCGGGATGTTACAAAGCGTGTTCTATCACATTTACTAGGTGTTCAATTGGTAAATCCAAGCATGATCGCAGAAGAAGTAATCATTGTTGCTGAAGATTTAACTCCTTCCGATACTGCACAATTAAACAGACAGTATGTATTAGGATTTACAACTGATATCGGCGGACGTACTTCGCACTCTGCCATTATGGCTCGTTCTATGGAGATTCCGGCTGTAGTAGGAACAAAAACAGCTACAGAAGAAATCAACAATGGTGACTTGGTCATTGTCGATGGTCTGAAAGGTGAAGTACATATTAACCCGACTCCAGAACTTGTGGCTGAATACCGCAATATCCATGAGCAGTTTGAGGCTCAAAAGACTGAATGGGCAAAGCTTGTTAACGAAAAAACAGTATCAGCTGACGACCATCATGTTGAATTAGCTGCAAACATTGGAACTCCTAACGACTTAAAGGGAGTGCTTGCAAACGGTGGGGAAGGTGTAGGTCTATACCGAACTGAATTCCTTTACATGGGCAGAGACCAGCTACCAACGGAAGAAGAACAATTTGATGCTTATAAGGCCGTGTTGGAAGGTATGAATGGGAAGCCAGTTGTTGTTCGAACATTGGACATCGGCGGCGATAAAGAGCTTCCATATCTTCAACTGCCAAAAGAGCTAAATCCATTTTTGGGATTCCGTGCTATTCGTTTATGCTTAGAGGAGCAGGATATTTTCCGTACCCAGCTTAGAGCGCTTCTCCGTGCCAGCAGCTATGGAAACTTAAAAATCATGTTCCCAATGATAGCAACTTTAGATGAATTCCGTGAAGCTAAAGCGATTCTTGAAGATGAAAAACAAATGCTAATTGAAGCTGGCCAAACGGTTTCAGACAGAATTGAGCTGGGAATCATGGTTGAAATTCCATCAACTGCGATTTTAGCAGACCAATTTGCAAAAGAGGTTGACTTCTTTAGTATTGGAACAAATGATTTAATCCAATATACAATGGCAGCAGACCGGATGAATCAGCGTGTGTCCTATCTATACCAGCCATATAGCCCATCTATTTTACGATTGGTTAAGATGGTTATCGATGCAGCACATGCAGAGGGTAAATGGGCAGGGATGTGCGGTGAAATGGCTGGAGATGAAACAGCGATTCCACTTCTGCTTGGTCTAGGATTAGACGAATTTTCAATGAGTGCAACGTCCATTTTAAAAGCACGTTCACAAATTAAAAAATTGAATAAATCCGAAATGGAGAGTCTGGCTAATCAAGTGTTAAATATGCAGACAACCGCTCAAGTAATTGAAGCAGTTAACGCTGCTACAAAATAGATTTGATTTTAAAGAGACAGAATGATTCTGTCTCTTTTTTTGTACATGTTTTAGGAATTAGAGGAAATTTTTAGTATAATGGTGATAGACAGGTTCAAGGAGGATGGAGCGGATGGATTTGAATTTGAGCGGGAAAACAGCGCTAGTATTGGCCTCAAGTCAAGGCTTAGGCTTTGCTATCGCAGAACGGCTAGTTAGAGAAGGTACAAATGTGATGATCTGTGGCAGAGATGAGGAAAAACTAAAAAGAAAAGCAGCTGAATTAGAATCTATTGGACTTGGCAATGTAGCTTTCCAAAAGACAAATATAACGGAAACTAAAGATATCAAAAGACTTGTTTCTAAAACAATTGAGGTGTTTGGAAGTCTTCATATACTTATTAATAATGCAGGTGGTCCACCAGCTGGGACTTTCGAGGATTTAAATGATGAAGATTGGCAGAAGGCTTTTGAACTAAATTTGTTATCATATATTCGCGCTATACGTGAAGCATTACCATACTTAAAAAAGCAAGGTGGTAAGATCCTTAATATAGCCTCGACTTCGATAAAGGAACCCATACCAGGGTTAATACTATCCAATACCTTTCGAACGGGGATTGTAGGTCTCTCCAAAACATTAGCTTCAGAATTAGCTTCGGATAATATTCTAATTAATACGATTGCACCTGGACGAATTGCTACCGACCGTATAAAACACTTAGATCAATTTACTGCAGATAAACAGGGAGTTGATGTAGAAACGGTTGAGTTGACAATGAAAGCACAAATTCCGCTAAAAAGATATGGAACGCCTGAGGAATTTGCCAATGTAGCAGTATTTCTCCTTTCCGAAGCTAATACGTATATGACAGGAAGTTCTTTTTTAGTTGATGGGGGCATGATTAAATCTATTTAACTTTCTTATATACTTCCAATAATCGACCTCGTTTAACGTTTATTACCAGAAATATTTGGATAAGGTAAAAACATAAAGGAGTGTTTACCATGCAAAGAAGTATAAAAATGGTTTTTGTTTTGTTAAGTATAATTATTTTAGGAACAACACTTACCGGGTGTGGAATTCCCCTATCAAAGGAACTAATTGTAAATCGCTATGCGGATGCTTTGTTAACCAAGAATAATGAACTTCAATTTCGGTTTAGAATTAATAATGAGATATTAGATAGACATGAATTATATAAAGTGAAAGTTACCATTCATGATGATCGTTTGGCTTCGGCAATAGGTAAACGTGAAATAATATATGGTGAAGAACAAGTTCTCAATGGCGAGTATTTAGAAGTAAAGGGAAAAAGTGAAAAATATATTTTCATGGATCCGCTGCCGTTAAAAGATGACTTACACATTCATGAGCTTCAAACGATGATAGAAAAAAATCAGGCAGTATCGATAGAGATCTATAACAATCAAGAAGTTTTTGGAAGGGTCTTTTTAACAAATTTTTCGTCAGAGCTTTGAAAAATGTGTTTATCACTTTTTTATCTAGGAGAGACTAAAAAGGTGCATAAATTTGGAGATTGAGCACGATAACCGGAAAGTACTTCGTTCCGGTTTTTTTGTGTTATAAATTATATAATTGAGAAGGAAAAATTCATAATCGGAGGATTGGTAATCTTGTTTACTCCAGAAAATACTGTAATTGGTTTCGTTGGGACAGGCGTAATGGGAAATAGTATGGCAGGACATTTAATGGCTGCTGGCTATCCATTAATTGTTTATTCAAGGACAAAGGAAAAGGCGGGGGGCCTCCTAGAAAAAGGTGCAGAATGGGTGGGAACTCCACGAGATGTGGCTTCAAGGGCGAATGTTGTTATTACGATGGTTGGCTATCCAGCTGATGTTGAAGAGATTTACTTAGGAGAAGATGGATTGGTTAATCATGGTAAAGCAGGCAGTTACTTCATTGATATGACAACTTCGGCTCCATCACTTGCAGTAAAAATATTTGAAGCGGCGAAAGAAAGAGGTATCCATACAATCGATGCACCTGTTTCGGGCGGAGATGTAGGGGCAAAGGAAGCGAAACTGTCGATAATGGTTGGCGGCGAGGAAGTGGACGTGGAGGCCATAAGACCACTACTAAATCTGATGGGGTCAAATATCGTCTACCAGGGGAAAGCTGGTGCAGGTCAGCACACCAAAATGTGCAATCAAATTGCGATTGCCTCTAATATGATAGGTGTTTGTGAAGCGATTGTATATGCTGAAAAAGCAGGATTAAACCCAGATTCCGTTTTAAAAAGTATTACGACTGGCGCTGCAGGAAGCTGGTCATTAAGCAATCTTGCACCAAGAATGCTTAATGGTAATTTTGAACCGGGGTTTTATATAAAACATTTTATTAAAGATATGAAAATTGCCTTAGATGAAGCTGAGCACATGAACATGAAAGTTCCAGGTTTAGCTTTGGCCAAGACGCTCTATGACCAACTTGCTGAAATGGGTGAGGAAAATAGCGGAACGCAGGCTCTTTATAAATATTGGAATTCCTAACAGGCTTGAATAAATAGCTCCTGATTTCAGAAACTATGATAGAAGCTGAAATAGGAGGAAACTTTTTATGGCAAAAAGAACAAAAAAGAATGACCCACAGCAAAAAAATAAAAAGGGATTTGATTCAGCGGTCTTAAATGAAGAATTCGCTCATGAGATGGGTTCCGCAGCAACAAATAAAATTCATAAAGATAAAGCTAAAAAAGAAAAAGCACCTAAAAATAATGGTAAATACAAAGGTCAATAATAAAACTACCCTCACTGCAGCAGTGAGGGGAATTTTATTTTTTCCTATCTAAAAATGTCTCTATTCGGTTCAATCCAGTTTCTAACGTTTCTAGTGAACAGGCAAATGATAATCTAAAATAACCTTCACCGTATTCAGAGAATGCACTTCCAGGAACTACAGCTACTTTTGCTTGATGAACCATCTCTAGAGCAAAGTCAAAACTATTTAATGGAATGAAGTCAGGGATCTTTACAAAGAAATAAAATGCCCCATCAGGCTTGACTACTTGAAGCTCCATTGCGGTTAAACGAGTATAAACATAGTCGCGTCTTATGATATATTCCTTTTTCATTGGAAGGGCATCATCAATTCCAGTTGTTAAAGCGGCTAAAGCGGCTTTTTGTGCAATTGAATTAGCACAGGAAACATTATATTGGTGCACCTTTAAAATGTGCTTCGTAATGTCTTTAGGTGCATATATAAATCCTATTCTCCACCCGGTCATTGAATGAGATTTTGATAAGCCATTAATTACAATCGTTTTCTCCTTTAAAAACGATGCAATGGAAATATGGGGCTGATCATAAGTCAACTCGCTGTATATTTCGTCTGCAAGTACAAATATTTCTCTCTCTTTCAAGTAATCAGCTATTTCTTTTAATTCTGACTCTGTGAGACTGACTCCTGTTGGATTAGATGGATAAGGCATGACAATACAGCGTGTCTTATCGGTTATATAAGGTTTAATCATGTCTAAGGTAAATCGAAATTCATTATCCCTGATATCGACATGAACGGGTGCTGCCCCACACATCCGAATGATAGGTTCATATCCAGGGTATATTGGTCCAGGCAGTATTACTTCGGTACCTTCAGCTAGTATTGTTCTAAATGTGATATCAATGGCTTCACTTGCTCCTACAGTCACAATTACTTCCGAATCTGGCTCATAAGCAAGATTGTATTTTTTCGCGACAAAAGCGCAAGCGGCAGTTCGTAATTCGCTGATACCTGCATTATGGGTATAGGAGGTGAAATTGTCCTCAATTGCTTGAATGCCAGCCTGCTTTACATGCTCTGGTGTTTGAAAATCCGGCTGACCAATGGTTAAAGAAATAACATCATCAATGTGTGATACCATATTATAAAATTTTCTGATACCTGAAACCTGAATTGCTTGAACTTTGGTATTAATTAAATGCTCCACCCTTGTTCATCCTTCCATTGCTTTCATCAATACCATTGATTATAAACAGATTTATAGAAATATTCTACAATAATGGGCAAGTAGAGATTAAGAAAGGATATTCTGGAACCATAAAAAATACATTAAAAAAGCGGATGAGTCCGGCTTTTTTATGTATATCTTTCCCCTAACTTTTTAAAAATAGGTTTTTGATAGGGGCGGTTTTTTTGTCCGTTTGAAGGTGGCTGCTCAATTTCTTTAATTCCGGTATATGTCTGTAAAACCGATTTTGCCTGGCTCAGTGAAAGTGAGGTTTTTGGATTTCTAACACTTCCATCTAATTTACCCAAGTGAGGCAGTTCAGCAAAATCAGACTTGGTAGGAGGAATATGAAAAGTATAATGACCACATTCAACGAGGACGTCGGATTGTTGTTTACTATTACGTGGATTTTGCGAAAAATGAAGGCCAATTTTTTTTGCTTTTCCTTCTTCTATTAACTTTTTTAATGATTCATGCTTTAATTTGTATAAAAATTTGGGGTTTGGAGCTGTTTTTGCATGGCGATTAACAATAAAGAGAGCTTGTGAGAGGTTATCGATTGTTAGCTTTCCTTTTGTATAGGGGTGTTTTCTATCATCAGTCAAAATAGGTACTCCTTTTATTTTTTATATTGTCTATCGTTATTATTATTATTATTATTATTATTATTATTAATTGTAAAATAGAAATACAAGAAAGTAAAAACATTATTGTAAAAAATAGAAAAATCCTTATCCAATCTATGGCAAGGATTTTTTTAATCGGTTCCTGATGAGATGAGAGTAAATACAGTTAATTCAGGTTTCGCCATAAATCGAAAGGGAAGACGGGTGGTACCGATTCCTCGATTTACATATAACGATAAGGGATATTTCTCGCCAATCGAATATAGGCCCTCAGGGTAATTCTGTGCGAATGGCGGGATTACGAGTGCACCTATAAATGGTATTTTTACCTGTCCCCCATGACTATGCCCGCTTAATTGCCAATGTATCCCATAATTTAAAGCTTCATCAGCAACATCGGGAGCATGTGATAAAAGAAGTTTAAATGAATCCTCAGGGACATGTTTCATGGCCATTTCCAAATCAGGTCTTCCGAGCATACGGTCGTCTATACCTAGGAGAGAAATAGAGCTGCCGTCTGTTTGTTTAATTAACAGAGATTCGTTTAGCAAGACGGTAAAGTTAGAAAATTCCATTAGGTTCCGATAGATTTCTGAACCATAACCCCCATGATCATGGTTTCCGTAAATACAATATTTACCGATAGTGGCATTTAATTGCTGCAAGATTGGAGCGACTTTGTTAATTTCATTATATTTATTTGGCTCGTCCAATAAATCTCCTGTAAAAAAAATTAAGTCAGGCTCCAGTTGATTAATTTTTTCTACCAATCTTTTAAATTGGTTTACATTATAATGAAAACCTAAATGTGTATCACTAAATTGGACAATTTTCATGCCGTTAAAACTAGTGGGAATTAAGGAATGTTTGATTTCTAGTTTATTGATTTCTAAAAGTGAAGGTTCTACACGATTTGCATAGAAGTAACCTCCGGAACCCAACCCGAGAACTGTGAGGAATGTACCAAAGGTACGTTTCAAGAAAGTTCTCCTTTTCATTTTTTTTGCCATATTTTTTCAACCAACCTATCTCCGATTTTTATATCTGGTAATTAAAAGAGAGTCATTCGTATTTTCGTTAAAATTGGACCAATTTGCAAGTAATATGATAATTAAGATTTTTAAATAAAAAGGTCTATACTAGTTCATATTCTAAAATAGACAAAAAATACATAAAAGCAGCCAATTTGGCTGCTTTTATAATCATTTGTCTAGCTCCAGCGCCTAGGGGCTCGGGTCATAAGCCAATCCTACAAAAAGGTTAAAGAACAACCTTCCTGTCGCTCGTCTTATGCCTGTTGCCCCTGGGCAAGGCGCTTCCGCTTTTCTATTTATAACTAATTGCCCTGCTTTGTAGAGCTTTCCAGGATTCAATGAATTGATCTTTTCCTACCCTTACTTGTTTTTTGCCGGAAAGTGGATCATTCAAATATACATAGTTTGCATCATAACCTACTAGAACTACGGCATGCAGATCAAGGGGTGTTTTTATTACTTGCTGCCCATGATTCCATGACTCCCAGCGATCAGGTAACCGATAATCACCTGTTGTCCAAACTACTACGGGATAACCATGAGAAACATGCTCTAGAACTCGTTCAAATGGCTGATTTGTTAAATTAATTGCTCTCCCTGGAAGCTTTTGGTTCACTAATGCTTCCAGGGGTTTATCAAATACTGCATAACCAGCTTGCCTTCCAGTCATATCTCCAACAAAACCATCCGCAGGGTTGCCCCAATTCAATATATCGCCGTTTCTCGCTCTTTTAATAGGGTCGGGATCTTTTTGAATGGAACGATACAAATCCAATTTGTCTGTATTGACACCTGCATGATTTAATACCATCGCAAGGCTTGTTACTTCACACCCATATCTAAGCTCTGGATTTTGTTTTATTAATACAACGTCCAGCATCATTGAATCCTTTTTAGCTGGTTGATTGTTAACTTCTGCATGATCAGCGGCTGGGTTTCCCGTTTTCCTGATGGAAGGGCTCGGTACTTGTTCATATATTTCCGTGTAGCTTTGTTTCTTAGATTGTTGTGAAACGGTATCATCGGCATGGCTACATCCAAAAAGTGGAAGGATTGATACCATTAAGCAAAGTTTTTTCAAAAGGTATCCTCCAATCATAAGGACTTGGTTTTATCATTTGTTGTATCAGATTTGCTATAATGGTATCCTTTTGGAAAAGAACAAGATATGCAAGTTGAGCGTATTGTATAATAGGGTATGGTATAATGAGGAAAATCTTTTTCTGGAGGGTACTTGAATGGATGCATTGGATATCCTATCGGATCTTGAAAATGTCATTCCTTATTTTCAACCAATTTTTAGTGCCGATGAGCAGCGGGTTATAGCATATGAGGTTTTGGGCAGGTATCGATCGGAAGGTAACATCATTAGCTTAGGTCAATTTTTTCTTGATGACCAAATTCCAGATGAATACAAATATGAAGTTGATTTACTGATAGTTCAGAAAGCATTAGACCTTGCAATCGGGCTAGAAGATGATGTCAGTATCTATTTGAATCGTGATGCCGATTTACTCATGTATCGACATGGAGAGCCATTTCTACAGGAACTGCTGGCTTTTGAAAAAAGAGGATTGAATTTAAAGAGAATAGTCCTTGAAATTTCTGAAGGTAATTATAAGGGTGATTTTGCTCAGTTGGATCATTTATTACAATACTATCGTACGTATGGCATTAAGGTTGCGATTGCCAGTATTGATAGTGATACCAATTACTTTGAGCGGATTGGCCAATTAAATCCGGAAATCATTAAAATAAATCTACAGGCTTTAAAATCAAACGCAACCGCCTCAAGCTTTACTGATGTCCTATTTTCTCTGTCATTATTAGCAAGGAAAATTGGGGCCACATTACTATTTGAAAATATAGAAATGAGTTATCAGCTTCAGTTTTCATGGAAAAATGGGGGGAGATATTACCAAGGTTTTTATCTTCATCCACCTGCACCGGAGTTTATTGACCGGGAATTACTAAAAGAGCGATTAAAAGGGAAATTTCATGAATTTATTGCCTATGAGAAGAGAAAACTTGAGGCAATTTATTCAGCCGCTGAGTATTTCCAAAATAAAGTACAAGACATTTTAGTGAAGAATAAAAAAGCTAATTATGAGGATTTATTTACTTCACTTGCGAAGGAAATGGATGGGATCGCATTCCGAATGTACGTATGTGATGAAGATGGTTTTCAAAAATCTTCAAATATATTCAAAGGTGAAAACGGTTGGTTCACCCAAAAAGAATATATCCTAAAGAATTGGAGTTGGCGTCCATATTTTTTAGAAAATATTATCAAAATGAGGAATGAAGGCAAGGGAATACTTTCGGATTTATATAGTGATATCGAGTCCGGGGAAACAATTCGAACCTTTTCTATTCCTATAAATGGGAACGACTATTTATTTATTGATATTACCTATCAGTATTTATTTGATCATGACCAGTTGTTATAACTTAAATTGCATAGAATGGTTCAGGCGGTGGAACCTTAATATTAACTTTATTAAAGGAGAAATCGCTCATGAATCTATTTGTTAATGCACTCTCCATCGTTATTGTTGGTGTTCTTGCGGTTTCGCTTGTGTATACATTGGTTGTAGCCAGAAAACAAAAAGCTGTTGAAGGAGAAATCGATACAAATATTCCTAAGCCAGTACAAAAACATATTTATCTTAGCAATCCGATATTTTGGTCAATTGGTATATTTTTTGCATTGGTTCTTTTTATCATCCTTTTTTGTGCAATTACCTTTTTACGATAGGGCCTCCTTTAGAGGCCTATTTTTTATAAAGAATTTTCGATGGGTTAGCTATGAATAATCGAATAATTTGTGGTTAAATGTCTTTTGCTGCTGTTTTTTTGCGATTTTTTTATACGCTTCGATGGAATATTTGTTGTTAAAATGAATAATAACAAGTTTTTGATAGACAGGGGGAAAAGAAATTGAAGAAAACTTTGCTAATACTCCTCGTAGTGCTATTATTAATACCTTTGTCTCCAAACGCAAAAGATAGTCTAAGCAATAAAAATGATGTTTTTAGCTTCCTAAAGGAAGCATTTCAGGCTCAAACCTCTCTTAGTGATCAAACTAGATCGAAAGAAGAAATTATTGATGTATTAAGCCCTTATTTCACTGATAACTATCAAAAAATGTTTTGGGACGAGAATATTTTTGAAGAAGACGGTAAATTTGTTACATATGGCTCGGATTTTGCATTTTATTATATTCCCTTTTTCGATTACTCTGATGAAACAAAAGTAGTCATTTCCCCGGAAAGCATTTATGTTCTTCAATTTTTTCCTTCCACAACCGATGGTCCCGTAAGTTATGCAGACCATTATGAGGGAATATTATTAAAGAAGATTGATGACGGCTGGAAAGTGGATGGATATTTATTTGATAATATCCCTAAATCGATTATAGAAAAAGCCTATTAAAAAAAAGATCCCATTTTTTTCATTTTTGCTTGGACAAATGCCGTCTGTTATTTTATTCTTTTAATATTGGCATATTTGCTACCTGAGATTATTACTGGAAATAATCCATAAGGATAGAAATAGGCTAAAAGAGAAACATAACAGTAGAAAGTTTGCTTGTGTTTGAAAGGAGACGGAGCATATGTCACAGCTTCAAGGGATATTAACCCGGTTAAAAAACCTTCAGGAACAGTCTAATGGGGGTGAACCGGCACAACGCTATTTCGAAGTGAATGGCGAAAGAAAGTGTCAGGTAACATTTCATCCAAAAACAGAAACGTTTGAATTGGAAATATATAATGAAAAGGAAAAGCCAAAGCGTTATCAATTTGATAATGTTGACATGATCACAATAGAAATTTTTGATTTAATCCAGTAGGAACCGGTATCGGTTCCTATCTTTTTCTGTTTTTTCATAAAAAAACCCAGTTCTCCGAAAACTATGGTAGAATATACATGTGGTATAACAAACATTGAGGAGTTTTCGGCGATGATAAGTCTTCACAGTGGAGAATTTTTAGAGATTGATATTCGAAAATTAATGATTCCATCTGAGCGTGTCGCTCATGTACAGGTTGGAAATAATTTAGAACATGCGTTATTAGTTTTAACGAAAAGTGGGTATACGGCAATACCTGTACTAGATCCTAATTATAAATTACACGGTCTAATTAGTACCCCAATAATAATGGATTCGATTCTCGGGCTTGAAAGGATAGAATTTGAACAACTTGAGAAAAAAAGAGTGGAAGAGGTTATGAATGTATCAGTACCGCGTGTTAAGGATACTGCTTCCATTAGAAGCTGTCTAAGGCTTTTAGTAAATCATCCTTTCCTTTGTGTAGATACGGAGGATGGTTATTTCGAAGGCATATTGCCGAGAAGTACTGTGTTAACGCAGTTAAATCTTGCTATCAATAAAATGAATAAAAGTGATAAATAAGGCTCCCAAAAGGGGGCTGTATTATTTTCCCTGAGAAGGTAGTGGTGTGAAAATGGGTGCTCCGATTTCCCAGCCTAAAAGAGGGAAGACAAATAGACCATTTGTTCTAGCAGCAGTCATGCTTGCGATGTTTATGGGAGCAATTGAGGCTACGATTGTTTCAACAGCCATGCCTGCAATTGTTGCTGACTTAGGCGGCTTTACTCTCTATAGTTGGGTTTTTTCAGCTTATCTATTAATGAATGCGATAACAGTGCTGATTTATGGTAAATTATCAGATTTATTCGGTAGAAAACCTATTCTCTTTATAGGAATCATTATTTTCCTAATTGGTTCCATTCTTTGCGGATTTGCCACGTCGATGGAATCCCTTATTCTTTTTCGGTTAATCCAAGGGTTTGGGGCAGGAGCTGTTACGCCGATCGCCACCACTATTGTGGGCGATATTTATTCAGCTGAAGAAAGAGCGCAGGTCCAGGGTTACCTAGCAAGTGTTTGGGGGATTTCTGCTGTTACGGGACCAGCTGTGGGTGGATTACTGGTTCAGTATGTAAGCTGGAATTATGTATTTTGGATCAACATTCCACTTGGGATTCTCTCTTTGATTGGTATAGGGGTCTTTTTACATGAAAATGTTGAGAAGAAAAAACACAAAATTGATTACATAGGCACGTTTTTATTAACTATTTCTATCTCGTCATTAATGTTTTTACTCGTTGAGGGTGGAGGACGATGGTCCTGGAGTTCCTGGCAAATCATGAGTTTGACGGTCCTATTTATTATCACCATTAGTATCTTTGTTGTACATGAAGGCCGCGCGAAAGAACCTGTCATGCCGTTTAATATCTGGCGGGAACGGTCTATTTTCATAGCCAATGTAACAAGTTTAACGACAGGAATCATGCTGATTGGAATTTCGAGTTTTCTTCCTACATTTGTCCAGGGGGTAATGGAACAATCACCGATTGTTGCAGGGTTTACATTAACAGCCATGTCTATTGGCTGGCCGATTGCGTCTACATTTTCTGGAAAGATGTTAAATTCTATAGGATACCGTAAAACTTCTCTTATTGGCGGTGCAGCCTTAATCATTGGCAGTGTGGTATTTGTTACCATGACTTCCTCCTCAGGACCTCTTTGGGCGGCTGCAGGTTCCTTTATTGTGGGGGTTGGTATGGGCTTAACGTCAACTGCTTTTATCGTTTCTATTCAAAGCACTGTAAGCTGGCAGCAAAGAGGAGTTGCAACCGCAGCAAATATGTTTATGCGGAACCTAGGAAACACATTAGGTGCAGCTTTGCTTGGAGGCATACTTAATAATCGGCTTGCAAACTACCTAAGTGTGAATGCTGGCAGTACGGAAGAAAAACTAACAGTGGATTCAGCTAACCTATTATTAAAGGATAATGAACGGGCAGATTTACATGTAACAGTGAAAGAACTGCTGCAGGAAGGTCTTACTCAATCCTTACACTGGGTATATTATGTAGTACTTACCTTTGCCATAATAAGTTTAATTCTAATATCTTTCATTCCCAAACAAGACCGTGGCTCTGAATAAAATGCAGAGCTTTTTTTCTAATAAAAATGTAGCTTAGTAATGAAAAGTTTTAATTTTCTCTATATAATAAGATGGTAATGTTTAATAAAGTATAAAGGTGGATGGTTTTGTCCTCTATATCTGAATTTCACTTATTATCTGTTTTAGCTCAAGAGATGAATATGCGTAAAGCTTCTGAGAGGCTTTTCGTATCCCAGCCAGCGTTGTCACAACGTCTGCAAACCATAGAGAAAGAGTGGGGAACAAGAATTTTTATCCGCTCACAAAAAGGACTTGCCCTTACTCCAGCAGGTGAACATGTTATTCAATTTGTAAACGAGGTTCTTGTTAAAGAAGAAAAGGTTCGGGAAACGATACATTCTCTTCAATCAGGAGTATCAGGAACATTGAAAATAGCAGTGGCTTCAATTGTTGGTCAAAATTGGCTGCCGCCCGTTTTAAAAAAATATAGTGATACCTATCCGCAAGCAAAAATTTCACTTATCACTGGGTGGAGCAGTGAAATACTGAAAAGTTTATATGATGATCAAGTACATATTGGTATCATTCGTGGAATGCCAGATTGGAAAGGGGTAAAAATTAAACTATTCAGCGATCCGCTTTTTTTAGTTGATCGAGATATTACCAAGCCTGAACAGTTACTTGAAACAGACAGACCTTTCATCCAATTTAAAAGTGATTCGAATTATTATCAAGAAATACAAGATTGGTGGATGCGGCAATTCAAAACCTCTCCCAAAAGAACAATTGTCGTCGATCAAATCGAGACATGTAAGCAATTAACCTTTAATGGTTTAGGATATTCAATTTTACCGGGCATAACTTTGAATAATAGTGAAAAAGAAATTTATAAAATTCCGTTATTAGATCAAAATGGTGATTCTCTTCAACGTGATACATGGTTACTGGCGTATGAGTCTTCCTTTAAACTCAAACAAGTGCAAGCGTTCGTGGATCTCATTAAAGAACATAGCAGTCAAAGCAGCTAACGTTTATGTTCATTTTTCTTGTTTTCAATACTTTTGTTTGGTAAAGTAAATTTTAACTGTCTAGCTCCAGGTGCCATCGGCGATAAGCAGGCACCTTGCGCTTTTCTAATTCTATTTGGAGGTAGTAAAATGAAAATGATGGATGCAAATGAAATTATTTCTTTTATTCAAAACAGCAAAAAATCAACACCAGTAAAGGTTTATGTAAAAGGTGATTTAGAGGGTATCGATTTTGGTAGCAATTCTAAAACCTTTATTAATGGTAATACCGGTGTAGTATTTGGTGAATGGTCTGACATTAACACAGCGTTAGAGTCAAACCAAGCAAAGATTGAAGATTATGTAGTTGAAAATGATCGCCGCAATTCAGCGATTCCATTATTAAATACAAAAAATATTAATGCTCGTATCGAACCTGGAGTGACAATTCG
>JAPSKD010000058.1 GCA_031177865.1 Bacillus sp. (in: firmicutes) | reverse complement strand
CTCCTTACTAAATTGGGTGTTTTGCTGGTGTAAAGGATGAAACTTGCCAATACGCATGATAGAAGGTAGCGGCTAGATCATAAGCAAACCAATGGTAAGCACAATCATCAAAATCAAAAACCGTTAGCCTTCCTTTATTCACAAAAATATTACCTTGATGAAAATCATTATGTATGAGCCCGAAAAGGTCAGAAGTTAATGGGAACTTTAGTAACTTATTTAATAGTTGTGTGTACTTTTCTCCTATTGTTTCTGAAGTGATCTTTGGGAATAGATTTAATAAATCAGGTTGGTGCACTGTCCAAATTGGCCGATCTACTTTTATTTTTTTCCCAGCACTATGCATCCTTCCCATTACATTTCCCCATTGATAAAATAGTTCTTTATTCCATACATCACGATTTGTGACATCAATCGAAGTTCCCTTTGCTTTTTCAAATGCTACTACAAAATGATGTTCTCCGATTGTTTCGACCATCCTCTTACGTACAGATTTTACAGGTAATGATACAGGTACACCATTCTCCCATATCCCCTTAATAAATGCCAATTCATTAATAATATCCAGTTGCTTTCGTTTATTGGAAGGCGAAACTCTAAATATGAGATTATCATAGGAATAGACTGTATTATGAAAGCCGTCATTAATTGGAACGAGTTCACCTTCCGTATAACCATATAAAGGTAAAATAATATCAGTAATCATTTTGATCTCTCTTTCTAAATGAGCACCTATTTTAATTTGTTATATATTTTATCTGCATAACTCCCAAAACGGGAATTCGTTGCTGTTCCTCTTTTTTCAAGCAGCCTATCCATTTCCAACCTTTTTTTCATCAACTTTGCTTGTAGACGTTCTTTCTCTTCTCCGTTCGTCGCACCTTCTAACAATTCTTCAATTCTAAAAATTTCTTTTTTTACATCCTCTGGCGAATATCCCGCATTTTTTAATACGCGATACGCCATTTTCCATTCATCAGACATTCCGGGAAAATTATCCTTTATTTCCAGTGGCTGCCCTATGCCAGGGAGATTTTCGAACTCTCTCTTCTTTATGGCTTCCTTAATTTTATCTTCAGCGATTTTTGAAAATAAATCCATTCCTATCGCACCCTTCATTCAGCAAGTAACTTGTATATTTTTCTCTAAAATATATGTTATTACCCGTAAAAAACCACCATGCAGCATTTGCATGGTGGTTTGAATATTATGCTTCTTGTAATTTTTCGCGTAGTACCATTGGAAGGATACCGCCATGACGGTAGTAATCAATTTCTACTTCAGAATCGAAGCGAACAAGTACTTCAAATTCCTTCTTGTTTCCAGCTTCGTCAGTAGCTGTAACTTTTAGAAGATCACGTGGTCTTACGTTTTCATCCACTTGTACATCGATTGTTTCTTTACCAGTTAGACCAAGTGTTTCAGCGCTTTCGCCCTCTTTAAATTGAAGTGGAAGTACGCCCATTAACACAAGGTTAGAACGGTGAATACGCTCAAAGCTTTCAGCGATAACTGTCTTAATGCCTAAAAGATTTGTACCTTTAGCAGCCCAGTCACGTGAAGAGCCCATTCCGTAGTCCTTTCCAGCAAGAACAACAAGTCCTGTACCGTTTTCTTTGTACTTCATGCAAGCATCGTAGATAGATGTAACTTCACCAGTTGGCCAGTAAGTTGTGAAGCCGCCTTCTGTGCCCGGTGCGATTTGGTTACGGATACGAATGTTTGCAAACGTTCCACGCATCATAACTTCGTGGTTACCACGGCGTGAACCATAAGAGTTAAAGTCACGAGGCTGAACACCTTTTTCTAATAAATACTTTCCAGCTGGAGTATTTTTACCAATAGCCCCTGCAGGAGAGATATGGTCAGTTGTTACAGAGTCACCGAACTTACCAACCACACGAAGTCCAGTTAATGGTTCAACTGTACCTGGTTCAGGTGATAAGCCTTCAAAGAATGGTGGGTTTGCAATATAAGTGGAATCTTCATCCCAAGTATATAATGGCTCGTTGCTAGTTTTGATTTCGTTCCAACGCTCGTTGTCACCAAACACATTCGCATATTCTCTGCGGAATAGTTCAGGAGTTACAGTGCGTTTAACTACATCATTTACTTCAGCAGTTGATGGCCAAATATCCTTGAAGAATACATCGTTTCCATCTTTATCTTTACCGATTGCTTCAGAGGCAAAATCAATGTTCACAGTACCAGCTAGTGCATAAGCAACAACTAGTGGTGGTGAAGCAAGGTAGTTACCTTTAACAAGCGGGTGAATACGTCCTTCAAAGTTACGGTTACCTGAAAGTACTGACGTAACTAATAGATCGTTTTCTGCGATTGTTTTTTCAATCTCTTCTTTTAATGGACCGGAGTTACCGATACATGTAGTACAGCCGTAACCAACTAGGTTGAAGCCAATTTGCTCAAGGAAAGGAAGTAATCCAGAATCACGAAGGTATCCTGTTACAACCTTTGATCCTGGAGCTAAAGAAGTTTTAACGAATTTTGGAACTTCCATTCCTAATTCAACTGCTTTTTTCGCAACAAGACCTGCACCCACTAGTACATATGGGTTAGAAGTATTTGTACAGCTAGTAATAGAAGCGATTGCAACTGCACCAGTCTTAATAGTTGTTTGGTCTCCATTTTGGAAATTAACCACAGCTGACTTTTCAAGCTCATCTGCTTGTAAGCCGAAGCCTTGGTTTCCTTGTGGAGCAGAGACTGCCTTCACGAACTCTTCCTTCATTTTTGAAAGTGGAATTAAATCTTGTGGACGCTTAGGACCAGAAAGATTAGCTTCAATTTCAGAAAGATCGATTTCAACAACATCAGTGTATACTGGCTCAAATGATGGATCAAAGAAAAGACTATTTGTTTTGCAGTACTCTTCTACTACTTGGATATGGCTTTCTTCACGGCCAGTTAAGCGCATATACTCTAATGACTCACCATCGATTGGGAAGAAACCACAAGTTGCACCATATTCTGGAGCCATGTTAGCGATGGTTGCACGGTCTGCAAGTGGAAGTACAGATACCCCAGGACCGAAGAACTCTACAAATTTACCAACTACACCGTGGCTGCGTAGAACTTGAGTTACCTTTAAAGCTAAGTCAGTTGCAGTTGCACCGTTTGGAAGCTCGCCAGTTAGTCTAACACCGACTACTTCCGGAACTGGGAAGTACGAAGGTTGACCAAGCATTCCTGCTTCTGCCTCAATACCACCAACGCCCCATCCTAATACACCAATACCATTGATCATGGTTGTGTGGGAGTCAGTACCAACTAATGTATCTGGATATGCTTCTAATTCACCGTCAGCTGTTTCAGCTACGTGTACCACATCTGCTAAGTACTCAAGGTTAACTTGGTGTACGATACCAGTTGCTGGAGGAACTGCACGGTAGTTATTAAATGATTTTTGAGCCCAGCTTAGGAACTGGTAACGCTCAGCATTACGTTCAAATTCATAATCCATGTTAACACGTAAAGAGTCAGCAGAACCGTATGCATCAACCTGTACAGAGTGGTCGATAACAAGGTCAACTGTTTTCTCTGGGTTAATCTTATCTGGATCTCCGCCAAGGTCAGCCATTGCTTTTCTTAATGAAGCAAGGTCAACAACTGCTGGAACACCGGTGAAGTCTTGTAGAATAACACGTGACGGTTTGAATGGAACATCTACTTCTTTAAGTTCATCTGTTCCCCATTTTGCTAAGTTTTCAACGTGCTCCTTTGCGATGACACGGCCATCGTATTGACGAAGCACAGATTCAAGTAATACTTTTACGGAATATGGCAATTTAGTAACGTTGCCAATACCAGCCTCTTCAAGTGCACTTAAGCGGTAATAGTGATAACGTTTACCGTTCACTTCGAAGGAAGTGCGTGCGTTAAATACATCATTTTTCACCATAGTGAATCCCCCTCATTCGTCATCATTAAATAAAATTAACGAAAAGTCGAAAAGTTTGAATATTCATATCCATGCCAACTTTTCTCACAATTCTAATCTTAATACACCCTTGTACATAAGTAAATAACAAGAAAGTTATTGCGATTGATAAGTTTTTCTTATGTTTATTATGTATGTTGTTCGAAATATTTAGAAAAATCTTATAACGACGTATAACTGAATAGTCCTAAAGATTAGAATTGCGTCATATTTATTATCTCAAAAAACTTTTTTGTTGTCATTTATTTTTACTTAAAAGGAAATATTATCACTATCAGTGAGAATTCTACAGAATTCTCATAGGAGGTGAATGGCATGCAACGAAGAAAATCAAATCATGTAATTCCAGGCGCAAACGCAGCAAAAGGTCAAGGTATGGGTGCTGGATATACTGAGGAAATGTCTAACGAACCATTAACAGTCAAAGAAAAAATGAACAATAAAAAACGTAAAAAGAATCAATAACATAAAAAGGCGGAAGCGCCCGTTTAGCGAAGTACACTAGTCGCTGGGGGCTGGAGCTCGATTCGCATTTAAAAAGCAGGAGTGATCCCCTGCTTTTTAAATATGATCTATTCTGTAAGGTTTACTTCTTCCACAATACTCTGCAAATCTTGTTGAAAGCGCTCAAGCTGGGCTCTTTGGTGTTCTGAAGCTACTTCTAACGCATTTTCAATTTGCTGATATGCTTCATTTACTTCTTCTTTTAAATGCTTTAATTGGTGACCGTAACTGGCACTGTCACTAATGATCGTTTTGAATAGTCCTTGTGCTTCTTCATAGCCCTGTTGTGCAGCCTGAAAAGCCTGCTGCTTGTCCTTATTATATGGAAATCGATCAATCTCCGGCATAGACTGTTTCACTCCCCTCACGTTTCTATAACGTTAAATTGCACAGCACTACAACAAATTATTCAGCATAAAAAGTCTTGAGCATTGCATCCTAACAATATAGGAGGAGGGATGAAAATGGTGAACAAAAACGACGGCAAAGATATGCGAAGAAATCAACCAAAGATATCTGGCCAGCCCGAGCCTTTAAGCGGATCAAAAAAAGTAAAGAACCGCAACCATACACGCCAAAAAAGTAAATCACATCACGATATGTAGAAAAGCGAAAGGCGCCTGCCTATCGGCATCTGGAGCTGGACAATTCCATAGATGAAAATATTATTGTTGGGACCTTTGAAATAGTGCTAACCCCCTCTAGACCAATGAGGGGGTTGCTTTTATAATTGGAGTAAGGCTTGAAGTAAAAGCTGTTCTTCTTCCTCCGTAACGGTTCTTAAATCAATGATGAATTCATCTTTTTGAATCCGCCCAACAATTGCTGGTTTAAATTGTGTTCTTAAGTTTCTTCCGACCTGTTCTGCTGTTAGAGTTTGATGTTTAATAGAAATGACCAGGGTTGGCAGTTGTACATCCGGCATCGTTCCCCCGCCTACTTGACTTGTGCCAGGAAAAATTTTCGCCTGAAAATGATCAGTTCCTTGTAACAAGTTTGTAACAAACCTCTTCGTTCTTTCGTCTAATATATCAATAGAAACTAATAGGTCACGGATGGTTGGAATGTTATGTACTCCCTTTTCCCCTCGTGCATAATCAATTAGCGTACCTTCTAGCGCAGCCAAGGTCATTTTATCCACGCGAACCACGCGTGCTAATTGGTGTTTTTTTAGACGATCAATAATTATCTTCTTCCCAGCAATGATCCCTGCTTGGGGTCCACCTAGGAGCTTATCCCCACTAAAAGTAACAAGATCTGCACCCATTTCAATGACCTCTCTTACCACGGGTTCATCTCCAATACCGTGCTTTCTAAAGTCGAAAAGGGCACCACTGCCAAGGTCTTCATAAAAAATAACGTCTTCAGCTTCTTGAGTCAGTCTAATAAGGTCTTCTGTTTCGACTGATTTGGTAAAACCGATTACCTTGAAATTACTTGTATGTACTTTCATGACAATAGCCGTTTCAGAATTAAGGGCTTTTTCATAATCATATAAATGAGTTTTATTTGTAGTTCCGACTTCGACTAATTTCGCTCCGCTCTCTTCCATAATGGAGGAGATACGGAATGAGCCGCCAATTTCTACTAATTGTCCTCGTGAAACAATGACTTCCTTATTTTCTGCAAGCGCTCTTAAAACAAGATAAACGGCGGCAGCATTATTATTAACGACCATCGCAGCCTCTGCACCGGTAATTTCTTTAAGAAGAGCTTCTACATGGCTATGCCTGGAACCGCGCTCCCCTTTATTTAGCTTGTATTCAAGGTTAGAGTAATTTTGGGCTGTTTCCACCATATGATGGATGGCATTGTCACTTAGCCTTGCCCTTCCAAGATTCGTATGAAGGATGGTTCCTGTAGCATTGATTACTTTTTCAAGAGTAAAAGAAAATTGTTTCTTAATATTTCCACTTAAAAGTTGAAAAACATCATCAATAAACTGATTTGTGCCCGGAGTGGCGCCATACCAGTCTCCATTTAATAGTAATGATCTTATTTGATCGAGGGTTTCCTTTAGCTGCTTTGTTAATTGCGTAGCATCGAGATGATTCTCCTTCAGGAGGATTTCGAACTGCTCGTGGTTTTGCAGTTCGTGTACTGCCGGAATTGAGCGTAACGATTCTTTCACCAAAAAAACTCCTTTACTCTACCTGCTTTAGTCCTGTTTTTTCATTTCACCCTTTCATTCTGAATGAATAAAATAAACCATGCAAGGGGGATTGCTATGAAATCCAAAAAAAATATACAGCCCATCGATTTTGACCTTGTGGAAAAGTGGTTGGAAAACTACTGCCTTGATCCTTTAACTACACAAGATGACTTGACTCAATTTCGAATCGATTTATATGAGACAGACCAAGAATGGATCGTTGAGGCATTACTTAACGAGTATAACAGTTCGGAAATTAAAGTTTTTATTGAAGATAGTAAGCTCGTTATAACCGCTGTTAAATCTTCCATTCACTCTAATCAACAAAAGAAAGTACGTACTATCGAGTTCCCCTTTGAAGTTATTCATCAAAAAATAAGTGCTAATTATATCAATGGTATATTAGAGGTTCTCATTTCAAAAAATGAAAAAGGCTCTGGGAAAAACTGTTATATTACACTGCCTTAAGTTTATCTTACGGCACTATTTTTTTGTGGTTCTCGCTAACATAATATCGTTATTAAAACAATAGACCCTCATATCAAATGGTTGATATGAGGGTAATGTTTATTTTTGTGAAATTTTATTAATGATATCCTCGGTGTCAGGAAACACCCCAGTATCTAATTTGGAATAGATTTTTTCCCCATTAACCGTTACTTCGAATGCTCCGCCTGAAACTGGGACTAATTCCATTTTTCCAATGTTACGATTAAAGTGCGTAAAAAGTTCTTCCGCGAGACCCGCGGCTTTAGGTGCGTAGTTTCATTGCATGCAGAATTCAACAATAACGTGGTAGTTACTCATCTTTTTACTCCTCCATTACATAAATCTAATTTCCTACATCACTATAGTAAAAACATTTTATCGCAAGGTTATTTTCCATGCAAATCTTTTGCTTCTATATAGTGTGTGCAGTTTTTTTTGGAAACAGTTATACTAATTAATGGAGGTGGAACAATGAGTGAGCAAGAGAAAATACGCCTAACTTCTTTATCAACTAAAGCTGGCTGAGGCTGTAAAATTGGTCCTGAGGACCTCGCGCAAGTTTTGCGTCATTTACCTAAGCAAGACCCTGTTCCAGAATTATTGGTGGGACACGAAACTTCTGATGATGCAGGTGTATATCAGTTAACGGACTCGATTGCCCTTATTCAGACCGTGGATTACTTTACCCCCATTGTGGACGACCCATATATGTTTGGCCAGATTACCGCTGCAAATGCATTAAGCGATGTTTATGCAATGGGTGGTGAACCGAAAACAGTCTTAAATATTGTAGGTTATCCAATAAAAAAACTTGGTGCCGAAATGCTTTCCGATATCCTGCGCGGTGCAGCGGATAAAGTAAAAGAAGCTGGCGCCCTAACCGTTGGAGGTCATTCGATTGACGACCAAGAGCCAAAATTTGGTCTTTCTGTAACGGGAATTGTTCACCCTGATAAGGTTTGGAAGAACGTTGGAGCTAAGCCTGGTGATGTGTTAGTAATCACAAAGCCGATTGGCGTTGGTATTATCACCACTGGCATTAAACGTAGTGTGGTTACGACGGAACAAGAACAAATCGTTACAGAAACAATGGCTGAATTGAATAAAACCGCAGCTGAAGTGTTGATGAACTATCACCCACACGCTGTAACTGATGTAACAGGATTCGGGTTGTTAGGCCATAGCAGTGAGATGGCACGTGGAAGTGGTGTGAGCTTTGAAATCTCCTACTCTAAGGTTCCGATCCTTGAAGGTGCATTGGAGTTAGCCAGAGATGGAGTTGTTCCTGGGGGTTCAAAATCCAATCACAAATGGTTACTGAATGATGTTGTCTATGAAGATCTTTTGCTAGAGGAACAGTTAATTCTATGTGATGCCATTACTTCTGGAGGACTACTCGTTTCGATGAGTGAAGAAGAAGCTGTCCAATATGTGGACAACCTACATTCTGCCGGTAAACACCATGCTGCGATTGTCGGCAGAGTTATGGAGAAGAAAGAGAAATTAATTTATGCAAAAAGATAACAGCGTGGCATTTGCTTCGCTGTTTTTTTACGCGTTAAAAGATGGTGCGTCACACAACGGAACAGTTTTTACAAAAAAGTGTACCGTTTATACAAAAAACCATACAGGTTATACAATTGATGGTTTCCCAACATAAAAAAGATGACCCAATAAATTAGGTCATCTATCTAAAAATAATTAGATTCCGCTTGCTTTAGTTTTTTTCAGGGTCAATTTATTCGTTAACTTATTAATCATATCTTCCGTCATTCTCACTAAGTCATATTCGAATTTAAAGCCCCACTCTTCTTCTGCTGCAATCGCGTCAATTGAATTTGGCCAGCTGTCGGCAATTCTTTGGCGGACAGGATCAACATTATAAGTGAGTTTAAAGCCTGGTATATGTTTCTTAATCTCGTTTGCAATTTCTTCTGGATCAAAGCTCATTGCTGTAACATTGAATGAGTTACGATGTTTAAGTCTGCATGGGTCTGCCTCCATCAAATCGATAATCGCATTTAGTGCATCCGGCATATACATCATATCCATATACGTACCTTTATCGATATAGGAGATATATCTTCCGTTTTTGATGGCTTCATAGTAGATTTCAACAGCGTAGTCTGTGGTTCCACCACCAGGCAGTGCTACGTGTGAAATTAAGCCTGGGAATCGAAGTCCCCTCGTGTCGACTCCGAATTTGTGATAATAGTAATCGCCCAAAAGTTCACCAGCTACTTTGTTAACCCCGTACATCGTCGTGGGGCGCATGATGGTATCCTGTGGTGTGCTGTCTTTTGGTGTAGACGGTCCAAATGCACCAATCGAACTTGGAGTGAAAAATTGTGCATTAAGCTCTCTCGCTGTTTCTAATGCATTCATTAAACCGCCCATATTTAAATTCCAAGCTAAGACTGGTTTCGCCTCTGCTGTGGCAGACAATAATGCAGCTAAGTGCATGATGGTATCAACCTTATATTTTTTTGCAATTTCACCCATCTTGTTTAAATCTGTAACATCTAAGACTTCAAATGGGCCGCTCTGTGCAGCTTCACTGTCATTCTTCCTTATATCTGAAGCAATTACATTATCCGACCCGTAGGTTTCCCGTAATTTCATGGTGAGCTCAGAACCGATCTGTCCTAGTGCACCTGTAATTAATATCCGTTTCATTATTCTCCGTCCTCCTCACTTATGTCATGAAATCTTGCCCATCGAGGGTTTTTTGATTATATAATGCCCATTTCCCTACCGACTTTCTCATAGATAGCAATGGCTTGATCAAGCATTTCTTTTGTATGTGCAGCAGTTGGCATATTGCGAACACGTCCTGTTCCTTTAGGAACGGTTGGGAATACAATCGCTTTTGCATATACTCCCTCTTCATTTAAACGGTTGCTAAATTGCTGCGTAAGAGACTCGTCTCCAATAATACATGGTGTAATTGGTGTTTCACTGTTCCCGATATTAAAGCCTAATTCCTTTAAGCCTTTTTTAAGGTAATCTCCATTTTCCCAAAGCTTTTTATTAAGCTCGGTACTTTCCATTAAGATTTCTATAGAACGTTTACTTGCTGCTACATCTGCTGGTGTTAGCGATGTTGAGAATAGGAATGGACGGCTGCGGACCTTTAACCAGTCGATTAAATTCTTCTTCCCTGCCACATATCCACCTACTACACCAATGGCCTTAGAGAGTGTCCCGATTTGGAAATCGATTTTATCAGACAAACCAAAATGCTTAACGGTACCAGCACCATCGCCAAGGACACCTGATCCATGTGCATCGTCTACATATGTAATGAGGTCGAATTCTTCAGCAATTTCTACGATTTCTGGTAATAATGCAATGTCCCCATCCATGGAGAATACACCATCGGTAATAACCATGATTTTATTGTATTGACCAGATTCCTTCGCTTCCTTCGCCTTTCTTTGTAGATCCTCCATATCGGAATGATTTACGCGAATAATCTTTGCTTTAGATAAGCGGCAGCCATCAATAATTGATGCATGATTCAATTCATCGGATAATATCGCGTCGTTTTTATCCATGACAGCTGAAATCGCGGCCATGTTACAATTGAAGCCTGATTGGTAGGCTATTGCTGCTTCAGTATGTTTGAATTCTGCTAATTTTTCTTCCAGTTCAACGTGAAGCTTTAAAGTTCCGTTAATTGTGCGAACCGCTCCAGCCCCTACACCGTACGTTTCAATTGCCTCTTCTGCTGCTTGCTTTAAGCGTTCATCCGTTGCTAACCCTAAATAGTTATTTGAAGAAAGATTAACTAACTGTTTACCATTTATTGTAATCGTTGGACCATTTGGACTTTCTAATGGATCGATGACATTGTATAGACCCTTACCTTTTAGATCTTCTAGGTTTTCGTTTAAAAATTGCTCCAAAATAGTACTGGACACTTTTATTCCCCCTTATTGTCGCTATTAGAAAAACATTTGTCCGCCTGATACGGACACTTGAATGTTCGATGAACACCCTTAGTTAAAGGGTTTCTTTAATATACTTTATCACACTTTTTTGGAAATGTTCATCCCAAAAGGACATTTGTTATAAAAAAATTTTTTTACATTTTTAGGTTATCCATTTTGAAAACAGGTTATTTTTCAAATGAAGCAAAAAAGGTATAATGGAGAGCATACATTGTTTAGGAACAGGAAGGATGTAATACGTGGAATCAATTTCATCACTACTATACACAATTATTGTAGGCGGCATTTTTGTCTTTATTTTTATTTACCTTTATGATTGGCTCTTTGGTGAAAAACAAGAAAAACAAATTCGTAAGATTCATAAATACTTTCGCAATGAAAACGTCCAAAAGGTAGAAATGTTAGAGCACCAGCCGAAAAAATTTACCTTATATCAAGTAAAAACTGCTAAGGAAACAAAACGAGTGAAAATAAAACCTGGCTATAAAATAGTTAAAATGGTTTCCAATCAAAAAGAACCTTCCCATTAAAAATTGGGATAGGTTCTTTTTGATTGTTAGCCAATCACATGCGTTATTTAACCGTTAACCTGCTTACTTTAGCAGCAGAATGGTTCACTTTTTCAAGGGCCTCTTGATATTCTCCTTCTAATCGCTGAATAATTTCTGCAACGGACTCAATTTTATCAATTGCACCTACACCATGCCCTGCGCTCCATATGTCACGCCACGCTTTCGCTTCTGGTTTGCCGTGCATATTATCAAAATCAACTTTTTCCTTTTTAACCAACTTAGTGGGATCAAGTCCTGCTTTTTGGATACTCGGTATGAGCATATTTGCCCTGACACCAGAAAAAGCATCAGTTAAGATGATATCTTCCTGACTTGAATTTACGAGCATTTCACGATACTCATCATTTACCATACTTTCTGTAGCAACAATAAATCTAGTACCCATATAAGCTAAGTCAGCACCAGCTGCCTGTGCCGCTAATATTCCCTTTCCAGTTGAAATCGCACCAGCAAGGACAATAATGCCGTCCCAAAAAGAACGGACCATATCGACAAACGCAAAGCTATTAATTTGTCCAGCGTGGCCGCCAGCACCGCTGGCAACTAGAATGAGTCCGTCAACACCCGTTTCTGCAGCCTTACGGGCAAAGTTTAAGTCGCTGACATCTGAGAATACTAATCCTCCATACTCATGAACTATTTCTACCACATGTTTTGGACTTCCTAAAGAAGTGATGACCAATTGTGGCTTGTGCTTTTTGATTAACTCTAATTCATCCTGAAGACGGCTATAGGTGCTATGTACAACCATATTCATCGCCCAAGGAGCAATTTTTCGGTCAGGCTCTGCTGACCTGGCTTGTTCTAATTCTTCGTTTAACTGACCCATCCATTGATCAAGGACCTCAATCGGTCGTGCATTTGGAGCTGGAAATGACCCGATAACACCATTTAAGCAGCAATTTTTCACTAGTTCCGGACCTGACACTAAAAACATGGGTGCAGATATAACAGGCAGCCTTAACTGGTTCCACCAATTTTCAGGGATTGTTTTTTGCATGGAAGACTCTCCTTTGATTTGGAATTTTCTGAATAAATTTCCTATTCTTATAGTAACGGAAAATGAATGGTTATTCAATCATAGAGTGAGACTTTTAGAATAAAGAATAAAGCGCTTTCATAACACGAACGATGAACTCGTAAAAATATCTTTCGTTCGTCTTTTGGTGAAAAAACGATTGCTTTCCTTTTTTACCATGTTATAATGAGAATAAATTTATAAGGCTTCACTCATATAATCGCAGGGATATGGCCTGCAAGTTTCTACCGGATTGCCGTTAACAATCCGACTATGAGTGGGTAATGAACACGACGTTATTTTGCGTCCATACATTTGGTTAATAAGCCCAAATGTCATTGCCTCACTCAAATTTGATGTGAGCAATGGCGTTTGGGCTTTTTATTTTTTCATAGGGGGATAAACATGAGATTACTAGAAGAAAAGATTAAGAAGGATGGCAGAGTCCTAAATAACAATGTATTGAAGGTTGATTCGTTTTTGAATCACCAAATTGATCCTCAATTAATGAATGAAATTGGAAAAGAATTTGCTAGAAGGTTTGCAGCTGAAGGAATTACGAAGATTGTTACGATTGAGTCTTCTGGGATTGCTCCTGCTGTGATGGCCGGATTATATATGAATGTTCCAGTTATATTCGCACGAAAGAGAAAATCCGTTACGTTAACAGATGACCTTTTGACAGCAAGTGTCCATTCTTTTACTAAAAATGAAACGAATGAGCTTGCCATTGCAGGCAAGTATCTAAATGAAAACGATAAGGTTCTCATTATTGATGACTTTATCGCTAACGGTGAGGCTGCTCTCGCTTTAGTCAAAATGGTTGAACAAGCGAATGCTTCCGTTGCTGGTATTGGTATCGTTATTGAAAAATCCTTTCAGCCTGGCGCTCAGAAATTGAAGGATAAAGGATTACGGGTTGAGTCATTAGCTAGAATCGCCTCTCTAACCAATGGAGAAGTAACGTTTAAACTTGAGAAAATGGAGGAATTGGTCTAATGAAACAACATCCGTTCAAAATCGCCTCACTAGGTATTCAACATGTATTAGCCATGTATGCAGGAGCTGTCATCGTCCCTCTTATCGTCGGCGGTGCTTTGAACCTTACTGGAGAGCAATTAACCTATTTAGTTTCGATTGATATTTTAATGTGCGGAATCGCGACAATATTACAAGTTTGGCAGAATCGCTTCTTCGGGATTGGTTTGCCGATTGTTCTAGGATGTACCTTTACTGCTGTGGGTCCAATGATTGCTATAGGCGGAGAGTACGGAGTTTCAGCAATTTACGGTTCCATTCTAGTCTCTGGTTTAGTTGTCGTTTTGATTGCGCAGTTCTTTAGTAAGTTAATTAAATTCTTCCCGCCAGTTGTGACTGGTTCTGTTGTAACTATTATTGGTATTACCCTTATTCCGGTTGCCATGAATAACATTGCCGGTGGTCAAGGAAGTCCTGATTTTGGCAGTCTCTCAAATATCAGTTTAGCATTTGGAACGTTATTATTTATCATCCTGCTCTATCGTTTTACAAAAGGATTTATTCGTTCTGTTGCGATTCTCCTAGGTCTTGCGGGTGGAACAATTGTTGCTGCGTTAATGGGCAAGGTAAACTTTGCTGCTGTTGGAGAGGCTTCATGGTTCCATATGGTAAAGCCTTTTTACTTTGGTACCCCTACTTTTGAATGGACACCGATTATTACGATGACCCTTGTTGCGATTGTTAGTTTAGTTGAATCCACGGGTGTTTATTTTGCCTTAAGTGATATCACTGGAAGAAAGCTTAAGGAAAGCGATTTGGCTAAAGGATATCGTGCAGAAGGTCTTGCCATTATTTTGGGTGCTTTGTTCAATGCATTCCCGTATACAACCTACTCACAAAACGTAGGACTAGTACAACTTTCAGGTGTCAAAACCAAAAATGTCATCTACACAATGGGTGCAATGTTAATTATCTTAGGATTCGTTCCTAAAATAGGTGCTTTAACAACGGTAATTCCGACCCCTGTTTTAGGCGGTGCAATGGTAGCCATGTTTGGAATGGTTATTGCATATGGAATTAAAATGTTAAGTAAAGTAGAATTCGCTTCACAGGAAAATCTCCTAATCATTGCTTGTTCAGTGGGAATGGGTCTTGGTGTTACCGCTGTTCCAGATTTATTTGCGCAGCTTCCTGAAAGCGTAAAAATCCTTACCAATAATGGAATTGTTGCTGGAAGCTTGACTGCCATTTGCTTAAACATTGTATTTAATGTCGCCAGACCTTCAAATCAAAGTCAGGAAGCAAATCCAAGCAGTCAAAGTGCTGCTTTATAGTAATAGAAAAAGCTGCCCATGGTTCAATATGAACATGGCAGCTTTTTTACTCGTTAAGCCCTGTTCTTTTCACACTAAAGTCTACATTTACATTGACTTTAGCCTCTTTAAACATTTTGTACCATCTTTTATCGGTAAGCTTTGAGTGCCTTACTGAGCTTCTATATATTTCTCCAAAGCCAAGTGCGTCTGACTCCTTCGATTGACAATAAGCGATAAGCTTTTGAATCTCTCTTTTTATGCTTTTCGTAATTTCCTTCTCGATCAACTTAATATTTTCCGGATTACCCATATCAATCATACTCGTAACCTCAAGCAGCCTGCCAGCAACTTTAACTTCTAAATCAAATTCCACTTTTTCTTTGTTTATAAGCTTAATATTACTCCTGCCGCCGATTGAATCTAAAGAGGCAACTGTTTTGTTCAGCTGTGGGTTCCTGGGTTTTAATTTCGAACTTTTAATCTCAATATCCTTGTTGCCGCCTTTATATTTGTCAATGAGCAGGTTTAGATAAAAGCTTTGTTCCGTATCTATTTTTCCAACTAATTTACCACCTTTAAACAAAGCTACTCCTGTGAAACCAACCCCCTCCTTACCTACTTTTTTTAAAATGGGCATAATAGGTTCTTTACCAACTGAGAAATGGCTATGTAACACTTCTTGCAGGGTAGCTGACGGCATGACTCTTCCTTTGGTGTTTTGATCGATTAGTTTATAAAGGTGATTTCCAATATCAGGAATATGTTCCGTTTTTACCTTTAACAAATCCCGCGCTGACCCGTCAGCCATTGCCAAATACGTCATATCGCTAATAGACGGGTCACTCGTTAACGTTTCTGCTATTCCAGTTCTTCCTTGTTTAAGCATTTCTTCACCGTATAGTATTACTCGAAGCTGGCCAGAAGAAAGCCTTTTAGAGGTCTTATTATTTGCATTGTTACGAATTCCCCTTACCGAAAGGGCTTCTGACTCTAAAATAACTACATCCTTAGGTGAAGTAGGATCAATTGTTAACTCAACCAACGTTCCTAAGATCGAGCCATTTTTTGAAATATCATAACCATAAGTAGTAACAAGGCCAACCTCTTCAAGAATCCTAGGTTGTGCACAGCCGCACAGTAACAGAAAGGAACATGAACAAGACCAAAACCATCCTTTTGTCCTCATTTCTAGTTCTCCTTTAAAGATGTCATTTTCTTCTTTATCAAAGCCAAAATATAAAGGATAAATGGATAACAAAAAGCAATATAAAAAGCAATGTTGTCAAAAAAGTCGTTAAACTGATTTATTTTCGAACGTGTATTAATAAAAATACTGACAAAAAAAAGAAAGAATGTAAAAACCCAAATGACTCTGTTTGTTTTTCTTTCAAATGAACGCTTTATACCGCGTACTGCCGCCCACATATATAGCAATAGATTTGGGAGGATGATGAGCAGCCAATAAGAAACGGCTACATATTCAGTCCTCTCAATAAACGGAAGTTTAACAATTTTAAATAAGGAAAGAGTCGGCCAATTGGTATTCTCCAATTGACCAGGGCTAAAATAACTGATGGTTAGCAGCATAAGGATTAAGTACAAGATGATAGTTACGGCGACTCCTAGGTGGGCATACTTTATTACCTTCTTTCTATCCTCCATGAAAGGATAAACGATATAGAGGATCTCAAAACCTATTAAGGTGATCGTCATTTTATAAGCCCCTTTTAGAATCGATGTAATATTCGATTCCATTACAGGAAGAAGATGATGAAAGTCAACAAATCGTAAAGGATAGCCGATGAAACTCAACATCCAGACTGAAAGAATAATGCTAAAAAAACCAGCGCCTGCTATTACTCGTATGCCGCCAGTCACCCCATAAACCACTAATATCAGGATGGAGATTGAAAACACCCATGTGGGTACGGCTGGAAAAACCCATGTTTGTATGACCTCAATATAGTTATTTAAAATGACCACAAACATACCTAAACAATAAAAGATGTATATACAATTAACTACTTTTCCGATCCATTTTCCATACACTTCGATATGAATGCCGTAAATATCTGTGGGTCCATATAGTTGTAAGGTTTTAATGATGAAAAATACCACAATATGAGTGAAAACACCAGCCAGGACCACAGATATCCAAGAATCGTGCTTTGCCTCCGAGAAAATAATTCGCTGGAAACCTTGTATCCCAATCCCAACTTGTATCGAATGGATAATAAAAAATAGTATAAAAGTACTTAAAATATATTGTGGCTTTGCTTGATATTGAACTTTCATCGTGTCACCTGCTGCCTAAGGTCAATTATGTTTTTTTGCCTTTATTGGGTCATATTTATATTCGTCTTCAGCCCTTGTTAAGTCCGGTCTTTTGTTCGTGGTGGATAATGGCAGTCGAATGATACTGTCCTTCCAGTCTGCAAAACGCGGCGGATAAAATGGTGCTAGATAAGGACTACCTAGGCTTGTTTGTCTTAACAGGTGCAGCAGTAAAAAGCAAAAGCCGAACATCATTCCATAAAAACCCCAGAATCCAGCCAATATGATTAGCGGAAATCGAACGATACGAATGACATTTCCCATTGTATAACTTGGAGTTACGAACGAACCTAGAGCTCCTAAGGAAATAATGATAATGAGGATGTTACTCGTAAAACCTGCTTCTACAGCAGCAGTTCCTATTACAATACCGCCAACGATACCCATCGTTTGACCTACTTTTGTCGGCAGACGGGCACCCGCTTCTCGTAATAATTCCATAATAAATTCTAATAATAGTGCTTCTATTATCGGAGGAAATGGTACCTTCGCCCGTGACTCACTAAGTGTAAACAACAAAGTTTGCGGGATGACCTCATAGTGAAAGGTTAAGGACGCAACATACAAAGCAGTAAAGAAAACGGAAAGGAATAAGGCGGTGAATCTTAATAATCGCCAGAATGTCGCAATCTGCCAATTTACATTACTATCCTCCATACTTTGAAAAAATTCCATAAAAGATTGAGGGCAAACAATAGCCAATGAGCTTCCATCCACTAAGATTGCCACTTTTCCCTTTAGCAGCCAATCTGATACACGATCGGGTCGTTCCGTTAACGCCATTTGTGGGAAAATGGTTAATGAGTTCTCTATAAGCAGCTGTTCTAACACCGAACTGTCAAGGATTCCATCCATTTTTATCTCTTGAATTCTTTTTCTTAGGCTGCCGACCATTTGCTCAGAAACAATGCCGTTAATATAGACAATGGAAACCAATTTATTTGTGCGGGACCCTACCTGTAAATTTTCAATACATAAAGATGTATCCTTAATATAACTTCTAATAAGGGTGATATTTGTCATTAGACTTTCAGTAAACGCCAACTGAGGTCCAATAACCTGAGATTCATTTTCAGCATAAGATACTGAACGTCCAACTCTGGAAGGTATTTTTGCTAATAGAACGGATGAATTCCCCTCTAAATAAATGATTACATTTCCGTCTAGAGCAGCTTGGACCACCTTATCCATTTGATTAGACTTTTCAATCTCGCCAATTGACAAATGCTCCATAATTTTTTGAATAGAATCGAAGGATAATTCTTTTAGCGGATTAATAATATCTCTATGAAGCATGGTTTTGTCTATTAATGTTCCTATGGAGAATAAGGTAATCCCTGAAACTCCTATTTCATTCTCCAAAATATCAGCGCTATTCTGCAGTCTTTTTTTAAACTCAGTGGACATTTTTTCTCTTGTCTCTGGAATTAGATCCTGGTTCTTAGGTTTTAATTGACCTCTTGGTGAAAACAGCTTTTTAAAGAACACTTTCATCACCTTCCGTCCACTAAAGATAGTTGCAAGTATTATTTACCAACTAAACCTCTTTATACTAACCTCTCTTTTGTGGCACAAAAAAATAGCGGTGCTTTTTAGCATCGCTTAGGGAAACTCATGATTTCCTCATTTTCAGTGTCCATCTCAGAATCGGGGCTGGTGTTGTTTTCGCCAGAGCCGCCGATGGTTTTGGTAATAGAGATTGGTGAAATGTAAACAGCACCGCCAAAGTTAACAATCCCGCCAGAAACTGTCCCAATTGAAACATTATTATGGTTCGTAACCAAAGTAACCCCTCCTTGATGTTACTACTATGTTATGTACGGGTTGGGTTAGGGTTCATAATAAACGAAAAAGATAAAGCCATTATAAATAGGCTCTATCTTTATTGATTTCTATAATTCCTTAAAAAAACGATTTAAACAGTTCTTGGTGATTGTTACATTCCCTGCAGATATATTCGATTTCCAAAGGATCTTCTCTCACCATATGTACCGTTTCTCTGCTACAGTTTTCACAAAATTTAACTTCCTGGATTTCTTCCATGAAATAAGCACCTCGTTTTCTTAATCCATGGCTGTGTAAAATTCACCTGTTGATTTGTGCTCCAGGTGTTTCGCGCACCTTAGGGAGGCGGGGAGCCTCCTCGGCGCTTACCTGTGGGGTCTCCCCTGCCCCGTCCTCCCGCAGGAGTCTCGCACCTTCCGCACAAATCAACAGGGTGCAAAATCAACAATAGTACTAACACAGCCTAATTCATAAGAAATAGTATGTCCAAGAACTTCATGCTTTTATCATCCATTTCGATAGTTTTCCTGCTCCAGCTTTAAAAGCTGTTCCTTCATATCCAATCCACCACGAAAACCAGTAAGTTTACCGTTCTTCCCAATGACTCGATGACACGGTACTGTTAAGAGGACGGGATTTGCCCCAATGGCAGCACCAACGGCACGGACTGCTGTTGGTCTTCCAATCGCATTGGCAATATCTGAATACGTCCATGTTTCTCCATAAGGAATTTTACAAAGTGCATTCCACACCTCTGTCTGAAAATCTGTTCCCTTTAATTCTTGGGAAATGGTAAAAGAATTACGTACACCTTGAAAAAATTCTTTAAACTCCGTAACATATGGGTGCATGATGGTAACATCCTGAACTAATTGACTCCCAGGATAATGTCTTTTAACCCAAACTTCTAATTCCTCAAACGGCTTATCCTGGGAACCAACGTAACAGAGTCCCTTAGTAGTTGCAGCCATATATAGTTTCCAATTTTCATAAACCAATTGTGTCCAATAAATTTCTTTTTTCATATTAACCCCTCTTTTGCTTTCATCAGGTTTACACCTCACTATCAGTATACCTATTTAGAGAACAGAATTTAAGTCTTTGGAGAATTTATGAGCAAGATTATGAAATCGTTAAGTGTTATAACTTTAATTAGTACCTTTAAAAAGCGGAGGTTTATAATGACTATTAAATCCTGGAAAGATAACGGGAATGAACTTAAACTCTATTTACCAAAAGAATTCAACTTTGAGGAAAATTTAAATTATCTTTCGAGGAATTCGTAACGAGTGCCTTTTCCAAATCCATAAAAAACGTATTTACAAAGCTATTCCAATCGGAGAAGAAACGCTTATCATTGAAGCTAGCTCCGTAGATAAAAATTATTTTAACATCCGGTTTTTGGGAGAAAGAAACCGGTTCAACACAACAATCCGAG
>JAPSKD010000408.1 GCA_031177865.1 Bacillus sp. (in: firmicutes) | reverse complement strand
GAATATTTTCACCTATGAACACTAGATTTAACGGTAAATTCATTTGTTCCTTCATATAAAAAGGCATTCCATATGAGTATTGAAAGAGATATGGTTTTGATGAAGAGTCAAATTTCACATATCCTTTGCTTCGGTAAATCCTCTCTGGTAAATCCTTCAAAAATTGCTCGAATCCAGTGTGACTTATTGGCCCTTGAAATTGATATACAAAGGTAGTTAAATTAAGGGCTTTTTTAGAGAATGTTGAACTCGTTTTATTGTCAAATGATAAAGTTAATTTTCTCAATTCATCAATCGAAACTTGTGAAAAATTGGTTAATAAACAACGTGCCACCGAATTGATTCCCTGAATTTCAAAAATAATTTTCGCCTTCTCAGATTCTGACAGTTCATCCATTTTATTAACTAGAATCAAATCTGCATGTCTAACCTGCTCAAGCAGTAACTGTTGAAGCTGAGGCCCTAACGCCATCCTATCCCTCCATCTTAATCCATCCACTGTCGTTACAATGCCTTTTATCGTAAATTGATCGGCAAATAATGGTGATAGAATGGCGTCTAGAACTTCAACTGGGTGTGCGGCACCAGTTGTTTCGATATAAATGACTTCTGGTTTTTCATTAACTAATAAGTCCTGCAGCTGCGCTTCAAGTTTGTCCTGAATCGAACAGCAGATGCAGCCTCCTAAAAGTTCTTTCAAAGCGACATCCTCATCACGAGCAACTTCAGAATCAATCGAGACCTTCCCCAACTCATTCATCATGACAGCCGTTTTTCTGCTTAATAATCGCTCATTCTCAAGTAATCGCTTCAAAAGAGTCGTTTTGCCGCTTCCTAAAAAACCTGATAATATATAAACCTCAGTGTTGTTCATCATGCTTACCTCTTTTTCATCTAATATTCCTTTTATTATATATGAAATTGGGCTAACAACTAGATACAAGTCGCTTATAATAATAGTAAAAAGAATATTCAGAAAGGACTATTCCTCATGATCTATGAGTATGTCTACCCAAAAAGTCTCCTGCATTTCATTAAGAACCCTTCACATGAATCGTTAAAAGACCTTCTACTTCACAATACGGGAGAAACGGATTTTCTAGACTTTAAAACCAAATGGACAGAATTTTCTAAAATGGCAAAACATGTTCTTGCTATCGCAAACTCGGGCGGAGGCTGCATTATAGTCGGCGTCAGTCAAAATGATGAGGGTGCTATTCTATTAACTGGACTAAACGAAGATGACTTCTTAGATAAAGCAGATATCGACAACAAACTTGCCAATTTACTGCCTAAATACTTAAAATATCGTACAGAAGATTTTCATTATAGTAAGGACCAACTAGCCTTGAGTAATAAACGGTTTCAGGTACTCATTATTGAATATGATCCAAAATATGTTCCCTATACTTCTGTTGTTCAACGAAACGAGCTGCGTTATGGCGCCATATATGTCCGACAAGGAACAAAATCACTAGAGGCAACCAATGACAAGCTCGTTGAAATCATCCTTCGCAAAGTACAGTCTGGAGGTTCTGGCGTGAATGAATATACCCTAAAAGAGCACCTTGACCAATTAAAGGAACTATATGAAGAGATTTCCTCGCAAAAAGACAATGAATATGGTCAATTTATTGCAGAATTGATAGAGCGTAAAAAAGAAAGAATTCGGCAATTATTAGATGTTCTTCCTGAAAATTGAAGAAAGCGAATGAATCATTCGCCTTTTTGTATTGTGGTTAATATAACTCTTGTTCGCGTTCCAACATTTTATTTACCTTTTCAAACTCACCTCTTTGATTAACAGCCACTAAGTTTATTTGTTCAATTGAAGTAACAGGGTCCATCACCACAGATAATCCTAAATCCATTAATTTTCCCTTACCAATGTCAGTAGTGACACTCTTTAAGGTCTCATTAACGATTTGTGGAGCTAAAGTAAGTATCTTTTCTGCCGATATTTCATTCATGATTTCTTGTTTTAAGGCCATAAATATCGGAGATAATTGGTTTGAGTAACTAGGATTTAGCTTAAGCTGTTCCAAATACAATACAAAGTCCTTGCCCTTTAGTGTTTGGCCCTCAGCAACTAAATGCCCTTGATTCTCTTCGTTAATTTCAACCCCATTTGGTGCAAGTAAATCGATGACAGTACCTATACTATTCGTATCAAAAAGGACACAATAATCAATATCTACTTGATATTTTTCTTTAACCGCATTTTTAAGAGCGTCCATTTCAGCTTCTTGTTTATTCATTTGAACCAATATCGACCCATATTCGATTTTTTTGTTAACTTTATCGTATTTTAAAAGTATTCCTGGTTCTCTATCGGATGAAGCAGGTTCTGTCTTCTTTTCCATAATAAGATAGGTTTCAACCTTCACTTCACTTTTTGATGAGTCCTTTAATTTTTCTAGGATGGGGATACTCTTTTTTCCTTCGCGTCATTTTCTGTACCACTTTGAAAAAAAGACTTTAACGGACCAAATCCAAAAAACGATAGGACGATTACGGCAATGACTAATTTTTTCATATTTAAAGTTCACCTAATTTCCTTTTATTTCATCTCCATTGTCGGAAAATCAGGCAAAGATTATACTTTCTTCACACAAAAAAGCCTGAACCAAACGGTCCAGACCTCTTCATTATTTCATTTCTTCTTTTAACACTTCAAGTGCCTTTTGAAGCTGAGTATCATTTGTTTCGATCATTTCTCTCAATTTTTCCATTAATTTAATAGTGGAATCCCCTTTTAATACTCCATCAGCAGGCAAATTATTAGCGGTTTGGAAACTACTTACAGCTGCTTGGGTCTTCTCATCAAAGAATCCATCCTCGCGACCTGGGTCAAACCCGATTGCTTTTAGCATTTTCTGTGCTGTTTCGACCTCAGTTGAAGAGCTAGATAACTTCAGCTCTTTATCTGGATTTATAATTGGTAAGGAGGCGTACTCCGGAAGTGGAACTTCGAAATCAGGCTTAATACCCTTTTTATGAATCCAATTACCATTTGGTGTCAGCCATTTAGCCGTTGTAAATTTAATATTTGATTTATCAGGGAAATCCTTGGCCGTTTGAACGGTTCCTTTCCCAAAGGAGGTTTCACCTATAAGCTTTACCCCAGCAGATTCACTTACTGCTCCAGCGAGAATTTCGGACGCGCTGGCACTGCCTTTATCAATTAATACGACTAATGGGAAGTCAGGATTTCCATCATTTTGTGAAGGATACTCCTCCGTCTTTCCATTACGATCTTCTACTTTTAATATCAACTTTCCTTTTGGGACAAACATACTTGAAATACTAATGGCTTCATCTAGTAATCCACCCGGGTTCTGGCGTAAATCCAAAACTAACCCTTTCATACCTTCTTTCTGAAGTTCATTTAACTTTGCCGTCAGGTCTTTTGATGTATTGGTAGAGAAACTAGTAATTTGAACCTTAGCAATACCATCGCCAACCATTTCACCATAAACCGTTTCAATCGGAATATCATCACGAATAATCGGAACCTTTACGGGGGCATCCGTTCCTGGGCGTTGGATGGTCAACTCAACCTTTGTACCTTTTTTACCACGAATAATGGTTACTGCTTCAGTTGAAGTCATTCCCTGTAGATTTTTGCCGTCTACTGACATGATGATATCATTCGGTTTCAATCCCGCTTTTTCTGCAGGTGATCCTTTGATAGGTGAAACAATGGTAATATGTCCATCTTTCTCTTGAATTTCAGCACCTATACCTTGGAAAGACGAATTGATAGAGCTATGAAAGTTTTCTGCTTCCTCCACGCTCATATAGTCTGTATAAGGATCGTCCAAGGCCTTTACCATACCATCAATAGCCCCATTGATTAGTTTTTTCTGGTCAAGTTCCTCAAAATATCCGCTTTTTAATGTATCGTAGGCTGCGTAAAGTTTATCAAATTCTGATCTTTCGGTACCTACAGTAATGACTTTTTCTTCTCCGAATGATAGAGCAAATGTAGTGATTCCTGTAGATAGTAATACGAGGAAAAACAATATCAATATAAAATGAAATTTCTTAATGTGCACATATCCAGATTTTTTATCTGTTACTTGTTCTTGTTCAAGATGTTCTTGTT
>JAPSKD010000057.1 GCA_031177865.1 Bacillus sp. (in: firmicutes) | reverse complement strand
TATTCGCTTCTGTCAAAACCACCTTTTCTACCTTGTTTTCTCCTATTAGTTCGACCGGAATATACGGGGTTAAAACCTGCACTTTTGATTTTTTCAATAATTCAACACTGTGTTCATGGGCACGGAACTTATCTCTCCTATGAATGAGTGATACTCTTTCTGCTATTGGTTCAAGCATTAACGCCCAATCAACCGCAGAATCACCACCCCCAAATACAGCAACCCTTCGTCCAGAAAATCGACGTAAATCCTGAACGAAATAATGAATATTAGCGCTTTCAAATTTTTCTTCGCCCGATAGTTTCAGCTTCCGTGGTTGGAATGCACCATTTCCGGCAGTAATAATGACCGCTTTCGTATAATGAGTTCCTTTGTTCGTTAAGATCGTAAAAGACTGATCTGAAAGACGGGTGATACTTTCAACTGATTCCTCTAAGCAAACAGTCGGCTCAAACTGATTCATCTGCGTCATCAAATTATCAATGAGCTCGCCTGCTCTCACCTTTGGAAACCCAGCAATATCATAAATATATTTTTCTGGGTACAACGCAGACAATTGTCCACCTAATTGAGGAAGACTTTCTATTACTTTTACGGAAGCTTGACGCATCCCCGCATAGAAGGCAGTAAACAAACCAACTGGCCCCCCACCGATAATGGTAATATCAAATGTTTCTAGCCGCTCTCCCATATCTTCCCTCCCAATTGTTTTCTGGTAAACTTGCACCATTCACCAAAGAAACAAACTAATAAATGACTCATACCTTTTCTAATGCAAGTACTGTGCCAATGTTGTTAAATCAAGAAACATGCAGATAATTAGTAAAAATTCGCTGAATATTGTGAATAAATGAGTTAAAATTAACTCATAGTCTATTATTTTGAAGCAAAAATAACTCACTTTCAAAACAGAGAGGGCTTTCCGATGAAAATATCAAATCACACAGGCAATGTTGAAATGACTGTACAAACTCTATTAAAAATTCTTGACCACTCCTCTGACGAAATCTTCGTCCTTGATGGCGAAAAGCGAATTCTTTATGTCAATCAGGTTTGTGAAAAGCACTATGGGCTTAAACCAACAGATGTAATTGGAAAATTCAATGTCGAATTGTTTGAAAAAGGTTATTGGAAGCCTTCTATTGTACCCGAGGTTTACAGAAGAAAAGTGCCATGTTATATGCGGCAGGTGACAAATATTGGGGCGGAGTTAATGACCTCAGCAGTGCCAATATTAAACGAAAAAGGGGAAATTGATCTCGTCGTTATCACATCAACTCAGGTAGAAACGATTAAAATGATGAAGGCAAAAGAAGAGATAGCTGAGTCAATATCAACTCATGAGACTACAAATGGAGCCCATATTATAACAAATAGCGGCAAGATTAAGAGTATCTTAGAGTTTTGCAAAAAAGTAGCACCAACAGATTCAAATATTCTTATTCTAGGAGAGTCTGGAACAGGAAAAAGCGTGCTGGCTCAACATATCCATAAAATAAGTAAACGAAAAACTGGACCATTTCTAGCCATCAACTGTGCGGCCATTCCTGAGGAGTTATTAGAGTCAGAGCTGTTTGGCTATGCAAAAGGGGCCTTTACCGGTGCAAGTAAATTGGGGAAAGAAGGACTAATCGAGGCTGCTAATGGCGGTACCTTATTTTTAGATGAGATTGGGGAAATGCCTCTATCTGTACAGGCAAAACTTCTGCAGGTCATTCAGGAAAAACAGTTTATCCCTGTCGGAAGCAATAAAACAAAAAAAGTGGACATTCGTATCATGGCAGCAACAAATAAAAACTTATCGGATATGGTGAAAGACAAAGCATTTCGCGAAGATTTATTTTACCGTTTGAATGTGATTGATATTCATTTACCGCCTTTATCTGAAAGGAAGGAAGACATTGTTCCGCTCATTTACAACTTTTTAAATAAATTTAATCAAAAATATAATGAAAATAAAGTGATATCCGATGAATGCCTGAATATTCTTATTCACTATTCCTGGCCAGGCAATATCCGGCAGCTTGAAAATTTAATTGAACGTTTAGTGATTGTAAGCAATTCTATTATTCAACTGGCCGATATACCCGATATTATCAATGAAAATGTTGGACAGGTTACACAACTTGCCCTTCCAAACTCATTGGATAAAGCGCTTGATGAAACGAAGAGGACCTTTATCAGAAGATCCTTTCAAACGTACAAATCCTCTAGAAAGGTAGCAAACGACCTCGGCATCAGCCAAACGAAAGCATCGAATCTGATTAGAAAATATTGCCCAGATTTAGTAGACGGATAAGTAGTTTCATAGCAAAAAAGTGTAAAGCCTGGAGCTTTACACTTTTTTACCTCTCATTATTCTGCCAAAAATTCTAGATAAGCTTTTTCGTTACTAAAATGTTCATTTGCAATTATATCTTCTGAAATAATGTAAGTTCCTGATAGTTCACCTTTTTTTATTTCAAAAAAACAGGTCTTTTGCATAATTGGACTTTTCTTCTTCTTCAAATTATCTCTAGTAATCTCCTGCCAGCCATCTTCTTGAGATACTCGCTTAGCCCATACGGATTGATCACTTTTGACGACAATCACAATATCATTTTTATGCAACTGATTAGGGTTTACATGAGCCAAAATAGGGTCTGCGTAAGTAGCCGTAAATCCACCTAACACGTCTTTACTTTGTTGATTAACGATTTCCTTAATCATATTTTCCTCCTTTATTGGTAAATTGCTTTGATGGGACTTAGATTTGAGGCTTTAATAGCTGGTATAATTCCGAAGATAATACCTACAACGATTGATGTAAATGAAGACCCCAATAGGATTCCAGCAGTTAAAACAGGTTTTATCGGGATAAATAATCCTATAAGCCATGATGTACCGTAGCCAAAGAGTATTCCTAATAAACCCCCTGTCAACGTAATCAAAACGGCTTCAACGAGAAATTGTAAAAGGATCGTCCGTCGTTTTGCCCCGATTGCACGCCGTATTCCAATTTCCCGGCGACGTTCAGAAACAGAAACATACATGATATTCATAACCCCAATACCGCCTACAAATAGTGAAATTCCAGTTACAAGAGCTATGAATCCTGTAATCCCGCCAATGTTATCCTGAAAAGCTTTGATTGTATCTTCGGGATTTTCTTGTTTATACTCTCCCTCAAGATCGGGGTGAAGCCGGTTTAACTCCGCTTTGATCTCCTCGAACACAACATCTAGGTCAAAGCCTTCCATTACTTTAACATCAATGGAAGATATATCCTCATTCTCATATATTAAATCCTTTGCAAACTTTGGTATATAGTCCGAAGTAGCTAAAGTCTCTTCTCCGCTATCATTTGTTACACCAATCACTTCAAAGAAATGCCCTTTAATTTTAATGCCTTTTCCAATGGCTGCTTCAAGATCCGAACCAAATAAATCAGTGGCATGCTTTTTAGAAAGCACAATCACTTTATTTTCAAACGCATTATCCTCTGCTGTCAGCCTTCGCCCTGTCAGCATTTTGATATTCGGATTCATTTTTATATCCATGGCTAAGAGTGTACTTTTATCAAAGATTTCAGCCTCGCCAATCAGACCAAATAAATCCCCAAACAGTTCGTTCCCACGCTCTACTTTTTTGACACCTTCTACTCCCTCTAATACGTTAAGATCCTGCTCATCAAAAGCAACTGCAGCCGGGGCCGCAAAATTCAACGTTTCAGGTTCAAAGATCACTCTAACCGTGTTGACACTCGTCGTATCAGAAGATTGATTGACCTGTTGTTTCAGCCCTGCTCCGATGGAAAGAATCGCAACGACCGCACTGATCCCGACAATAATTCCAACCATCGTGAGCAGCACCCTGATTTTATGTGCGCGAAGGCTTAGGAGTGCACTCCGAAACAATTCCCAACCATTCATACGCTGCTCCCCTCGATGAAAATGCCATCTTTCAAGTAGAGAAACTGGGAAGCATATCTTTTTAAGTCCTCATCATGAGTCACGACAATAATAGTTTTTCCTTGTTCATTAAGTTGTATCAGCAAATCAATGATTTGCAAACCAGTCTCTGAATCTAGTGCACCTGTGGGTTCGTCACAAAGGATCAGATTTGGCTTCCCAACTAATGCTCTAGCAATGGCTACACGCTGCTGCTGGCCGCCTGATAATTGATTGGGATAACTGTTTAACTTGTGCTCAAGGTCAACAGCCTTTAGGCTTTCTTTTACCATCTCTACTCTTTCCTTATAAGTAAACCCGCCATGATAGATCAAAGGCAGCTCTACATTTTGAAACACCGTCAGGGAATCAATCAGGTGAAATTGCTGAAAAACAAATCCTATATTTTCATTTCTAAAGTCGGAACCATCATTGTCACTTAACAAGGAAACATCCTGTCCATCATATAGATAGCTGCCGCCATCAAAGCTATCCAAAAGGCCGATGACATTTAACAAGGATGTTTTCCCACTGCCTGATTTACCCATGATCACAACAAAGGCACCCTTTTTCACAGTAAAATCAAGATCTTTAAGAATGAGATGATCCTGATCATCTTGTTTATAGATTTTACGCAGCTGATCAATTTTTAAGAGAAGAGATGTCAATTTTGTCACCTTCTTTAATGTCATTTACTCCCTCGCGGATAATGATTTGACCAGGACGAAGCCCGCTCTTAACCAAGACATACTTCACGTTCCAGTCTTGTATATCAACTTGGGTCCTTTTGGCTTTCCCATCCACAACCTCCCAGACATAACTACCACTATCCACTGTTATAATAGAGGTTTTTGGAATTTTAGGAAGCTCGTTATCAGGGATAACGGTCCCCTGAATATGATAGCCCGCATAAAGTCCCTCTTGTTGAGGGATGTCAATGTATACAGGGTATTGAGAAAGATTCGCACCTGTTCCTTGTGTTCCGCTTGTGGAAAGGCTGCCTTGTGAAACAAAATCTCCTATCTCACGAATCTTCCCTTCTATTTCCTGCCCCGTTCCATATATCAAAATAGTCGCTAGCTGATCTTTATGGATTCTTTGTCTATCCTTTTCCGATACATATGCTACCACTTGAAGTGCAGGAGCTGTAAGACTCAGCAGTATAGGCTCCTGCTCTCCTTCATTTCCACTTTTGCCAATAGAAACGATTCCTGGAAAAGGAGCGGTGACAGAACTATATTGCTTTCCATTAAGGTTGTTGAGTTGTACATTTAGACGTTTTTGCTGTGATGCATTCTCATTTATTTGCGATGTAATGGTATTCTTCATTTCTTCTGTGTTATCAGATGGCGACATAAAAGGTTCATCACCGACTGGAGTCGTTGCGATTTGAACCGAAGAAGCCTTAGCCAATTGCTTTTTCAATTGTTTTTGTGTTTCAACGAGCGATTCTAATTGAATTTTCAAATCTTCATATTGTTCAATCGCCTGCTCATTTTTATAGGTGTACAGTACCTGATCTTTTTCAACTGCCTGCTGATCCGTAACATTTATCTTATCAATCAGACCCCTGCTAGCGTCAGGGTAAAAATTTTCTTTCTGGGTATGTTGAAGATCCCCTTCCAAGAATACTTTTGGAAACGATGGAATTGAGTAAAGACTATACTGTGCTCCAGATTCTTGCTGTGCCTCTGCCTTCTTCTCAGATAAAACTTTCCATCCAATCAATCCTGCCCATACAAATGAAAACACCACGATGACAGATACCATTATCTTTTTTTGCTTATTGGTCATGTCTTTAACCTTTCGCATAGTCCTTATGTTTCTTTTTCAAAAGAAATTGATCTGTTATTACCGTAAGAGCAACGATCATCACCGCTGTTAAGATAATAGAAAACTTTAGACTATAATCTAGTTGTCTATATGTCACATTAAACGTTAACAATGCTATTAGAATAGTGATAATGCTATAAATTCTCTTTTTCATCTCTATGCCTCCACTACCATAAGGTTGTAAATATACTCTTCTATCTGATTAGGAGATTCAAAGGAATTATCTACTTCAATAATCGAATCTGGTGTCAGATAAAGGACCTTGTCACTAAGTTTATACGCGATGTTCGGGACATGCGTGGTGAAAATAATGATATGATCCTTTTTATATTCTTCAAAAATAGGCCGAATTTTCTCCAACGTAACGAGGTCGCTTCAATCAGCGGTTCATCAAGGACAAGAATTTGTGGATTCGTTAAGATGACCAACATAAGTAGAAGCTTGTATTTCATCCCTTTGGAATAAGTCATGATCGGTTTATCATAGTCATCCGGCATTTCAAACTTACGAAATAAAGCTTTAATATTTTCTTCTTCTATATTAATCTCTTTAAACTTTAATGTTACCTCTATGAATTCTGCTCCCGTAATAAATTCAAAAGGAATGGTATTTTCAGCGATAAACATAATGCCATCTAGATCCCCTTGATATTCGATTACTCCACCATCAGGCTGTAAGTGGCCTGTCATAATATTCAGCAGGGTTGTTTTACCAATACCGTTCTTTCCAAAAATACTATAAATGCAGCCTTTCTCAAATTCATAATGAATATTGGAAAAAAGCAGTTTATCATATTTTTTCGATATGTCTTTTAGTTTCATAAAAAATACCTCCTCCTTAGAACATTGGACTGATATAGCGCTCAATGCATGCAGCTGCAAGAAGCATCACCAAACCAGAAACAAGATAAATGCTTTCTTTTTTTCTGAGTTTAGTATTCTTAATCTGATAGGCTAAATAAGTAATCAGTGCAAATGATAAGATTTCCAATATCCCATGTGGAAGTACCTTTATCAATGAATAAATGGTGCCATTCGTTTCAATCGATACACTCAAATAGAAAGCAAACACTACTGAATTATAGTAATACAGAATAAATGGAAGGGTTTTATGTAAAAAACCTAATAGAAAAATTGCCGCGTATACAGTGACATTTCGTGAAATGATGGTCCAAAGACCTACCTCATTTTCTAGCGGTGCCTGGCTGCTGCCAGAATGATCTTGAAGCACGAAGATACTAATAATCAGTAACAGTGCAGGAGCAAACCAGAATGAAAGAAAAATTTTACCTATTTGCTGAAATGAAAATGTCATACTCATCGTTAAAAACTCCCCAAAACAATAATCATAAATTGTGTAATTAAGAAAATGCCCGAAATCAATTCCACCATATTACTTTTTTCGTAATTAACTTCCTTTTGGCTGATTCCAACGATATAAATTCCTGTATTTATTAGTAAACTGAAAGTGAAAACACTAATATTTAGGAATAAATACATGAAAGATGATAGACTGATGCCATTTAACAATAAACTGCAAAATGTAAGAATCAACAGCTGCAGCGGAATCAGCTGATAAAGTACTTTGATGATAATCCTTTTAGAATGACCGCACATTTTTATATAGTTCAAAAAGGAATGCTTAAGATAGTAACGTTGATTATATTGGGTAAATAAAAATCCGATGATTACGGTAAGAATCAGGTTCTTCTTTAATGGAGAAATCTCAATCGATAACAAAATCATTAAAGCCAGCGGAACCATATTCAGCTTGCCAATCACTTCTCTTTGGATAAAATCATAGACAAGCGGGTTTCCTTTTTTACGAAGAGTGGCAACAATCTTTGTTGTTTCCTTACTATTGTGACTAAACCGATTCCACTCATATCGTGTTAATAAATTCCCTTTAAAAAGAAGTATGTAAGTACCAATTAATCCGAGCAACACGATACTGTTGAGGGATGTAGAATGCTCTTTATAGATGATGGCCGCAAGACTAGAGTAAACTCCCTCCAACCCTTTGGAGAAATACGAGAATAGGTCAATATGATACATTTTTATGAACAGTACCACCAGAATGCCTAAGAAAAACAGCAAATAACTGCTCAAATTCCTGCTTTTCTTCCCGTTAATGCCAATAGAATGGTATTTAATGAAATATTTTTGACATTCTATTAAAATGACAAGACCAATGGCCAATAATATATTCGTGTGAAACAACAGATTACCAGTAAAGTTTCCATTTTCGATGTTATGTAGGGTTTTTAAAATAAAAAGGATAAAAATAAAAAAAACTGAAACATGGTAAGACCAAGCATAAAGAATTAAAACTCTGTTGTTTTTCCTCTTCTCTTCCTCATTAAATAACCCACCCAGGAAAAAAGAGAAAATCCTATACTTTTCATCCTGAATTTTTAAGGCTGGGGTCAAAACAATCAAATTAAACGCTAAAAAACAAAGGACGACAATATATGCCGTTTCCATTTTGAATAAATTTTTTTCAAAAAATAGTGTAGTAATCTCTAACATAATCAATAGCAGCGTAATCCTTAGCATTATTGAAAAATAGTAAAGTTTCTTGTTCAGAAAAGGAATATACTTACCATATTTTCCTTCAAATTCTCTATATCCCAATAACATTTTGTATTGAAGCACATGTATAAAGGAACTCAGCATCTTTTCTCTTACCCCCACAACTCTTTAATAAGGATTCTGTTCTTCAAACTTAGGGTGTTATAAATTGTCCTATTATCGTGAAGGCAAAACACGTTACCAAGTAATACATTACCCGTCTGTTATTGCATTGTTCCACTTTCGTAAGATAGCTGTAGAAAAAGTACTGGCAAATAAAATAAAAAGGATTGATTAGAATCAACCAAGGAGTAGTGATATTAAGACCTAACGTTAATACACAAACGACAATCACGTTAACAACGATAGATAGAATAATAAAATTAAAAATAACCGTCTTGTTTTTCATTGGGACTTGTGCAAAAAACCTTAAAAATATGATGTTTAATAAGTAGGTAAAAGCGATGGTCACCACGGATGAAATACCCGTCATAATCACTACAACATACCCAATCGTCAACGTTTCCCCTGATTCTTGTTTAATTTGAGCTAATGCCGGCAATGACGAACAGATAATGATAACGATAAGAAAAATAATTGATAGTATCTTAGATTTTAGAATAGACATCGTTGTGACTAACCTTTCTATTTAAAAGTGTATTGCAGTTGATCCAGATGGAAAGGGGGGAAGAACAGTAGCACCCTTTTATTCTAGATTATGCGTTAATTAACCAACCGCTAGAGAATACTCGTCCGATACCCCAGCCAATTAGGAAGTCAACCGCCATCCAAGCAAGAGCGCCAGGTCCTGTGAATACTGCAACAGCTGCACGAATGCTTCTGCCAGCTTTGTACGCAGTGTACGCAGCAGCTGCAATTCTAGTTGCAGTAGAAACACTAACACATAGTAGTGCTGCTAATAGTACTGATTTTGTAAAGAAGATTGCTGTACCTACCGCAAGAACATAAAGTGCGGCTTGCATGATTTGTTTTTTTGTCAGAGTCATTGAGTTAGATTTTGCAATTACTAAAGTTTCCATAATACTAATTTCCCCCTTATTTGTCTCTCTGTTTCGTCCTTCCCCAGAACATTTATAACATTATTTTCCTATTTGGTAAATAATTAGTAATACATATTTTTACATAATACCCAAGAAAATGACAAAATACCCATGTTATTTAAATGCTTTCCTAAAAATAATAGTCGTTTCATCCTGGGAAATATTTACCATTCTCCTTAGTCAACTAATACAATAGTAATTTACGCCGATATCTTTAGATACAGCTGATAACTAGCAACGTTTCGGCAGTAAAAATTCTATATACCTTCAACCATTGAACGTAGATAGTGACATTGTAAAAAAAAGCAGCCAGTCCCTTGTTGCTGTTTTTTATAAAACAAGAGGTTGTCAGCAGCTGACAACCTCTTTAAATTTGCAACTTTTTCTGTTTTACTACCCAGCGATTAAGGTCATGATATTAATAAACATTGCCGGTTTTGATGATGTTTACCTTAACCACAGGCTCAATATGAACATTTTTATATTCCTGGTCCCAATTAATTTTCTGCCATAGTTCAGGGTGGGAGCTGGAGATACGACGGCCAATCCCAAACGCATCACAATTAGCCTTTACTAAAGTGTTGGTAATCTCCTTAGCCTTCTTAGTGAATTCATCAGAAAGATCTTGATTTAGTTTTTTTACATTGATTTCATTATTAAAATCTTGCGGATAGCTGATGATTTCAATATCCATTTTGACATCAATTTTACAAGTGATTTTTTCATCCTTTTTCACTTGGACTTCTAGGTTCCGTCTTAAATCTCTAGTGGCAAAAGAAATTGAACGCCCTTCGCTTTTTGAACCGAGTATTAATGCCATTCTATTGTTTTTGCTTAATTGATTCATTAAGGACAATAGTATACCACTTTTGTCCTTTGATATTGTTTTACCTGTATATTTATCACCGTTAAATAAGGCAACTCCAGCAACTGCTACCTTATCCGACTCGACTCGTTCAAGATACGTTAACACCATATCCTTGCCGGGATCTAAAATGTTATTCCAAACCGTGAAGGTACTTTTTTCAGGAATGACCGTATCCGCTTCGGCACCTTCAAGTAATTGCAAAATGGCGAAAGCAATGGGGCTTTTTTCTTTTTCCACAGATAGTATCTCTTTCCCCGTTCCTTTACCAATCACAATTTTGGAAGACAAATAAGATTCCCGATTTCGATAAAAGAACTCAATCAAAGGATGAATTCCCTTTTTCGCTAGGTCTTCCCCTATTATGACTACATGCGCTTTACTCGCATCCAGTTCACCCGGAATTTTACTATCTAAATCTAATCCCAAACCAACGGGGGTGGGTCTTTTGGCTTCAACTAGTTCATCCTGGATTTCGAATAAGCCGCCACCCTTACTTTGTATATTTAACGCTCTCACCGCTGCTGCTATCTTACCATCTTCCGTCACATCGAAACTTACCCCATTCACCAATGTTCGGTTTACTAAGAGCCGCTGGTCCCAACACCCCGTCAGCATGATGGGGAGTACCAATAAAATGACGAGGCAGATTTTTCTCATCATGATTCACTCATTTCATGTTTTTTCATCAGGAATGAAAGAATTAATAACAAAGTAGGAATCAAAAATGCGACTACATAACTTAAATAGGAAACATATTGGTTAAACAAAGTAATGATGGCATCTTCGTTAGGAATCAAGGTAATCAAAAAAAGAATACATCCATTTAGTATGACAGCCTTTGGGTAATTCTTTTTTTTTAGATTCAAACTTTTACTTGCAGCGAATAAATAGGTAATAATCGAAGTGACCATCGGCACCATCCATACGGACAGAAAAATAAGGTCGACCCGGTCAATCATATTATAGGATATTCCTCTAAGTAGATTTAAAATCGGTTCCCTCATTTGAGCCAGCTGATCGGTACTAAAACTGATGAGGGTAATAAAAATAAAGTATGTGTAAAAAAGAGTGATAAAAAGGTTGGCCATCGATACCGTTTTCAATACGCCCTTTTTATTTTCAATAATGAACGGGAAGAAAAAAAGCAGCGCTTCAAATCCTAACATGGCGAGAAGCGAGTTATTACTTCCTATTAAAATATTTTTCATTCCTGAACCACCCAGCGGTAGCACATATTGAAATTCCTTCGGGCTAAACCAGCTTAATACAGATGTAAACCATAATAATAGAATTAAGGAGGTAGACAGGACAAAGAATCTTGCAATGATTTTTAAATCACTACTAGCTAAATAAATACAGGCAGTCAAAATCAATGCAGAGATCATCCATCCAGGCGTTAAAGGCAATAACCATAAATTGATAAGTTTAATAAATAAAATCGTTGCTAAGCCCCCGACAAGAATGAAATTCATGTAGATGAAACTATTTAGGAATTTTCCTAAAAAACTACCGACTACCTTTTTGGTTATTTCTGTATACATAAGGGTCGGGAATCGTTTTAACAATTGCCAATAAACGACCAGTATAACTTGAACCGCTAATCCTGCAATAATCGTAGAGATCCACCCGTCTCCTTTCGCACTTTCCTGTACTGCATGCGGCAAGGATAAAAGAGCGACACCAATTTGACTTTGTATCAATAAAAAAAACAACTGAAATTTGGTTATCTGATTATTCATCATTTCTTTTTCCATGCCCTTGCTCTCCCTTGTTGATTCGCATAAGCTGGCTTTGCGTCAGTCGGACGAGTATTTAATTTCCATAAAGGCAGCCGGATGAACGAATCCTTTAGCTCTTCTTTTTTTAATGGTGCGAACGGTGAAAAATAGGGCGTCCCAAAAGAATCTAGTTTGCTTAAATGCATAAAGAGTAACATTAACACGAAGACAATCCCAAAAAACCCAAACAGGGTTGCAGCAATCATAGTCGGAAATCCTAACAACCTTGCACTCGTCCCCATTTCATTGATCGGCGCCACAAAGGAGGCAATGGCGGTAAACCCGATTACCACAATCATCATATTCGATACAATATGGGCATCTACTATAGCTGTCCCAATGACTAATCCCCCGACAATCCCGATGGTTTGAGCGATAGGTGATGGCAAGCGAATCGAAGCCTCTTTTAATAGTTCCAAAATGATTTGCATCGTTAAAGCCTCCACAAAAGGCGGAAAGGGGACATACTCTAAGGAAGTCCGGATGGAGTATAGGATTCCAATTGGAAGGACCTCTGAATGATAGGAAACAATCGCTATGTAAATAGCTGGCAAACTAATCGCGACAATGAAGCTAAAGATACGAATAATTCGAAAGAAAGAACCTACCAGCCACCGGCTATTATAGTCATCCGGTGCCTGATAGAAAGCAAAAAAAGTAATCGGAACGACTAACACGCGAGGACTTCCATCCACAATGATGATGATTTTTCCATCAGCTAGATAGGACACAGCTCTGTCAGGTCTTTCTGTTGCTAAATTTTGCGGAAAAGGTGAAAAAGGATGGTCTTCAATCAGCTCCTCTAAATCTCCAGTCGAATAAAGCTGATCGATTTCAGTCGAAGTTATTCTCCGCTCTACTTCGTCAACAAGCTCTTTATTCGCTAAATTTTCTAGATATACCATACCCACTTTCGTATGGGTAAGGTTTCCGATTGTAAAATATTTCACTTTTAAATACGGACTTTTCATTCTCTTGCGCAAAAGCTGCAGATTTGAGCTAAACTCTTCAACAAATCCATCATGAGAACTTTTTATACTCCGCTCATTATTCGGTTCTTCAATGGACCTGCCTTCTATTCCTCCTACTGAAGCAGTATAGGCTTGGGAATCGTCTTCTAGCAAAATCACACAGAATCCATCTAATAATTGTTTCCCCACTTCTGAAATCAAGGTGGTCTTTTTTACTTCTGCCGCATGAACAATTTGTTCAATCCCATCGATTTCCCCTTCTAAAAGAGGCTCGATAATAGAGGATTGGAGAAGTTCCTTCTTCACCAAGGGGTCAAGGAAGAGAATGACACACTTCTGTTTCGAAAAAAGAAGCTCTTTTTTCATTAAATCTTCTGTATGGCAAAAATGCTCTTCTACCATTTTTATATTTTTCTCAAAATCATCAGAAAGCTGCCCCACTTTATTCGAGAAACTCATGTCGGAAAACTCCTTAAAAAACTAGATATTTCCTATTATTTCCCTAATTTCTGCCCATATTCTTTGTGCCAGGCATGTATCGAATTAATCGATTGATTCGTTACCACTTTTTAGAAAAAATATATATATAAAATTTATACAAATTACGACAAAGTTTAGGCTATATTATCTTGTAAAATTGTCATGAAAGATTAATATTAATGTAAAATACTTGGAAATTCATGGTAGAATAAAGATTAGATCCAAAGGTATGTGGGGGGAACAATTGTGGGAAATGCTTTAGAACAAAGTATTGGGGAAATTAACCATTCACGGAACAACAAAACGCAGTGGTACAAAAATTGGAAGCTCATGTCAGCAATCATTGGCATTATGATTGCACTGTTATTGTCGGGGATTAGCTATTACCAGGCAAACCATTTCAATGCGAATATATCGATTAATGGCATAAAAGTTAGCGGCTTAACTGCTGACGAGGCTCTCAAAACATTACAAACATCTGTTTTAAAAAATGATGTCTATATTGGAAATGACCTATTAATAGACGGAAAGGATTCGCAGATGGGCTTTACTGAGGAGGATCTCCCTGGAGTTAAAAAATTATTAAAAAACCAGTGGACATTATTTCCTTCATTTAAAGCAAAGGATTATACCTTAACGCCAAGCAAACAGGACGAATATCGTAATGTTAGCTTGAAAAACGAGCTGGAACAAAAACTCAACGCAATGAATGAGAATTTACAAGCCCCTAAAGATGCGAAGGTAACCTTACAAGAAGGAAAAATTACGATCATAAATGGTGTTGATGGTACTCAATACGATATTCCTAGTCTACTAAAAGATTATGAAAAACAGCCATTTACGAGTGAGGTCCATCTGAATCCTATCTACCTTCAACCATTCAAGGAAGACAGTCAAATGGTAAAAGACCAAGAGAAAAAACTGCAAGCTCTCCTTCAACAGAGTGTTGACTATAAGGTACAGGATAAAGTTTATTCGTTAAAGGGCAGTGAAGTTATTCAAAATGCCTCTGTGTCCACTGATATGAAAGTTTCAATCGATCCAAGCACGATTAAAAATAAAATTACGGAAATTAATAACACTCAATCCACATTAGGGAAAGATTTCACCTTTACGACCCACTCAGGCTCTGTGATATCGGTTAAAGGTGAAGGCTATGGCTGGGCTCTGGATGTTGAAAAAGAAACAGCACTCGTTCAAGCCGCTTTTGAAAACGGGGAAACATCTGTTTCTGCTTCTAATATCCACGGAAACGGTTGGAACAAAGAGGGCTATGGTTACGAAACGATTGCCAACAATGGCATTGGTGGTACCTATGCTGAAGTATCCATTGCCGAACAGCGTATTTGGCTTTACAGAGATGGAAATTTGGTATTAACGACAAATGTAGTTACCGGCAAACACAGTACGGGTGAAGATACTTCACCAGGTGTATGGTATATTCTCTTTAAACGAACACCTTACACACTTAAGGGCAGTGCTGTCGGCAAACCGGACTATTCCGTCCAAGTCGATTATTGGGCACCATTTACAAACAGCGGACAAGGATTCCACGACGCCAGCTGGCGAACAAACTGGAACAACAACGCCTATCTTACACAAGGATCCGGTGGCTGCATCAACGTATCCCCTAGTGTGATGAAAGCCGTTTATGATAACCTCAGTGTCTACCAGCCAGTCGTTGTCTATTAAAGAATAAACCATCAGAATAACCTGTATTTCTTTGAAACACACTACACTTGTGTGCTCAAAGGGAATACGGGTTTTTTTATTGTAAAAAAACAGAGGAAAGAAGGTGTTGGGATGAAGTATGAACAATTAGCAAAAGACATCATACAAAATGTCGGCGGTAAAGAAAATGTGAATAGCGTCGTACATTGTATTACTCGTTTACGCTTCAAATTGAAGGACGAAGGAAAAGCGAATACGGACGCGATAAAAAACATGGAAGGCGTTGTCACCGTGATGAAAAGCGGCGGCCAATACCAAGTGGTTATTGGGAATCATGTGCCAGATGTATACAAAGCTGTTGTAAATGTAGGTGGTTTCCAATCACAGTCGCCTGTCGATGAGGACGATGGCGGTGACAAACAAAAATCAAGTTTTATCGATATTATTTCTAGTATTTTCACCCCAGTTCTTGGAGTGTTAGCCGCAACCGGGATGATCAAAGGGTTAGTCGCCCTGTTCGTCGCACTAGGCTGGTTAGAAAATACCACAGGAACTTATCATATCTTAAACGCAATCGGTGACTCCTTGTTTTATTTCTTCCCAATTTTCTTAGGCTACACCGCCATCAAAAAATTCGGTGGATCCCACTTTATCGGGATGGCGATTGGTGCCTCTCTGGTTTATCCAACCTTAACAACGTTAACAACGGGTGACCCTATTACCACTTTATTTTCGGGGAGTGTTTTTCAGTCACCCGTTTATATTACTTTCTTAGGGATACCGGTTATTCTAATGAGCTATGCCTCTTCGGTTATCCCAATTATCTTAGCCGCTTATTTTGGAGCAAAAGTAGAGAAATTTTTCAAAAAAGTCATACCGGATGTGGTCAAGGCATTCGTTGTACCTTTTTTGACTCTGTTGATTGTTGTTCCGATAACGTTTCTTGTCATTGGACCAATCGCCACTTGGGCGGGTGTCCTTTTAGGTCAAGCTACCCTTTGGTTATATAATCTCAGCCCGATGATTGCAGGGCTTTTTGTCGGCGGTTTATGGCAAGTATTTGTTATCTTTGGACTACATTGGGGTCTTGTCCCTATTGCGATTAACAATCTTACCGTCCACGGCGCAGACCCCGTCCTTGGTACGATGTTTGCAGCTTCCTTCGCTCAGATTGGTGCCGTACTAGCCGTTTGGTTAAGGACCAAGGATCAGAAAATAAAATCATTGAGTTTACCCGCTTTTATTTCCGGTATTTTCGGTGTGACGGAGCCGGCCATTTATGGGATTACTCTACCTCTAAAAAGACCGTTTATTATCAGTTGTATCGGTGGTGCAGTAGGTGGTGCCATTTTAGGCTTTATGGGCTCGCAAATCTATATGGTTGGGGGCTTGGGTATCTTCGGAATCCCTACCTATATCAGTCCTAAAGGAGGGCTGGATGCTGGATTCTGGGGATCAATCGTCGCGATGATTGTCGGGTTTATCGTCGGCTTCATCTTAACTTGGCTGTTTGGAATGGGGAAAAATAATACATCGAACCAAAATACGAAAACAGATGAAACCAAACCTACTGGCCAAACTAAATCAAATCCGATTCAGGGCAGTGAGGTTCTTTTTAGCCCATTCACTGGTGAAGTAAAAGCTCTTTCTGAAATTAAAGACCAGGCCTTTGCTTCTGGTGCACTTGGACAGGGTGTTGCGATAGAACCTTCTGAAGGAAAGTTGTTCTCCCCTATTTCTGGTACAGTCACAGCGCTTTTCCCAACCAACCATGCGATTGGGATTACCTCAGACAATGGTGCAGAAATATTAATCCATATTGGAATGGATACCGTACAACTCGAAGGTAAATTTTTTACCTCACAGGTCGCTCAAGGAGAGCGAGTAGAAAAAGGTCTGCTACTGATTGAATTTGATATTACAGGTATTCAAGGGGCAGGATATGTTGTCACTACCCCAGTGATTGTGACCAATACCGCTCACTATCAATCCCCGATTATAACGGACCAAAAGCAAATAAAAGCTGGTGATCGATTATTTGAGTTGAAAACGAAGTAAAGAGGTGTTCCGCTAGGACAACATAATCGCCTGAGACTCATTAAAGGTTCGAAAAAATGTTTATGCAAATTACGTGAAGGGGTGAATGGGATGAGTTCACAAACAAGAAAATTCCCAGATGGTTTTTTATGGGGCGGGGCCGTAGCGGCTAACCAATTGGAGGGTGCCTATCAAGAAGACGGAAAAGGGCTATCCACTGCAGATGTTTCACCGAATGGGATTATGAGTTCTCCTGATTTTTCAATGACTCAATTTAATTTATATCATGAGGGTATCGATTTTTACCATAAATACAAAGAAGATATTGCATTATTCGCCGAAATGGGATTCAAGGCGTTTCGTTTTTCAATCGCTTGGACACGCATTTTTCCTAATGGCGATGACCAAGAGCCAAACGAAAAGGGCTTGCAATTTTACGATGATATGATTGATGAGTTACGCCGATATAATATTGAGCCCGTTGTGACGATTTCTCACTATGAAATGCCGCTTGGGCTTGTTAAAAATTACGGCGGTTGGAAAAATCGTCAAGTGGTTAATTTTTATGAAAAATTTGCCCGAACCATCTTTACCCGCTATAAAGACAAGGTAAGATTTTGGATGACCTTTAATGAAATTAACGTTCTCCTTCATGCACCGTTTACAGGCGGCGGGCTACTTTTCGAAAATGGGCAAAAGAACGAACAGGACATTTACCAAGCGGCCCATCATCAATTTGTTGCGAGTGCTCTCGCTGTAAAAGCCGGGCATGAAATTATTCCGGTATCGCAGATCGGTTGTATGTTTGCGTCCATGATCACCTACCCGTACAGCTCTAGACCAGAGGATATGTTCGCAGCCTTAACACAGGATCGAAAAACATTATTCTTTTCCGATGTACAATCAAGAGGCTATTATCCAACCTATATGTCGAATTACTTTATCGAAAATAATATCGATATCAAAATGGAAGATGGCGATTTAGAGCTTCTACAAGCAAATACGGTTGATTACATCGGCTTTAGCTACTATATGTCCTTTGTGGCGAGTACGGCACCTGAGCATGAGGAAGCTAAAACAGCTGGAAATCTGTTTGAAGGTGTAAAAAACCCTTATCTAAAAGCCTCAGAGTGGGGTTGGCAAATCGACCCGAAAGGTTTAAGAACGGTATGTAACCAGTTATATGATCGTTATCAAAAACCATTATTTATCGTTGAAAATGGACTTGGTGCAGTCGACAAAGTGGAAGAAGACGGTACCATCAACGATGATTATCGCATTGAATACCTACGCGAGCATATTAAGGAAATGAAAAATGCCATCGGGGATGGGGTCGAAATCATGGGGTATACCTCATGGGGGCCAATCGACCTTGTAAGTGCCTCGACGGCTGAGCTGAAAAAACGCTATGGCTTCATTTATGTTGACCGCGACAGCCAAGGGCAAGGCTCGAATAAAAGGATTAAGAAGAAAAGCTTTGATTGGTATAAGCAGATTATTGCTACGAATGGAGAGGACCTTTAAATTATGTGCTTTGTTAAAGCTAGATGTTGATTTATCTCACAAAACTCCTTTTGAAGGACTAATCTCAATGAGAGCTCTTCTGATTTGTCCTTCATCACGCCTATGAAGGACTAATCTTACTGGGAACATTCCTGATTTGTCCTTCATCGACCTTTTAAACGCTGTCCTAATAATCAAGAATAAAATTCAACAAAGCTAAATGATAAAAAAAACACTAAAAGGTGTAGAGCCTGTAAAACTCTACACTTTTTTACTCTCTATCTTAGCTGCAAACAATCACTTCACGCGAAAATATCCCTTTTTTCGCAATTGCCCGGTCAACAATCTCAAATTCAGCTTCCATCAGAATCTTATCAATGTATTCCACGGTTACGACGACAACTTTGTCCGTAAACCTTCGTGCGCTTTGGAGCATTTCCAGCTGCTCGTCAGGAGATATAACTGAACACAAGTTGTAGGGTAAATCGATAATCGCGACATCATAATGGTCGGTGATATCACGCATGTCTTTAAACTTTACTTCTCCAGTAAATCCAAAGTGTGCGATGTTTTCCCTTGTTCCGGCGAGAATAACAGGGTTATTGTCACTTCCCTCGATATCAATCCCCATCGACAGCGCTTCAATGAGTACGGTCCCTATTCCACAGCAAGGATCAATAGCCTTTATTCCAGTTGGGTTCGGTATGGCGATATTCACCACTGCCCTCGCCACGCGTGTACTGAGCGCAGTGGAGTACTGATGCGGCTTCTGCTGATGGCGAAACCAAACAGACTCACTTTTCAAATAGTCACCAAAAACCCACCTGCCATTTACATGCATGACAGCTAACAAGCGCTGTGGATTTCGAATATCAGCTACACCTTTAATCCGTTGGCCTGCTTCTCGCTCAATTGTCCGCCGATTTTCAAATGTATCCTCGCCATTTTTCACACAAATCACTTTAAACGTTTCTCCGGTTACTTGGAAGGCTGCTAATTTTTCGAGAAGTTCCCCAAAACTCTCTCCTTCAAAAATCACACCAATTCTCTCCTTTATAAACGGACTACGACTGGGTTCAATTCCTACAGTGCTTTCCAAGATATTCGTTTCTGATTCCGCCCCAAACAATGAGCGCATCTCCAGAGCACGCAAGGAGCGTTCATCCTCATAACCGGCGTAAATATAGATATAGGTCGTTACATTACGATCCAATTCATTCTCATCCCTTTTTCTAAAATATAACAATAAAGTTAATTCTCCATTTTTACCTCTTAATGGAACGCTTTTGCATATACTAAAAAAAGGCAATCTATAGGGGGTGTTGATGATAACCAGTATTCACGATGTAAATGAAGTCCTCTCCAGTTTTCAACATCCATTAGCCCAAAAGTGGCTAGGCAACGATTTTATCAAAAAAACGATTGCAATAAGTTATGATTATTGGTTAGAAGATACCAATATTCCCATGACCTTAGATGAATTTGTTTTACAGTACCTTGACCACGCAGCGTATCTCGGTGAAATGTTTGATGACGATTAACACACCTAGCTTGCCATGACATTCATATAGTTCTATCGGCAGCCCATCTGGATCCGCAATAAAGGTAAATTTCTTTTGTGTCCATGGGTCTATCCATATTTCCTTTACTTCCCTTGCATTGCTTTTAAATTGTGAACACCCTCTTCAATATTGTCCACTTCAGACGCCAAATGTCTTAATCCTGCCGCTTCCGGATAATTGCCCCATGCTGGAGGATGTGTATCTCATCGATTGGTTCAACGGTTACAACTATATAAAAAAAAGCAATAGGTCTCACCCTACTGCCTTAAGAAATCATTTAAAAAACACT
>JAPSKD010000407.1 GCA_031177865.1 Bacillus sp. (in: firmicutes) | reverse complement strand
GATATTAGTCCAATCGTGATCACCATGACTGCTGAACTGCTCTGTAATAATGCTGTTACAAACGTCCCTGTCACCATACCTTTTAATGGTGTACTTGTAAGTTTGGTTAACCATCCTTTTAGTTTATTACCTGATAGGTTAAATAATCCAAACCTTATAATGGTCATGCCAAAGATAAATAATAAGATAAATAATATAAATAATAGTATGTATAGCATGTCTTCTCCCCCTCCCTTAATTGTATGCCTTTGGGAAGAGGACATGCCAGATTTATGGTGGGTTGTTCAAAAAATTGGTGGATAAATGCATAAAAATATCAAAAGCTCGTTTCAACTCTAGAAATACAGTTGACCTCGTTTCTATGATATATTATAATTGCAAGGTACATGGATTGAATGTAAGTGTGTTGTGTTTCGGAGGGAGGGAAAGAGAATGTCTAAAACCGTCGTTCGTAAAAACGAATCGCTTGAAGATGCTCTTCGTCGCTTCAAACGTACAGTATCAAAAACTGGTACTTTGCAAGAGGCAAGAAAGCGCGAATTCTACGAAAAGCCAAGTGTAAAGCGTAAGAAAAAGTCTGAAGCAGCAAGAAAACGTAAGTTCTAAGAGAGGGTGTAATTAATGAGTCTTCTCGAGCGTTTAAACAATGACATGAAACAAGCGATGAAAAATAAGGAAAAAGACAAACTCACAACGATTCGGATGGTAAAAGCTTCATTGCAAAATGAAGCGATTAAGCTTGGTACAAAAGAGCTTTCCGATGAAACTGAGTTAACAATCCTTTCTCGCGAAGTAAAGCAACGCAAAGAATCCCTCCATGAATTTGATAAAGCAGGTCGTCAAGACCTTGTTGATAAATTGCGTGCAGAGTTGGCTATCGTCGAACTGTATTTACCGAAGCAGCTTTCCGAAGAAGAGTTGTCAGAAATTGTTAAAGAAACAATCTCTGAAGTCGGTGCAAAATCAAAAGCGGATATGGGAAAAGTGATGGCTGCGATTATGCCTAAAGTAAAAGGTAAAGCAGACGGTTCACTTGTAAATAAATTTGTACAACAACACCTTTCATAATTATTCTGACAACCAAAGCCGCAAGCGTTTAGCTTGCGGTTTTTCATTGTTTTGGAAAATTTGAAACTTATTTGGATATAAAACGTATACATAGTGTCAACATGAAGGGAGGGTAATTATGGTTGAGTTTCTAACGAACCCAATCGTTGTAACACTGCTATTAACGATTGCAGGAGCGGCTATTGTCTATGAGTTGTTTTCGTCAAGGTTTGGAATATCAGGATTCATAGGTTTATTTGCTCTACTTCTTTTCTTTTATGGACATTTTCAAGCTGGTCTTGCTGGTTTCGGAACGATCATGTTATTTGCCGTAGGAATCATGCTCATTTTCTTAGAATTTTTTCTTCCAGGAGCCATTTCAGGCACACTAGGATTGGCTGCATTAATAGCAAGTCTGTTTTTAGCAGGAGAAAATCCATTGAATATGGGAATCTCCATTTTTATTGCCATTTGTATTTCGATTGCAGTCCTATTTTTTATGATTAAGGTCCTGGGCAAAAAAATGGTTTTATTTAATCGAATGATTCTGTTTGACTCCGCCAAAAAAGAGGATGGCTATGTCTCTAATGTAAATCGTACAGATTTATTAGGTAAAGAAGGTATCGCATTAACAGTTTTAAGACCGTCAGGAACTGCCGTTTTTAATAATGAGAGAATCGATGTTGTAAGTGAAGGCGATTTTATTGACCAAAATGCTAAAATCACTGTGGTAAAAGTCGAGGGAGTACGTATTGTAGTCAGGAAAGTATAATGAATGACTAACTAGGAGGTAAGTGCGGTGGAATTAACGAGTGGAAGTTTATTTATGATTGGTATTATTGTTGTTGCACTAATTTTTCTCGGAATATTATTATCATTTGTTCCGGTAATGCTTTGGGTATCTGCCCTTGCTGCAGGTGTTCGAATCAGTATTTTTACATTAGTAGGGATGAGACTTAGACGGGTTACACCAAGCCGGGTAGTTAATCCGTTGATTAAGGCGCATAAAGCTGGTCTAAATGTAACCACGAATCAACTTGAAAGTCATTACCTAGCGGGTGGGAATGTGGATAGAGTGGTTAATGCTTTAATTGCTGCCCATCGTGCAAACATTGAATTAACATTTGAACGCTGTGCTGCCATCGATTTAGCGGGACGTGATGTTTTAGAAGCAGTACAAATGAGTGTTAACCCTAAAGTCATTGAAACACCTTTCATTGCTGGTGTTGCCATGAATGGTATTGAAGTAAAAGCCAAGGCTAGAATTACTGTCCGGGCTAATATCGACCGTCTGGTTGGAGGTGCGGGTGAAGATACTGTCGTGGCTCGTGTAGGTGAAGGGGTCATTTCGACGATTGGTTCTTCAGCCGACCACAGTAAAGTACTTGAGAACCCTGAATTGATTTCCCAAACTGTCTTGGCCAAAGGATTGGATGCAGGTACAGCTTTTGAGATTCTATCGATTGATATTGCTGATATTGATTTAGGTAGAAACATCGGTGCTGAGCTGCAAACGGAGCAAGCGGAAGCTGATAAGAAAATAGCTCAGGCAAAAGCAGAAGAGCGCAGGGCTATGGCTGTCGCTACTGAGCAGGAAATGAAGGCGAGAGTAGAAGAAATGAGAGCAAAGGTTGTAGAAGCAGAGGCGAAGGTACCACTGGCAATGTCAGAAGCTTTAAAATCCGGTAATATCAGTGTTATGGAATATATGAATTATAAAAATATTTCTGCTGATACAGAAATGCGCGGATCCATTGGCAAGATGACAGGTGATAAAAAAGACGAGCGCTAAACCGCCGATTGATTTTGATCAGAAGGAGGGTGGGGCATGGAAACAATAGTATTTTTGATTATTGCCGGAATTCTCTCATCAATCTTTGGTAAGGCCAAGGGTAAGAGTAATCCCGGACGAACAAAGCCATTTACTGCTAAAGGGCTAAATGACGTTCGTACCCAAGTTGAACAACAAATGATGAAAAAGCCGAGAAAACCAGGTCAAATCTCTACAGGTCAGCCTGCAAAAGCAGATACTAATTTGCCGAGTATAGAGGAGAAGTATCTAGAAATAAAGCAGAAGCCTGTTGTTCCAATAAAACAACTGGAGCAGCCGATAGAATCCAATTTATTAGAAGTTGCTACTGCGGATGTTTCACTTGAAAAACCTGATGAAAAAACAATTATAAATGGGATTATTTGGGCGGAAATTCTAGGTGAACCACGAGCGAAAAAACCATATCTTTCGAGAAAGAGCTAAATGAATAAGTTCAAATCCCCTAGTATAAATAGAAAAAGAAGTGCTAGAACCTCCTTTCATTTCATAAATATGAGATGAAAGGGGGTTCTTTTTTTATGGCAAAAAAATGGGGCCAGCGTGTCCGGAACTGGATGGCACAAAAAATGGATCTTCCTCAAGATGTCATGATGGATTTGCCCCGAATCACTATGATTGGGCAAATCCATATTTACATCGAGAATCATAGAGGGTTGATTACCTTTACTGATAAAGAATTGCGTCTGTTGTTAAAGCAGGGTCAATTACAAATAAGAGGTAAGTCTTTCGTGATAAAAACGATATTACCTGAAGAAATTTTGCTTGAAGGAAAAATTGATCAGGTCATTTATATAAATGAAAATCCAGGAGGAACCAAATGAAAAACCAATGGATCGAATTCATATCTGGCAAGGTAACCGTTAAAGTATCAGGAAGAGGCATAGAAAGATTTTTAAATGTCTTAATCAGAAACGGTCTGATTGTATGGAATGTAAAACGGCACGGGACTGAAACGATAACCTTCACAATGAGACTTCAGGACGCATTAAGAATTAGACGTTATGCAAGAGAAAGAGAATGCTCGATTACATTCTTAAAAAGGGCAGGTATGCCTTTTTTATTTAAACGGCTATTGAAAAATAGTGGTTTTGTAGGAGGGGCAATCCTCTTTTTACTGATTATTATGTTTTTATCAAATGTGATTTGGGGTATAGAAATAAAAGGAGCAAAGCCGGCCACTGAGTATCAGATTCGTAAAGAATTGGACAAGATGGGTGTAAAAATTGGTAAA
>JAPSKD010000056.1 GCA_031177865.1 Bacillus sp. (in: firmicutes) | reverse complement strand
TTGTTCCTGGACTGACGGAGGAAAACAGTAACCTCTCTCTCTATCAATACATTGAGGAACATCTGTCTCTCTCGATAAGTGAAGCGAAGCAAGAAATTGAAGCTTCTATTGCCAGTAGTCATGACGCAGAAACACTGGGAATTACTATCGGGGATCCAATCCTTTTGATTGAGCGAATATCTTATTTACAAAATGAAGTTCCTTTCGAGTTGGTTAAATCTACTTTTCGGGCAGACCGGTATCGCTTTGTTCATACGATGAAACGTTAAAGAAGCAAATGGCATAACCATTTGCTTCTTTATTTTTCCTTGGAGGATTTAAGTATCGTTTTATTGAGAACGAGCGTGACAATCGACATGATGACCGCGGCCAGCAGCGCCATTCCAAATCCTGCGATTTCAAATGAATCACCCATTAAGTAATCGGTTATTTCTAGGGTTATCGCATTTATGACAAACAGAAAAAATCCTAATGTTACAACTGTTGCAGGTAAAGTTAAAATAATTAAAATCGGGCGGACGATAATATTTATGATCGAAAGCAAGAAGCTTGCGCTAATTGCAGCGGCAAAGCCGTCTAGTACAAAACTCTCAGAAAAATAGCCCGCTATTGCCATGAACAATACCGCATTTATTAAGATCCCAATCAACCATTTCATTTACCCTAGTCTCCTATTAATTGTTTACCTCATCGGATTTATGAAGTGTAATCGATCCAGTTTTGGTATCGACAAAAATCTTTAACATGCGGTCAGGATGATGAACGGATTGAAAACGAAGCATTTTTTGAATCATTTCACTTTTTTCCTCAAGAACCTGAATTCCATCAAGCTTAATATTGAAGCCTCCAAGATTTGTCTTTAACTCACCGCTGGCAGCCACTCCATCGGGAATAAACAAATCAACCCCGCCTGTAGTCGCTTTCGCCGCAATTAATTCACACCGATTTCCGGTTAGGTTATAAGTAGTATTCCCATTTAAGGTCCGTGTTTCTACCTTTCTAAAGTCGCCATCAAGCTTTATTGCACCGTTGATTGTCTCTACCTCAAGATCATCAATCGTGCTAGTATCCAATGTAATATGGCCATTGGCGGTTTCGACTTCGGCCTTTTTTCCATTTAAGCGTAATAGTTCAATTTTTCCGTTAGCTGTTTTCATACGTAGATCACTAATCGTTAATTCTTCACCTGAAATTGGCCCATTAAACATTCTAACGCGAACTCGTTCATATTCTGCTTGAGGAACATAAACCACTGCATCGACCTTCATCCATTTTTGCTGTGTCATGAACCGCAGCTTTTGACCATCTATCGCAAACATAACATCCTTTAAAAAGTTTTCCCGAGCTTGGTCAGCGTTTTCGACACGGTACACCTTTGCCTGACACTCAATCCTGACATCGTTTTGGTCCCAAGGAACAAGTTTAAGTGACCCATTGGCGAGATCAATATCCATATCACGTAAGTATACATCGCCCTGATGAAAGATGTGTGAAATTTCCACGGACTGACCGAAATTCAAATCAAAATCAAGGTCTTTCATTTTTTTCAAAGCGGTGTCGACAAAATCAAAAATCTTTTCCTTTGTGGAGTGAACTTTGCTTTGCGACGCTTCATCCTTTTTTGCCTCTTCAAACTTAAAGGCTGTTGAAATCTCTTGAGCAATTTGTTCCTGTTTTTGTTCCAACGGTTGACCAGCTTTTTCAAGCTCTTCTAATAAAGTTAAGGCTTCGTCAACATTCAGCTTTCCTTCTTCCACCATCTTTAAAATCCTTTTACGTTCTTCCTTCATGTTATCCACCCCAATAAAAGTTTTCTTTAGGTTCTTTTCTCAAATCTATTTCTATTAGAAGTAAAATACGATTGATTTAGCAATATTCTCATTTGAAATAGCCATAATTATTGAGAAAAGAGCCTTCAAACTTAGTCTAAAGCTCAAAATAGCTTATTACGCGTTAAAATCGGCTTTAAGATTTTAACAACAATATTTACGAAACAGCCATTCGTTAAAATCCTATTCCATCATCAAGGCTTTTACGCCTTTTATCACATTCCAGATAGTGACAATTAGACTAACTAAGACCATAATTCCTGCTGTCACGAGTGTAAATACAGGAATTCCTTCATTGTTAATGGTATTTATATCACTAAATATAGCGAATAGTAGCAGCGGTGCTGGAATCAGTGGTATTAAATGAGATAAAAATGCTTTTTTCGCATGACTTTTTGTTACATCATCCCCAGAAACAAACATGACAACAAGTGGAAAAAGAATTCCTGCAAAGAAAATACTAAAGTAACTTAATCCTGAAAGAACTTTTCTTGTATCCATTATTCATCACTCCCCTTAATCGTTATTTACGTATGGAATTGGGGAAAGATTCAATTTTTTTACAAATAAAAAAGCTAAAACTCAATGTTTTAGCTTTTTCCGATGGTTTCTTTTTCATGTATTTGTTCTTTCATTCGTAATCGGTCACGCTCTAGGATTGGTTTTAAGTATCTGCCTGTATAAGATCCTGGTACTTCCGCCACCTTTTCTGGTGTTCCTGTAGCGACAATTGTACCACCTTTGTCTCCACCTTCTGGTCCGAGATCAATGATGTGGTCTGTTGCTTTAATCACATCTAAATTGTGCTCAATCACCAGTACGGTGTCGCCATTTTCAACGAGACGCTGAAGGACGACTAATAATCTAGAAATATCGTCGACATGAAGTCCTGTTGTCGGTTCATCAAGAATGTAAAAAGATTTACCGTTTGAACGTTTATGAAGCTCAGAAGCCAGCTTCACACGCTGTGCTTCCCCGCCGGATAGGGTGGTAGCAGGCTGACCGAGTGTAATATAACCTAAACCAACATCTTTAATGGTTTGCAGCTTTCGGCTGATTTTAGGAACATTCTCAAAAAATTCTACAGCAGCTTCGACGGTCATATCCAGAATTTCAGAGATACTCTTTCCTTTATACTTCACTTCCAGTGTTTCACGATTATAGCGTTTGCCTTGGCAGACCTCACATGGCACATATACGTCAGGCAGGAAATGCATTTCAATTTTGATAATTCCATCGCCACGGCAAGCCTCACAGCGGCCCCCCTTCACATTAAAGCTAAAACGTCCTTTTTTATAACCGCGAACCTTCGCTTCGTTCGTTGTCGAAAACAAATCACGGATATCATCAAATACTCCCGTGTAAGTTGCCGGGTTAGAACGAGGTGTTCTGCCAATTGGAGATTGGTCAATGTCGATTACCTTATCTAAATGCTCGATACCTAAGATATCCTTATGTTCACCAGGCTTTGTTTTAGCACGGTTAAGCTTTTGGGCTAGTGTTTTAAGGAGGATTTCATTGATTAATGTACTTTTCCCTGATCCAGAAACACCCGTCACAGCGATAAACATCCCTAAAGGTATCTTTACATTCACATTGCGCAAATTATTCTCGGCAGCACTCTTTATCTCGATATACCTTCCATCTGGCTTACGGCGTTCGATTGGCAGCGGAATAAACTTTTTACCCGATAGATACTGGCCTGTTAACGAATTAGGGTCCGCCATTACTTCCGCGGGTGAACCTGCTGAAATGATTTGCCCGCCATGCACCCCAGCGCCTGGTCCAATATCGATCAAATAATCTGCCGCAAGCATGGTGTCTTCATCATGTTCAACCACAATCAACGTGTTTCCAATATCCCGCATGTTTTGAAGTGTCCCGATTAAGCGGTCATTATCACGCTGATGGAGTCCAATGGACGGTTCATCCAAAATGTAAAGAACTCCCGTTAACTTAGAACCTATTTGAGTGGCCAAACGAATCCGTTGTGCTTCTCCACCGGAAAGGGTTCCAGCAGCACGACCTAAGCTCAAATAGTCAAGTCCTACATTCATGAGGAAGCCGAGGCGCTCGTTAATTTCATTTAAAATTAATCTGGCAATTTGATGTTCTTTCTCGGTTAAGGTTAGTTCATTAAAAAAGTGGTGAGCTTCTTCAATGGATAACCCTGTTACGTGGGAAATATGGCGGCCAGAAATTAATACGGCTAAAGTCTCTTTCTTCAAACGATGACCTTTACAGACTTGGCAGGGCTGCTCGCCCATGTATTTCTCCATTTGCTCCCGAATCCAATCGGAGCTGGTCTCTTTATATCGGCGTTCTACATTACGAATCACACCCTCAAATTCAATATGACCTTCACGGGTCTGTCCAAAATCATTTTCATAGCGGAAATAGATTTTGTCACCTTTAGAGCCATATAGAACTTTATCGATAAGGTGTTGAGGAATATCTTTAAACGGCATGTCCATATCAATACCATAATGATCGCAAACTGCTTCAAGCAGCTGCGGATAATATTGCGAGCTAGTTGGCTCCCATGGAGCAATCGCATGCTGTTTCAATGTTAATTCCTTATTCGGAATAACCAGGTCAACATCTACCTCTAGCTTCGAACCAAGACCATCACACTCCGTACATGCACCAAAAGGGCTATTGAACGAAAACATTCGCGGTTCTAATTCACCGATTGAAAAACCACAATGTGGACATGCATGATTTTCACTAAAAAGAAGTTCCTCTTCACCAATTACATCGACAATTACCTTTCCCTCTCCGAGCCGTAAGGCAGTTTCAAGAGAATCAGCAATCCTCGCGGTAATCCCTTCTTTTACGACAATGCGGTCAATGACAACCTCAATGGAATGCTTTTTGTTCTTATCTAAAACAATTTCATCACCAAGATCGAGCATTTCACCGTCGACACGGACACGAACGAATCCTTGTTTTTTTATATCTTCAAAGACTTTAACATGCATTCCTTTTCGTCCTGAAACAACAGGAGCGAGAATTTGCATTTTTGTCCTCTCAGGATATTCCATGACCCTGTCTACCATTTGTTCAATCGTTTGAGAGGAGATTTCAATTTTATGGATGGGACAGGTCGGTCTCCCAACACGTGCAAAAAGTAATCGTAAATAATCATAAATTTCCGTCACCGTTCCCACCGTTGAACGGGGGTTCCGGCTTGTTGTTTTCTGATCGATTGAAATCGCTGGAGATAATCCTTCAATGGAATCAACATCAGGTTTATCCATCTGCCCTAAGAATTGTCTTGCATAGGCAGACAGTGATTCGACATAGCGGCGCTGCCCTTCTGCGTAAATCGTATCAAAAGCAAGTGAGGACTTTCCAGAACCAGAAAGTCCCGTTAACACAACAAGCTTATCTCTCGGAATGGTGACATCTACATTTTTTAAGTTATGGGCTCTGGCGCCTTTAACAATCAATTTATCCATCGCCATGGTTACGTCATCCTTCCGCTTTTAACTCTAGTAATAAATCACGAAGCTCAGCAGCACGTTCAAAATTAAGTGCTTTTGCTTCTTCTTTCATTTCTTTTTCCATGGTTGCAATTAGCTTATCTCTTTCCTTTTTCGACATCTTACCGAAAGCTGCTGCTGGTTTGGTATCTTCCTCGTCCTCGGCAGCATGTGTGGCACGAATAGCCTCACGAATTCCCTTTTGAATCGTCATAGGCGTAATACCGTGCTTTTTATTATATTCTTCTTGGATTTTACGGCGCTCTCTTGTTACATTTATCGCTATTTCCATCGAATTTGTGATTTTGTCCGCATATAAGATGACATGCCCATTGGCATTACGGGCAGCACGTCCGATGGTTTGGATTAATGAACGTTCTGAACGGAGGAATCCTTCTTTATCGGCATCGAGAATCGTAATAAGTGAAACCTCAGGAATATCCAATCCTTCTCTAAGCAGGTTAATCCCGACCAGCACATCAAACTTACCGAGCCGCAGCTCGCGAATAATTTCAATCCGTTCAAGTGTTTTCACTTCTGAATGTAAATATTGGACCTTAATTCCTATTTCTTTTAGATAGTCCGTTAAGTCTTCTGACATTTTCTTTGTCAGCGTCGTAATAAGCACCCGTTCATTCTTCTTGATTCTCTCTTGAATTTCACCAATGATGTCGTCGATTTGCCCCTCAATAGGACGTACTTCAATCGTTGGATCCAATAACCCTGTTGGTCGAATGATTTGTTGAACCATTTCTGGGGTATGCTCAAGCTCATATGGACCTGGTGTTGCCGAGACAAAGATTGCATTGTGAATATGCTTTTCAAATTCAACAAAGGTCAACGGTCGGTTATCAAGCGCTGAAGGCAGACGGAAGCCGTGGTCAACAAGCACCTGTTTCCGTGCTCGATCACCATTGAACATCCCTCTTACTTGCGGCAGAGTAACATGTGACTCATCCACGACCAAAAGAAAATCTTCTGGAAAATAATCGAGCAACGTATACGGTGTGGAACCAGCAGGTCTCAGTGTCAGATGACGTGAGTAGTTTTCAATCCCTGAACAAAAGCCCATTTCACGCATCATTTCAAGATCATAACGTGTTCTCTGTTCGATGCGCTGTGCTTCGAGCAATTTATTATCTTCACGGAGCTCTTCTAGGCGTTCTTCGAGTTCTTTTTCAATGTTCTCAATGGCGATTCTCATTTTTTCTTCTCTCGTTACGAAGTGAGAGGCAGGAAAAATGGCTATATGCTCACGTTCACCGATAATTTCCCCAGTTAAGGCGTCAACCTCACGAATGCGATCTACTTCATCGCCAAAAAATTCTACACGAACACAATGCTCATCACGTGACACAGGGAATATTTCTACCACATCACCGCGAACTCGGAACGTACCACGTTTAAAATCAATATCATTTCTTTCATACTGAATATCGACCAAACGGTGTAGCAGCTGGTTACGTTCAATCTCCATACCTGTTCTTAGTGACAGCACCATTTCCCGGTATTCTTCAGGAGAACCGAGACCATAAATACATGACACACTGGCGATGATAATAACATCTTTCCGCTCAAATAAAGCGGAAGTTGCGGAGTGCCGAAGTTTATCAATTTCATCATTAATACTGGAGTCCTTTTCAATAAATGTATCTGTCGAAGGCACATAGGCTTCTGGTTGAAAGTAATCGTAGTAACTAACAAAATACTCAACAGCATTATTTGGGAAAAATTCCTTAAACTCGCTGTATAGCTGACCTGCTAAAGTTTTATTATGAGCGATAACAAGAGTCGGCTTGTTTACTTCTTTTATCACGTTTGAAACTGTAAACGTCTTACCTGTTCCAGTGGCACCAAGCAATGTTTGATAGCGCTTGTTATCCTTTATTCCTTGAACTAACTGTCGAATCGCTTCAGGCTGATCGCCCTGAGGTGAGTATTTCGAAACCAATTCAAATTGATCTTTCACTGATTTTCCTCCCGATAAATAATCATTTTCTAGCAAGAAAAACGTGCAAGTTGACCGGGATGGTGCTAGAAAATGTATCCTGAAATTCTAATAGTATCATTCTAACACAATTCCTCCAAAACAAACCACTAATATGCGAACGAACATTCGATTTTTTTATGGAATTTGGATCTTATTCGCGAAAAAAATGAATTTACTCGCCAAATTAAGCTTTATACTCGCAAAGTTTATACCCGCAGAAACCTTATTTTATTCGCAAAAGCAAAAAAGTCTGTCATTTGGTTGACAGACTTAACATCTACGGTGAGTGATTACGTTTTTTTGAAAACTCTTTGTTTGATTTTTGAAGCCAGCCAAAATCCAGCTGTAAGCGAAAAAGCATCGACAACGATGAGTGGAAATGTATTCGTGTAGCCTTTATAAACAGAAGCAGCAATGAGTCCAACGGTTAAGACAAGGCCTATGAGCCGATTGTATGTGACCCGGGTGAATAGCAATACGAGTAAACCAGGCAATATAAGTGCCGATACATATTCAATAGCCAATGGGTCCACCTCATTCATACATTTCTGTTTATATATTTTAGAAATTAATTCACAAAATTGCAACAAAAATATGTTTACTATTATTAGTTACATGTTCCATGCGGGCTAGGGCAGCCAACTTCAGCCTTTTCGACTTGTATTGTACTATGTTCAATATGAAATTCATCATGAAGTATTTTTTGTGACCTAGCGAGAATTTCGTCATGGATCGCTTCATCTGAAATGGTAATATGGCAGCTCAATACTGGATATCCGGAAGTAATCGTCCAAATGTGTAAATCATGGACTTCCTTTACCAATGGGATTTTACTAAGTGCGTCTTTGACCTGTTGGATATCAATTTGTGTTGGTGCACCCTCCATTAGGATATGAAAGGAATCTCTTGTAACACGGAAACCGCTAATAATGATTAATACAGCAACAACCACACTGGCAATTGGATCGGCAATCGTCCAGCCGAAAAACATAATCAGCAAGGCGGCTACAATGGCTCCGACAGATCCGAGCATATCACCCAGCACGTGTAAAAAGGCACTTCGCACATTCAGGTTTTCATCCTTATCACCACTCATTAATATCCATGCAGCAATAATATTCACCACTAATCCTGTAACCGAAATCATTAACATTCCCGTACTTTGAACCTCAGGAGGAGCAAAGAAACGCTCGAATGCTTCATAAAAAATATATAAGGAAATAACGATTAAAGTAATCCCATTTAATGCAGCAGCAATAATTTCGAAACGCTTGTATCCATACGTTTTTTCCTGTGATACCTGTTTTTCCCCAAGCCTGATTGCGAAAAAGCTAAGACCGAGCGCGGCTGCGTCACTTAGCATATGTCCTGCGTCAGATAATAAGGCCAAGCTATTTGTTAAAATTCCCCCAATGACTTCTACTACCATAAAAGCGGCAATCAAAATAAATGAACTTAACAGTGCTTTTTTATTACTTGTATGTGAATGCCCGTGTCCATGACCATGTGAGTGCCCGTGAGAATGTCCATGGTGGTGATGGTGTCCCATAAATATCTCTCCCAACTAGAGTTGTTTCTTAGTTTTTTCTTATCTCTTTTTTGTGATACGTTTTTCAATCATTTACTCTCGACCTGCGACTTCGTGTTGATGTTCGAAGGCAATGTGAATGAGCTGTTTTACATGATCATCATCAAGAGAATAGTAGACTAGTTTTCCTTCTTTCCGATATTTTGCAAGTCCCAAGCTTTTTAAGTGACGCAAATGATGGGAAGCTGTTGCCGTTGTAGCACCGACAATATTCGCCACATCACAAACACATAGCTCATCTTCAAGTGTAAGCGCATAGGCAATTTTCATTCGCGTTTCGTCGGACAAAGCTTTAAATATCTTGGTTACCTCAAAAATATTGCTTTTTTCAACTAAGGGCTGCAATCTTGTAGTTTTATGGTCATCAACGCAAGTTACCTCGCAAATATCTCGTTCCTTCACTCCATCACCTCATACATTCAAATCTTTATTTGATTATATGATATTCAAATCAATATTTGAATGTCAAACATTTTTTTTTTCAAAAAAAATTACTACAACGAAAAACTCCTTCTTTATAAGTTGAAGGAGTTTGAATTTCTTATTGAATTGGATTAGGCGATTTTGCTTCATCGAGAGCTTGGGTAGAGTGTCTGCGAATAGACAATGCCAGTTCAGCAATGAAATATAAAATAATCGCTGGCCATATCCATGTCCACAACAATTCTGCTGCACCATAAAGAGAAACAATTGCAGGATGAACCCACTTTAGACAGGCGAAGGATAGCAGAATCCAACATAGAGAAAATGGCAAACAAATATGTCCGTGTATTTGCATGGGCATATTCGAATAGTCCCACCATTGACGTTGAAAAAACTTTTGAAGTAAAGCCCCACTTATATACTCAATTAAAGTAGGTATGAAAAAACATAGCAAAAGGACAATACCCCAATTTGTTTCAGGACCTATTAAATAAACCAAGATTACAGGGGCAAAACCATACATCGGCTTAAAGGGTCCATGAAAAAAATTCGGTTTAAAGAATTTACGCTTGGTAATATAACTGTAGCTATTTTCTAGCAGCCACCCCACCAATGAATAGATGGAAAAATAAAAAACTACGGCTGAAACGCCTTCAAAGTTCATATTTGCAGGAGTGTAAAAATCTAAGAAACTCATCATATGGCTAAACCACCTTTCTTGGATATGATTTTCCCATTTTAGGTTTAACTCGAGAGCCTCCAAATATACGGAAATATGATGATTTAGAATCCTATTATCAATAAAAAAGCCAAAGGAAATCTTCCTTTGACTTCATTCTTTATCCTATTTTTTCATCATATTTTTTCTGATCCTGTACAAAAAGAATGCCCAACTCGTAATGGTCCCCTTCATACAAAGCACGTTGAACGAAACGGATCTCACCATTTATATCTAATACCTCGAGCTTACAATGGGCTCGATTTTTTTGTAAAGCTTCATAAAAAATTTGTTCATCACGAATTTTAACACCATTTACTTTTGAAATTAATTCTCCTACTTGAAGTCCCATTTTATCAGCAGGTGATTCGGGTATAATCCCGATAATCATTAAGCCGTTGTTTTTCTTAGAAAAGTAAAACGGTAAATTGTCATCCTTCAATCGCTGCATTAAGGAAATGAGTTCACGCCCAATAATCGCTAAGGCTGCCACTATAATAGAGATTAGCGGATACCAATAACCGATAACGGACAGTATCAATGTAATGATTCCCAATGTTAGTACTTTACGAGCATGCAACTGAATCGACTGTTTTGGCAGCATGCCTTGGATTTGCTGGTTAAAACCGACAGCAAATGGAACCAGGAGCAGCGAGTAGGACTCCGCTCCAATCTGAAAGACAGGCCACCACTCGAACGGCAGCTTTAGAACATCCCCGGGGATTAGCAGAAACACAGGCAGTAGCCAGAGTCGTTTCACTTCATGGGCACCAACACTCTGCCCTCGCTTGCTTTTTACAAGTTTGGGAGAGGATCCTTTACTTGCATTTCTACTAATAAGAATCCCTTCAGAAATTAATAAGAGTGCCAACAAGATCACTACAGAAGGATAGACCTTTTCATCTAACCCTTGAAATGCACCGTTAAAGAATGGGACCTTCCAGTCATATTCAGCAATTAAAATAACTCCGAAAAATGCCGCACCCACGGTGTAGACTGGCGACATCAACCGAATATTAGTTGTTAAACTCCATAATAGGGTAAAGACTACAATTAGAAGGATGGCTGCAAATGGAACGCTAAGACCAGCAGTAACTGTGACTATGGAAAGCACAAGACCCAAAATTAGACCTAATGGGAACAATTGCCGGAGTTCATAATAAGCATCAAAGGTCCTAGTATGGAAATTTTTTCGCTCTCGTTTTACCCTTGAAACTCCCAGAATTCCGGAAAGGAAAATGAGATAGTAAAAAACAGGATGAAGAAAGAGTCTTCCTGTCCCCTTTAACAGCTCAAAAAGCCATAATTGCACCAATTTTTGCCACCTGCCTCTATCATAAATTCTACTAATCTAGCTCTAAAGATTATTTTACCAAAATAGAGGAATAAAACCTATTGCTAGTTTCTTGAAAAAATAAAAAAATGTCGAATGATCAAGGGAAAAGATGTTCATATATTTAGTTTATCCTGGTTATCTGTTAATTCATCGGTATTCAACAATATTTCCATGGAAATTCTCGACATATTCAACTAGTTCTTAGTTAATTTTGTCGCAAAGAAAAACAGAGACATTTGTCTCTGTTCACTTGTTTATTTTGAAATTAGTCTCAATGCCGTTTGCAGCTGGATGTCGTTTTTCTCTTTTTTCATTTCTTTTATTGCCTCTTCTTCAAGTTTAGCAGCCGTTTTTGCATCAATTTTCCCGGTTGGCTGCAGGTTGTGGTTCTGCTGGAAGGCTTTAACCGCAGTGCTTGTTTCAGCACTAAAATATCCATCTGTACGTCCAGGAGCAAACCCTAAACCTTCTAATATTTCTTGCGCATTTTTCACCTGCTCATTGTTCATATCCTCTTTAAGTGGTTCTTCAACTTGAAGCGGATGTGTATCAAAGATGGCGGGTTGTTTGACTTCTACGTCTGGTTTAATCCCTTTTTTGTGAATCCAGTTCCCATCCGGTGTCAGCCATTTATATAAAGTCAGCTTAATATTGCTGCCATCTCCCATCGGAACAGCCTGCTGTACAGTTCCCTTACCAAAAGTTGTTTCTCCGACCAATTGGTAACCACCGGCTTCTTTTAAGGCCCCTGCTAATATTTCTGAAGCCGACGCACTGCCTTTGTTAATGAGGACAGCTACTGGATATTCTTTTTTCTCTGTAAGAGTAGAGAAGTGCTGTTCCTTTTTCCCATTTCGTTCTTCAATTTGGATAAATGGTTTTTCTTTCGTAACAAATTCTTTTAAGATATCCTCAACACTTACGAGTAATCCACCAGGGTTTCCACGTACATCTATGATTAAGCCTTCAATGTTTTTCTTCTCTAAATCGATTAGTTCCTCTTTAAAATCAGCAGCTGTATCTTGTGAGAACGAGGTAATTTCAATGTAACCGATATTTTTCCCATCTTGTTTTTTTACAGAGGCATGAATGGTCTCAAGTGGAATTTCATCACGAGTGACTTCAATAGTAAGAGGTTCCTTCAAGCCCTTCCGTTCGATTTCCAACTTTACCTTTGTCCCCTTTTTGCCACGTATTTTTAACGTCGCCTTATTGAGGTCAAGACCTTCAACACTTTTCCCGTCTACCTTCAATATCTCATCATTAGGCTTTAGTCCTGCTTTTTCAGCAGGTGAATTTTTAAATGGTGAAATAATGACAATTTTCCCATCCACCATCCCCACTTCTGCTCCGATGCCTTCAAAGGAGGATTCTAATGCCTGACTAAATTGCTGTGCTGTTTCCTTATTCATATAAACAGAATAGGGATCATCTAAGACGGTAAGCATTCCTTGAATGGCCCCTTCCACCAGGGTGTCACTATCTACCTTTTCAACATACCGGCTCAAGATTAACTCATAGGCCTGATTAACCTTTGAAAGGTCCTCAATATTAGCTTGGCCAGTTACAACTGTTTCCGTATTCGTTAATGTTTGTTCAAGGGCTGTGTTACCATCCGTTTGATCAAACCATTGCATTCCTGCATATGTGCCCCCCGCTCCCGTAAGAAGCGATCCTACCATCATTAGGGCAATCCATTTTCTGTTCATCCTGTTCCCCCTCATGTGCGGCATCTATTGACTATCATTATTGAAAAAAGTGTCTCTTTCGGTGCCCGTTTATTAACTAATATGTGGGGTATGGACGAGTTATGCCTTAAAAATTGAGTCTAGTTATGACCAAAAAGAAAAGGAAGAAGCTGAGCTTCTTCCTTAATCCTATTATGGCATTGGTACAATTCCGACTGGATTGATAGCGTTACTCTTGCTTCCATTCCATTCGCCTCTATGAAGTTCAAAGTGTAAATGTTTACCAGAAGAATCTCCCGTGTTACCCATAATTCCAATCGGCTGTCCCTTTTTCACAACATCCCCGGAGCTGACATATCGCGTTTCCATATGAGCAGAAACCGTGGTATACGTTTGTCCATTTACAGAATGCGCAATAAACACGACGTTACCATAGCTGCTAGAATAATAGGATTGAATGACGACACCGTCAGCAGCCGCCCAAATTGGAACATCTGCAGCACGATTAGCTATATCAACCCCATAATGCATTCCACCACTTCGAAACCCAAATCCCGAAGTAAAGGTTCCATTCGCAGGCAATGTGAATGCCCCACTAGAGACAGGTGCAGTTGGTTGGGGTTGGGTACTATTTCCTCCGCCGTTCCCTGATCCAGAGTTATTGTTTGCCGCAGCTGCAGCTGCAGCTGCGGCGGCGGCCGCTGCTGCTTCCTCCTGACGTTTCTGTTCAAGTGCAATGGCTTTTTGGATGGCTGCTGATTGGGCAGCAAGTAATTGAGCCTCTTCCTGTAGTTCCATTTTGTGCTCATGAGCTTCTTCTTCTTGATGTTCTAAAGAAGCTAATAATCTATCCTTTTCAGTCCTTTGCGCATTCAATTGCTGATTCATTTTTTCTAAATCAGCTAGAATAGTTTGGACGCTAGCAAGTTCTTTTTCCAGCTTAGCCTGATTTTCCTCTAAACTCTTTTTATCCGCTTCATGCTGCTTTAAAATATCTTGGTCTGCCTGCATAATGGTCGCCACCGCACTAGCACGGTCAATAAAGTCACTAAAGTTATGTGAACCCATTAATACATCAAGGTAACTAACCATTCCGCCTGTTTCTTGATAGTTACGGGCTCGCTCCTTCAAAAGCTCATTTCGCTTTTCAATTCGCTCTTTTGTAACTCTTATTTCTTCTTGAAGTCGAGTAATTTCTGACTTTGTTTCCTCCAATTCAGCAGTTTTCTCGCTAATTTTCTTATGTGTATCACCAATTGCAAAATCAAGGCGTGTCATTTCTTCTTTCACTTTGGACTGCTGTTCATTTAAACTATTAATCTGATGATCGGTATCATTTATAGTAGATGATAATTCAGATTTTTCTTTTTCAATTTTCTCTTGCTGATCCTTTAAACTTGAAATGGAAGCAGCTTCAGCGAATCCTCCAAAAAAACTGCTCACCAGAATCGTTCCTGCAACCGCTAAAGTTAGTATTGGTTTTTCCAAAGTCCAATTTCTCCTTTCCATTAATATTTATGTACGAGTGAATCCATAACAGTAATCAGGAAGGACATCTTTCACTGCCCTTCCTGAAAATAATCAATTTATACCTTTAAGAACTTTCGAACCGACATAACACTGCCCCAAATTCCAATCAAGCCGCCCATTAAAATAAGAACTCCAGATACCTGGTAAACAAAAGGATTAAATGGAAGAATTTGAATAAAGTTCCCCACTAACTTTGGTGCAAGATATTCATAAGCGTTATAGTAAGCAATCGAAATTAAGATAATAGGCAGAATAGCACCAAGTATTCCAAGCCATAATCCTTCTAAGAAGAATGGCCATCTAATAAAATTGTTCGTTGCTCCTACTAGTCTCATAATCTTAATTTCTCTACGTCTTGCAATAATCGTAATTTTAATCGTGTTCGAAATTAGGAATACTGCGGTAAAAAATAATCCTGCGATTAATACAATGCCGACGTTTCGGCTTGCTTTTATAAAGTTAAATAGTTTTTCAACGGTTCCCTTACCATAAACTGCCTTTGTGACATACTCTAGCTTTCCAACGTCTTTCGCAACTTTCATTGTATCCTGCGGATTTTTCGTTTTTACGATAAATACATCGTTGAGCGGATTGTCTTGTTCGAATAGTTTAAATGCTTGTCCATCCTCACCCATGCTCTTAATTAACTCTTCAAGTTCCTGCTCCTTGGATGAAAACTTTACACTCTGTACTTCTGAAATACTTTCAATCTCGCCTTTTAACTTTTGCTGGTCTTCTGAATTAGCAGCAACATCGATGTGAACACGAATTTGTACGTCCTCTTCTATGGTTTGAGCGACTTTATTAAGATTCATCATAATAACGAAAAAGACACCGACTAAAATGAGTGTTACCGTTACGGCACTAACAGAGGCGAACGTCATCCAGCCATTTCTGCCAATACTTTTAAAACTTTCACGCGCATGACGGCCAAGAGTTCTAATTTTCATAACCGTAATCACCTCTTTGTTCATCACGTGCGATTTTTCCAGCCTCAATCGCAATTACACGATGTTTAATTGTGTTGACGATTTCTCTATTATGGGTTGCCATGACAATCGTGGTACCCCTGTTATTAATTTCTTCGAAGATATTCATAATCTCCCAAGATGTCTCTGGGTCAAGGTTTCCTGTAGGCTCGTCTGCAATAACAATCTTTGGTGAGTTAACAATCGAGCGGGCAATCGATACACGTTGCTGCTCCCCTCCTGATAACTCTGTTGGAAGCATTTTTGCTTTATGCTTAAGGTTAACGAGATCAAGTACTTCCATTACGCGCTTCTTTATAAACTTAGGCTGAGCTTCAATTACCTCGAGCGCAAATGCTACATTCTCATAAACGGTTTTCGTAGGTAATAGTTTGAAATCTTGAAAGACAACCCCGAGGTTGCGTCGGAAAATCGGTACTTTTTTGTTCTTGATTTTCGCAACGTTAACACCATTCATTTTAATGGTTCCTGAGGTCGGAACTTCCTCACGATACATCATTTTAATGAACGTAGATTTCCCTGCACCACTTGGACCAACCACATATACAAATTCGCCTTGGTTAATCCGTACATCTATTCCATTTATCGCTGTAACCCCATTTGGGTACTTTTTAAATACATCTTGCATTTCTATCATTTAGATCACCTTTATAAGTTAGTTTCGAAACAACAGGATTCGACAATAACCTCTTATTTTCTCGCACAAAAACAAAATCCTAGACAAAATACTGCAGGATTTCGCACAATTTCATTATAACACTCTATACAAGTAATAAAAGCGGTAAAAATATTACAGTTTCTTTTCAAAACCTACATAAATTGTATTTTTATCCTATATTTTCGACAAAAAAGTTAACAATATCTTAATAAAGTAACATAGATTCACAAAAAGGAAAAAACGTTCTGCAAAATCCACAGAACGTTTACATGAATTACTTTTTCGCTGCCAACCAGTCAGCAACCTTGTCTAGATCATCGCCTTCAATAAGGCCCGCTGGCATTCCGCCGTCAGTACCATCTTTAATAATGCCGGCAATTTCATCCTTTGATTTGCTTGCTCCTACTGCGGTTAGGTCAGGTCCCATGCCACCCTTTAAGTCACCGCCATGACAGCTTGAGCATTTTTGCGAATAAATTTTTTCAGCATCCCCCGCTGCGGCTGTATCGCCTCCCGCTTCATCATCGCCGCCACAGGCAGCCAGACCCATAACAAGGGCTGTTCCCAATACCATTTTTAGTAGCTTTTTCTTCATTGCTACTCCCCCTCAGAAAAAATTACCATACAAGGAATAGTATAGCAGTATTACGCCCTTTTGAAACCTTCTCCCAACACTTCAGAAGCATCCATAACGACGACAAATGCAGACGGGTCAAGGGATTTAACCAATTGTTTCAATTTTGTGAACTCCCGCTGATCGACCACACACATTAGCACCGGTCGCTCATTATCCGTAAAACCGCCGTAAGCCGATAGTTTTGTCACACCACGATCAATTTTATTCAATATTCCCTCTCGTACTTCTTCTTGCTTGTTTGTAATAATCATAGCGGTTTTCGATCTTCCGAAGCCTACTTGGACTAAATCTATTGTTTTGCTTGTTACATATAAGGCAATCAATGCATATAATCCTCGTTCAATATCAAACACAAGAGCTGCCGAGAGGACAATGAGTCCATCAATCAGAACCACACTCGTGCCAAGAGTAAGCCCTGTGTACTTTGTAATAATTTGAGCAGCCAAATCGGTTCCGCCAGTTGAGCCGTTCCCCCTGAAAACAATTCCGAGTCCGAGACCTACCACAATCCCGCCAAATAGTGCTCCTAGCAGGGCATCATTTGTCCATGGTTCAATATTTTTTGTTAAGAAAACAACAAAAGGTAAGAATATGGTTCCAACGAGCGTTTTAACTCCAAATTGTTTTCCTAATAAAATCACTCCTGCAATGAACAATGGAATATTAAAAGCCCATTGTACATATGCCGGCTCCCATCCGAATACACTTAATAAAATCGTACTAATGCCGCTTACGCCTCCAGAGGCAATTTGATTTGGCAGGAGAAATACATTAAATGCGAGCGCGATAATCGCTGATCCGATTAGAACATTTATGTATTCTAAGGTACTTGCAAATTTAGGTGTATGCTGATTGTTTCTTCTTTTATTCATAGTGCGATTCCCCTCTATATTACCATTTTGCTATAATTTTCTTACTTAACCGATGTGAGTATAGCATGGCAATAATTTGCTGTAAATGGCATTCAGATAACGCATTAAAGGGATAAATTTTAAATTGTATTTATTATTATGAGCATTTAACGAAGGAATAATTAATTTCTACAAAAATAATGCCTTTGCCGCTATGATGGCAAAGGCTTGGAGTTTTATTATGAAATTCTTGAACGCAGGTAAGCGTCAATAAATGGATCTAAGTCTCCGTCCATAACTCCTTGAACGTTTCCGCTTTCGGTATTGGTACGGTGATCCTTAACCATTGAATAAGGATGGAAAACGTAGGAACGGATTTGACTTCCCCATCCAATTTCCTTTTGTTCACCGCGGATTTCGAGCAATTCTTTTTCTTGCTGTTCGATTTCGCGTTGATAGAGCTTGGCTTTTAGCATTTTCATGGCAGCTTCACGGTTCTTGATCTGCGAACGTTCAGATTGACAGGTAACCACTACCCCCGTTGGTGTGTGGGTTATCCTCACGGCGGAATCAGTTGTGTTGATATGCTGTCCACCGGCACCGCTTGCACGATACGTATCTATTTTAAGATCCTCTGTACGAATATCAATTTGAATTTCATCATTAAATTCAGGCATGACTTCACATGATACAAAAGATGTATGGCGGCGTCCTGAAGCATCAAACGGTGAAATTCGAACTAATCTGTGTACACCTTTTTCTGCTTTTAAGTAACCGTAAGCGTTATGACCTCTTATTGCTAAAGTTACACTTTTAATCCCCGCTTCATCACCAGGAAGATAATCAAGGGTTTCTACCTTAAAGCCCTTTTTCTCAGCCCAGCGTGTATACATGCGCAGCAGCATGGAACCCCAGTCTTGTGACTCGGTTCCACCAGCACCTGGGTGCAGCTCCAAAATCGCATTGTGTTTATCGTATTCTTCACTTAGAAGCAGCTGAAGTTCAAAATCATTTAGCCTTGAGGTTAGATTCGTTAATTCTTCTTCAAGCTCTGCCTGTAATTCCGCATCGCTTTCTTCTTTCACAAGCTCGTAGCTCACTTCTAGATTCTCAAATGTTTCATACATTTGACTAAACTCATTTACCTGATCCTTTAATGCATTGGCTTCACTAATGACAGTTTGCGCTGCCTGCTGGTCATTCCAAAAATCAGGATGAAGCATTTGATCATCCAGTTCTGCTATGCGAGCTTCCTTATTTTCAAGGTCAAAGAGACCCCCTAAAGTCCGCTAAACGTTTAGCTGTTTTTTCAAGTTCATTTCGAATTTCTGCTAATTCCATTTTTCTTCACCTCTATAAAAAATACGGTCAGTTTCTAGCTTATGACATCGCCGTTCGTTTGTTCCTTATCCATTATAGCCTGACTAGAGGGGAAAATTCAAAAATGAAATTAAGAGGTTCCTTTCCCTTCTGTGTATAACTCTACTTATCAACAGGAGATTTTTAAATATTAGTATTCACTTGTGGATAAGTGAAACTATCCACACACTTTTTTTAAAAATCAAAAAATTCTATCCACATATCTACAAGTCGACAGGAGTTATCTACAATTTAATAGAAGTATTATGATTTTTAATAAGTTATCCACAAAATAAAACGGAGAGGTTTTTTCAAGAAAAAACTCTCCATTTTTTATATGGAGAGAAGAATATCATAATACTTTTTAATGAATAGCTGTTAATATGACATTTTTTACAATCCTGTGTATACCATCGTGAATCGTTTCATGACAAGCAGAACAAGAAGTATTCTTGTCACTTATTGCTTTTACTACCTGTTGTTGCATTAAAACTGATCGTACCTTCCTTGCCTCCAGTGTAGCTTTTGGCAGGAAATGTTGCTGGAACTTGCTGTCCATTTACCTTCAATATTGCGCTTGAACTATTTAATTCATTAACGCTTTTAATAATAGGTATAAATTCCTAACCTTTTCAACAAATCCTTAAGATTTATTTTTTAAAAATAAAAAAATCAAGAGGTTATAGTTCCTCTTGATTTTAGTGATTATTTATTATCTGGGGTACCAGCCCTTTTTAGGAGCATGTGCTGCACTTAAAGCTTTTTCGACCTCAGACTCTCCTCTTCCATGACAATACGAACAGGATTTACTTGGATTGGAATTGTGTTCGTTAATGGTTTCGTCGTATTTTTGTCCATTGACGCCATAGACAGCCGTTATACCATTATGACAAGCCAAGCAGAATTCCCGCTCCTTGCTGTCATTTAGTATAGTAAACTCTAGTTCCTTGGAGCCTATTAATGCTTTAACAGTTTTATAATCTGTTGCCACAGTATTAAAGGATTGTACACCCTCATGCCCTAAGGATTCTTTAAGCTGTTTACTGTTGTTAGAGCCATGAGTATCATGACACTCTGCACATGGCATGTGTCCTGCTAGTGGACTTCCATCTAAGGCTTTTATGATATGTCCAGAGAATTCCTTCTCATATTCAGAAATCTCTCTTTCTGAGAAAGAGATTTGATTATTTGTCTTCTCATATTCCTCTAACATATCTTCTGTCAAGTTGTCGTAGTGACTGGCGATATTAGCAATTTTGGGATATTTCTTTTTGAAATCTCCATTATGACAGTGAAGACAGAGCTCATAATCTTCATAGATACCAACTGCTGTACTCGATTTTCTATATTCGAAATCATTATACTCCACAGCAGCATTGGCTATTTTTTCAGCACTATCATTTTCATGACAAGACTCACATAATTGTTCTTTGCTGCTAATTTCCTCTGTTGGTTTATTAGGGTCAATCGGATTCGATGGTAA
>JAPSKD010000406.1 GCA_031177865.1 Bacillus sp. (in: firmicutes) | reverse complement strand
TGAAAAACAATGCCTTTCCACAACCGCTGTCAAGCAGTGACGAAAAAAAGTACTTGGAGCTGATGGCCCAGGGGGATGAACACGCGAGAAACATGCTGATCGAGCATAACCTCCGGCTTGTCGCCCACATCGTCAAAAAATTCGAGAACACAGGCGAGGATGCAGAAGACCTGATTTCCATCGGAACGATCGGGCTGATCAAAGCGATCGAAAGCTATTCAGCCGGAAAAGGAACGAAGCTCGCCACTTATGCGGCCCGTTGTATAGAAAATGAGATCCTCATGCATTTGCGCGCATTGAAAAAAACGAAAAAAGACGTCTCCCTCCATGACCCGATCGGCCAGGACAAAGAGGGCAACGAAATCAGTTTGATCGATGTCCTCAAATCGGAAAACGAAGACGTCATCGACACCATCCAGCTCAACATGGAGCTTGAAAAAGTCAAAAAATACATCGACATCCTGGACGGCAGAGAAAAAGAAGTCATCGTCGGCCGCTTCGGCCTTGATTTGAAGAAAGAAAAAACGCAGCGCGAAATCGCGAAAGAGCTCGGGATTTCGCGGAGCTATGTGTCGCGGATTGAGAAGCGCGCGCTGATGAAGATGTTTCATGAGTTTTACCGGGCGGAGAAGGAGAAGCGGAAGAAGGCGAAGGGGAAGTGAGAAAGGAAAAGGCCAGAATATTTTAAAATTCTGGCCTTTTAAAGATAGAGTTAAACTGGTGTTGTAACTTTTTTTAGTATGTCCACATTTCTTTTTAAATTCTTCGTATATTGGTTTTATCTGATAAATGAGGCGAACTATACATATATTGCCCTTGAATGTTTATCCATTAAATTTAGCTCTCTTTTTACTTAAAATATCCTCTATTTGTTCATTAGACCAATTCCATCTTTACTGTGTATTCCTTATCCTTGTTCTTTTCAGCTACCTTTTTCCCCTGCAATAACTATTCCTGAACAACATTAAAAATTTCAAATAGCCGTTACCCCTCTATCTACGATTAGCTTAGCTCCGTATACAAAGCTAGATGATTTTGTTGCAAGAAAGCTGATGGCGGATGCGATTTCCTCTGCTGATGCGGGTTTACGTACAGGTAATTGAGGAGCCATCTCCCGCAACTTTGGCCAAGAAGCTGATCTGCGTATAACTTATTGCGTTAAATCTACCACTACTTTCCCGGTTATTTTACCTTGCTTCATCATCTCTAAATACTTTGGTACTTCTTCCAAGCTGATAGTAGTAATCTTAGGCGCAACGATTATTTGTTCAGATAGAAACTTAGCAACCTCATTACCAATTAAGGATATTCCTTCCTCCATTTTTTTATCACCTGATGTAAGTGCTGCTCCAGTTGCCATCTCATGCAAAGATAACCCTTTGTCATAAAATTTCAAGCGATTAAAATTAGGAAATCCTGCTGTCACTACAATTTCTCCGCCAAAAGCCAGAACATCAATATCTTTTGTCGCTATCTCTGAACCAACAGTACTTAATACATAATCTACTCCACGTTGATTAGTCAATTCCATTGTTACAGCCTGTACATCTTCAAATGTAAAATCTATTGTGTAATCAGCACCTAGTTCTTTCACATATTCCATATCTTTCTCTAAACAGGAAGTAATTACTGTTAACCCTGCTAATTTAGCCAGTTGAATTGCAAATCCGCCAACACCTCCTGCGCCGCCGTGAATTAAAATTGTTTTTCCTGGAATAGGACGTAATTTTTGCATTATTGCTTGGTAAGCGGTAAATCCTGCTCCTGGTACAACTCCTGCCACAAGGCTTGGTACAATATCAGGTAATATGCTGACTGTGTGTGCCGGAGCAATTGCATATTCTGCGAAACCTCCATGCGGATTATCAATACTTCTTAAATAAAATACACGGTCTCCTTCTTTCAAATTGCTAACCTCGCTGCCCACACTATCAACAATTCCGCATATATCAATTCCTAGCACGCGTTCTTCGTTTGCAGTTTCGTTATAAAGTGCATATTGATAGTCAGATGGATTTAGGCCGGCAGAGAGTAATTTTATACGAACTTCACCTTTTTTAGGACTTGGTTTTTCTTTATTCGATATTTTTAAACCTTTTATAGATTTTGGTTCTTTTATTACTAATGCTTTCATTTTTTTATTCACTCCTTTTCTAAATAACAACAAGTGTTGTTTATTCACACTTATGTAGTATATAGTGTTATCTGATACCCTTATGAACACATCGTTTATAGGTGTAGTCTAGTCAACATATTCGTAAAAAGTGTCGATATATTAAATTGGGAGTTGTTATGAAAATTGAATAAAAAAATAGATCGTAGAGTAGAAAGAACAAAGCGAGACATTAGATTTGCATTTATGAATTTAATTAAAGAATATGACTTTGAACACATTACGATTAAGGAAATTACAGACTTAGCAAATTATAATCCCACCACTTTTTATGCTCATTATTCAGATAAAAATGAACTTATGGAAGATGTTATTGAGGAAGCAATACAAGGTTTTGTCAATACTATTGAAGCAGCCTTTCAAAATGGGGAGGTGCCGGTAGCAGTAAAATTTTCTTCAAAAACATCAAAAGTAGTTTTTAAATATGTAGAAGAAAATAAGCTCACCTTTGGCTTGTTATTTGATGTAAAAAAATTTCATGGTTTTCAAGAAAAACTTTGTTTTGCAATTAAAGAATTGATACAAAGTGATATTCACTTAGTAAAGCAGTTGAAAGATACATTAGATATTGATCTTTATTGTTATACTCAAGCTTCATCGTTAGTTGGAAGGTTAAACTTCTGGGTTAAACAAAAATACTTATACAGTGCTGATTATATGGCTGAACAAATGGTGGAATACATGAAGTTATTTAACAAAAAATAACGCTTAAGTTCTTCTGTCTAATTGTAGTGATTCTTACGTTAGCCTATAATTTCTCAAAAATATAAAGTGAGAACGCCCAGACTCTTACACCTTGGTGTTCCTACTCATGAATTAGACTTATAAAATAATAGTTGTATTTACACCACTCCACGGAAAAAGTATACCGGTTTCAAAGCCTCCATTAACAATTAAATTTTCAAACGACATGTATACATCCCCGATCTCCATTCTCTTCTTACAATGATCATTGAAAGTGAGACATCCTAATCCTTCAATAGTTTAAAGTGACAAAAACGGATAACCTACGAGTGGCATTGAAATCAGTTTGATCGATGTTCTCAAATCGGAAAACGAAGACGTCATCGACACCATCCAGCTCAACATGGAGCTTGAAAAAGTGAAAAAATACATCGACATTCTTGACGGCAGAGAAAAAGAAGTCGTCGTCGGCAGATTTGGTCTTGATTTGAAGAAAAAGAAGACGCAGCGCGAAATCGCGAAGGAGCTCGGGATTTCGCGGAGCTATGTGTCGCGTACGGGCGCTGATGAAGATGTTTCATGAGTTTTATCGGGCGGAGAAGGAGAAGCGATGAGGTAAAATATGAAAAATACCAAGGGCCTCAAAACCCTTGGTATTCCTATGACCCCAGAGGGCTTGAACCTCCATGGGATGGCCCCACTAAGCCCTCAACCTGTATAAGTATATTACCTAATAATAAACTTCTGGTGACACTAAGCTCCCTGAACAAAGACAGTAAATTCTGTATCACTCAACTAAAAGGATCAGTCCTTGAGAATTTCAATATATCAATAGTTTAAATCGGATTACTTAAAGCTCAAATCTTTTTTATTAGAACAACTAATATGCAGGTGTTGTGTTTCATCACATCCATTAGGGAAGCCCCTCTTTAAATATAGTGTTTTTTTGTTAAGCGGTACATGGTAATGCATTTGATAAATCTCCTCTGCTTCAATCGGAAAATACTCCAATTATGAAAATGCCTTTCCACTTTACAAATCCTGAATAATACTGCCACCACGCTCGCGTAATATAAAAACCCCAATTACTCAGTGTTATTGGTGAAAAGTTGGGATTTTTGTGGGGTTCTGGGCTTTATATCTTCAAACTGTTCCTGTCACGATATTGGCATTGTCAGAGAAATATCGAAAGAACATTTTTCTCCCCCTCCAAAAGTGGACTCGGCAATGGTTAGAATAACACGGAAAAAAGAAGCGCCT
>JAPSKD010000405.1 GCA_031177865.1 Bacillus sp. (in: firmicutes) | reverse complement strand
ACTCCTTTTAGGATTTCTTCCTTTACAACACCATTTGTAAAAGTTTTTCTAACTTCATCTATTGTAAATATTGTCATATTAAACCTCTCCTTGTTGTATCGCTTGTAATGGTTCGACTTTTTTAATCTGTATACCTGAAATTGTAGCCCCAATAAAACCAATTATTAAAAAAACTACTGATAATTGTATTGTTGTTTTTAAAGTCAAACTAAAAGGCATACCTTTAGGTGCAATCATGTTGAAACCCTGACTGAGAGTAATCGATATAGCTAATGCCATTACTGTAATAACGATCATTTGTATCCACATCATGTTAAACAGTGTTCTTGTTTTTACGCCGATTGCCTTTAAGATACCATATAAACCCATTTTTTGAACGTTCATCATGTAGAAAAAGATCCCAAATAACATTCCGCTAATGACCACTAAAAACCAAACAATCATATTTAGAGAGGTCTGCTCTGCTTTGTAACTGGATATTGTATTAAGAAACTGAGTTTTACTATATAATTCTAATCCTTTGACTGATTCTGGTGAGGTTTCTCCCGGTATGAAAATCAATTGCATTTCATTAACTCGATAAATTTCGTTGTAGTCTTCGATATTGATAAATGCAACAGGGGCATGGCTGAATTTCTTTTGGTCCACAAAACCTTTTACCATAAACCTGCCGCTGTACTGATTATTTGTTAAGGTATCTCCAATTTTTATCCCCTTATCTTCCATAGACCGATCCAATATGATTTCTCCTTTTTTGACATTCATAAATAACTCGGAATCGGTGGAAGTAACAAATGCAACACTTCGTTGCGTGGCATTATTATTATCCAAAAACCCCATTTGAATTGAAAATGCAACAGCTTCTTTATGCTTGTTTAACATTTTATCCTGGACACCACTATCTATTCTTGAGAAGTTAATCGTTTGATCAGCATCTTTAGACATATAAAATTTTCCATCGGGCAAATCTTTTATTAATGCAGCATTATCCTGTGACAATCCATTTGCCAAACCAGATATGATGAACGTTAATAAACTAACGAGAAAAACAATGGAACCTAAAATTATAAATCTACCTTTATTTTTCTTTATTTCTTTCCATGCCATGTTCATCTTATTTCCTCCAATCTCTTTTAAACATCCTTAGTTTATAATCGGATTGTGAACAGTAGATGAACAGAAGAATACATTTAAAGTGAATTTGATAGATTTTGCGTAAACGGATGTTGAATAAGGTATTTAAAAATAAAAACAGTGTGATTTCCTATGAATCACACTGTTTTTATAGTTGTTTTTTTGCTATTGCATATTTCAATTAAAATAAGGAATCTTCCTTACCCATTTTACACTTTCTAAACTACTAAGCCTGCCACTCCTACGCCGCCAGGTCCAGCGTGTGTAGATATCATGGATGAACCATCTAAATAATCCTTTCCTTCCATAATCACATGCATCGGGACCACTTGTACATTATGTTTGTCAGCTAATTTCTACAGGTAAATCTGCACCACTCTCTGTTGTTAAAATAATTTTCCTCATCCATATCCCTCACTGCTATATAAAAGCCGTTATGATTCATTCCGCGTATACTACTACTCTACTATACATGAAAAAGGTGCATAGGCTACACATATCCAGAAAGAATAGTAAGGACGAAAAGACTATAAATCAATGGTGCCCTCTATAAATTGAAAGAATAACTAAAGGTTATAGCATATTAATGAATAAATCATAAAAAGAGATTCATTTGAGGGGTCCACTGTTAAACCAAAACCTAATAAAATTGAATGAATCGGTTATAGATAGCTCGCGCTTTTTTCGCTTCATTCGTACCGTGAATAATCGCACGGCCGTCCTTAAAGAAAACGATTCGATAATCCTCAAATTTACATGAAAGCAAATATCCATTTAATACAGGATGAGTAATGTGATTCTCCAATCTCTCCAACAAGTGAGGGAGGGAATATGTTTTCGGCTTCAGTCCTGGACGAAGCTGAACAGCATCCCTTCCACATAATACATCTGTTTTCATCTGGTTTTCAAACAGTAAAAAAGGATAGGATGGATGTTCTCCACATGTTGGACAAAGTTTATTTTTTAACCGAGTCACATTGATCTCCGCTTTTTCATTTTTCCAAATATCCATTGATTGAAGCATCGGAGAAAGTGTTTCACCTGAAAGAATCTGTAAAACCTGTGTAACTTGTAATGCCGAGGTAATTTGAACGATCGGACTTATCACGCCAACGGTATCGCATGTCAGCCCATCCATTGGCAGATGATTTAATAAACAGTGTAAACAAGGTGTCTCTCCCGGAATAATCGGATATGTAAGTCCATAACTTCCAACACATGCTCCAAATAGAAATGGAATTCCATGTTTCACAGCTGCATCATTCACAATTAAACTTGTATCAAAATTATCAGTAGCGTCCACGATCACTGAATGATCTTTTATCAATTCTTCAATATTCAGTCCGTTAACATCCTCAATGAAACTATTAATAATAATTTCGCTGTTGATTTGTTCGAGTCTTGTTTTGGCAGCAATGGCTTTTGGTAATTGATTTCTTACGTCCTCTTCCGTATATAATTGCTGCCTTTGTAAATTGCTCAGATCGACATAATCTCGATCGACTATCGTCAGGCGCCCGATCCCAGCTCTTACTAACATTTCAGCACTTGCAGATCCAAGAGCTCCAGCACCAATGATGATTACACTCGCCTCTTTTATTAAGGCTTGTGCCTTACTTCCTAAAAATAACTCCTGTCTTGAATACCGATTCGTCAAGATGTCACCATCCCAGTTGTTGGACTGCTTGCTACCGCATACTCCTTTTCTTCTATTCTTCCAGCTTCAAAGCCTAATCTCCCTGCTGTTACTGCTAGCTTCATTGCCTGAGCCATTTTAACAGGATCTTTGGCACCTGAAACGGCTGTATTTAGTAACACTCCGTCCGCACCAAGCTCCATCGCAAATGCTGCATCTTTAGGAGAACCAATACCCGCATCAATGATTACCGGAATCGAAGACTGTTCAATAATAAACTTTAAGTTAAGTGGATTGATAATTCCCTTACCAGAACCAATCGGTGAAGCACCTGGCATAACAGCGTGTACCCCAAGTTCTTCAAGACGTCTTGCTAATACAACATCATCGGATGTATAAGGCAAAACAATAAATCCTTCTTCCAATAACATTTCAGAGGCTTTTAATGTTTCAACAGGATCTGGTAAAAGTGTTCGATCATCTCCAATTACTTCTACTTTAATCATGTCACATAATCCAGAAGCTTTTGCCAGTTTCGCAATCCGCACCGCCTCTTCAGCTGTTTTTGCACCAGCTGTATTAGGAAGAAGCGTATATTTAGACAAATCTAGTTGTTCAAGAAAATTTGGTTGCTTATCTGAAAAAATATTCATTCTTCTAACAGCAAAGGTTAAAATTTCTGCTTCCGATACTTCTACCGCCTTTTTTTGAATATCAAATGATGGATATTTACCAGTTCCTAATAAAAGTCTTGATTGAAACGTACGATCAGCAATTTTTAACATGTTTCATCCTCCTCCTACAAAATGAATAATTTCAACGACATCCCTATGTGAGAGACTCATTGTTTTATAATTTTCTTTCATAACAATTTCCTTGTTGACCTCAACTACGACAATACGGTTTTCTAAATGATAGTAGGAAAGTAATTGTTCAACCGTATGGACTCCCTCTTGAAGGTCAACATTCTTTCCATTTAATGTAATGGACATTTTTTCACCTACTTAACAGTAATGGCTGGCGGCGGTCGATTTTAAAGGCCTCCACCCATTCGCTTTTTATTTGTCTTTTAAGTATCAAATCACGAATCATTTGCCCCGTTGCGGGAGCAAGTAGGATTCCATTTCGATAATGCCCTGTAGCAAATAATATCCCTTCTTCTTCAGGATGGTGCCCGATGAATGGTTTTTGATCAAATGTTTGTGGACGTAATCCAGCCCAAAATGAGTCCATTTTCATATCTGCAACAGTCGGAAGCATCGTTTTTGCCTTCGCAATTATAGTGTCAATCCCACTGAGACTAACTCTTTCATTCCAGTCATTCTCAATCATGGTAGCTCCAATCACAAGCCTTCCGT
>JAPSKD010000404.1 GCA_031177865.1 Bacillus sp. (in: firmicutes) | reverse complement strand
AACTCACTAATTGAAAAATTCCTGAAAAAAAATAAGATATCAAAGGATCAAATGAATATTGTTGCCTATACCGAAAACGGTCAAAGTTTAATTCAGTTTGTACTCCAGAATATTGGTATCGCGATTATATCGGAAATGGCAGCAAGGGAATACTATGACAGAAATTTATTAATGATTCACGAAATCAATGGATTCAATGATGAACGATATTTTTATCTTGTTTATAACCTAAACAAAACCCAATCAATGTTATCTAAATTGTTTATTGAGAGTGCACATGAGCTGATTAATCCTGTTTAGCTTTAAATACAAAAAGGCTGGAACATTCTCCAGCCTTCCTTTTTAAGGTTTAAGAATAACCTTTATACAATCTTCCGTCTTTGTATCAAACACTTCATATCCATGCTTTGCCTGCTCTAGTGGCAATACATGGGTAATGATGTCACTTATATCAATCTTTCTCTGGTTAATCATATCATAGAGAAAAGACATATACGGAATGACTGGTGCCTGTCCTGTTTTAATATCAATGTTACGTTGAAAGAGGTCACCTAGTGGGAATGCATTATATCTTCCCCCATAAACACCTGTTAGTTGGATGGTTCCACCTTTTCTCACTGCTTGGCTTGCAATTACAATAGCTCCCATTGCCCCGCCGTGAAGTTTCATTCCCGTTGCTAAAAACTCCATCGGGGTCATTTTTCCATCCATTCCGACTGCATCGATTACAATGTCTGCTCCACCCTGAGTCATTTCCAGCAGGTAGTCACCTACATTTTCATGGTCTTCCAAATTAACAATTTCCACTTTATTTGTGCGTTTTGCGTGCTGCAGGCGATAGTTGATATAATCAACCGCTATGACTCTTTTCGCACCTTTTAACCAGGCAAACTTTTGTGCAAGTAATCCTACAGGACCGCATCCTAAAACGATAACCGTATCGTCAGGCTTTACCCCGGCATGGTCAACACTCCAATAGGCAGTAGGTGCTGCGTCAGCAAGCAGGACAAGTTTCTCGTCTTCTACTTCACAATCCTCCGGAACTTTAAATGGAGTGAAATTTCCAAACGGAACCCTCATATACTCAGCCTGTCCGCCAGCATAACCCCCAGTAGTTTCAGAATAACCAAAAAATCCGCTGCCTTGACCATGAGGGTTGGCATTATCACATTGACTGGTTAGGTCGTGATTACAATACCAGCAGTGACCACAGCTAACGTTAAACGGGATGATGACTCTATCCCCTTTTTTTAATTTCGTTACCTCTGAACCCACTTCCTGGACAATCCCCATTGGCTCATGACCGATTACATAGTCTGTTGGCAAATTCGGTATCATTGCATGAATCAAATGTAAATCAGATCCGCAAATGGCTGAGGAAGTAACCTTGATGATAATATCATCTGAATTTTTTATACTTGGGTCTTTCACTTCCCTAACTTCTACATTCTTAATTCCTTGGTATGTAACAGCCTTCATTCTGATCCCCTCCTTTTACTGGTTTGGCGTTGCAAACATCCCTTGACGATCAGTATCGTTAGGGTAAAGGTTTAGTTTAGCAATCTGGACTGCTGTCTCTGCAGCCTTCATATCAACAGGAAACTGCTCTTTAAAGTTATGTGGGTGCAGCCAGCCTTTCTTAATCATTAAATCTGCTATTTCTGTATGCAAATCGATGGCTGCCTCCATTTGCTTGTGAAATATCCTTCTAAGTTCTGGGTTGGCAGTCTCTGTAATCGCAAAACCATAATTGCGAATGCCATTTTTTACAGATAATAAAAAATCCATAGCGAAGGCGGAATCAGCCAAACTCGGCATACCTTCAGCGTTTCTTGGATCTAAATAATCTTCCATACTATCCACCTCATTTATTGTAGCAATTGGCTTTGTTTATAAAAGCTTACGAGCTCATTAATATCTTTAATCGATTGCTGAACATCCTTTTCCATAAGTACTTTTAACTCATTATCGAAACAGATTCCCTGCATTAATTTTGATCGAAGTAAACACACTGTTTTAAAATTGAGGATCTCATGAGTTTCCATTGTCTCATGTAAGGCTAAGGTTTCGTTGACCAACACACTCACCTCCAAGTATTAGTTGTATTTTCCCCACTTTACTTTTCCTTTTATGCAAAATGAATAATCGACATTGGACTTAGAAAATATAAAAAGGATTAACTCTGTACGTTTTGGAGGGAAAACAATGACAAAATATCTTGGTCTTCACGAGACGCTTGACCTTCATGAATTACTAACCTTTAAAAATCTTTGTTTAACAAAAGCCACTACTATGAGTGTCTTGGCTCAAGATCCAGAATTGAAGGCGATTCTTTCTGAGGACGCTGCCAACGGGACACAGCACATACAGCTGCTCCAGAAGTTTTTAACAGACAGGAGTGAAAATGAATGAATCAACTCATTCAAAATTTAATGGGGATGGGCGGTATGACCGACCAGGTCATCGCAACAGATTTTCTCATTTCAGCTAAAGCAGGGGTAAGAAATTATGCTGTCGCGATTACGGAGACCGGTACACCAGAATTAAAGGCTGCTCTAAGGGAACAATTAAATACAGCCATTGCTACTCACGAAAAAATAACGAATTATATGATTGCAAGAGGCTTTTATCATCCTCATGATTTGAGTGAACAGCTTCAGGTTGATTTGAATGTTTCCGATACAGCCTTAAAACTTGCCCAAAAATAATGCAAAGGAGAACCACGGGGGTTCTCCTTTTATGTTTGTTTACTAAATTCTTTTAATTTCTTTTTATCGATTTTTCCAACATGTGTTTTCGGAAGTTCTGCTAGTTGAATGAACTTCTTTGGAATTTTGTACCTTCCTAGTTTTTTTTCGCAATAAAGGATAAGTTCTTCTTCCTCAATCACATGAGAATGTTTAGGGACAATAAAAGCGGTAACAAGTTCCCCCCATTTTTCATCCGGCAGTCCAATCACTGCCACTTCATCAACTGCGGGGTGTTCAGCTAGCCAATGTTCGATTTCAAGAGGATAGACATTTTCACCACCCGTGATGATCATATCCTTTTTTCTGCCGACAATATAATGAAATCCTTCTGCATCTTTCTTGGCTAAGTCTCCGGTATGAACCCAGCCTCCTTTTTTCGTTTCTAGCGTGGCGAGTTCGTTATTCCAGTAATGCGAAAAAGAATGTTTACCTTTTATTAAAAGTTCTCCAACTTCGTTTACTTTTGCTTCCTGACCATTTTCCTTAACAAGTTTAATGGCATTAAATAACATCGGCTTTCCTACAGAACCCCGTTTCACCTCTGCATCGGCATGATGTATAAAGAAATTATTGGGGCCTGCTTCCGTTAAACCATACCCTTCTTTAAAAGCCAATCCTTTTTTCTGAAAAGCTTCATATACTTGTAATGGACAAGGTGCCGCTCCTGACAAGAATATTTTCATAGAAGGAAAATCACTTTTCCGGAACTCCTCTGTTTGAATGAGTAGATGGTACATGGTTGGCACGAGGAGAATGATGGTACAGTTGTATTTTTGTATGGAATGCACCACTTTTTGTCCCGTATATTGGTCTCCCATAACGACCGTTCCGCCGATCATTAATACTGGCAGTGATAAGGCATTTAGTCCGCCTGTATGAAACATTGGCATATAGTTAATTGTTACGTCCTCTTCAGTTAAGTTCCAACTGAGGATGGTATTAATCGCATTCCATTGAATGGATTGGTGGCTTAATACAACTCCTTTTGGTTTGCCCGTCGTTCCTCCTGTATAAATCATTGCTAATGGATCATGTTCGGAAATATTTGTGAATAATGCATGATCACTTTTTGGGTTCACTATCTCATCGTACTTAGCCCCCCCAACATAAAAAGATTGCGGTACAGCCGTTTCCAAGAAAGTAAACATATTCTCAAACTTTTGGTGAACACCAAGCAATACTGGTGTACAATCCAACAAAATTTGATGTAATTCATGTACTGAGAGACGCCAATTGAGCGGAACAAAAATGGCACCGATTTTCCCACAGGCAAAGAGCAAATCAAAATAACTGATATCATTCGGCGCCAATAGTGCTACTCGATCGCCTTTTTTCACACCTTGATTTTTTAACCAGCCAGCCACTGAGGATGAACGATTATTTA
>JAPSKD010000403.1 GCA_031177865.1 Bacillus sp. (in: firmicutes) | reverse complement strand
GCCTATTATTCATCCTATCAATTTTGATTGCAATTGTTGCATCTATGGTTGCCTTATGGCTTGGCTTTTTCTCACCCTATTCTGAAACAAGTATGGATTGGAAATTAAAAGTCTCTTTTTCAGTCATTATGGCTTTTGCTATTACTGGAATGCACTATACTGGTATGGCCGCAACCCAAATCTCCAGCAAATATTCTTTATTAAATTCGGGAAATTCTAATGCCATGTTAGATACCACCCTACTAGCTTGGGTAGTCATAGTCGGAACGTTTTTGATATTTATCATCTTCTTTTTTTCATTATCGTTCGACAAAATGTCGGATAAGCACAAGATTGTTCAGGGGACAATATTAGATTCAGCTGTTGACGGAATTGTCGTAACCGATGAAAGTGGAGGCATTATACACGCTAACCCTGCCTTTTTTAATTTAATGATTGCAGATAACCACAGCCAAAGAAAACCATCATTGGAACAATATCACCCTGACCTTGCTAAAGTAAATAATTTCAACCAAGAATATCGGCTAGAGAAGGATGGTATCATATTGGAAGTAAAGAAACATCCTATTTACGGGGAAGCTCTAAAAAACTCATTATGGTTCTTTCGAAATATTACAGAGAAAATCCAAGCTGAAAAATATATCGAATTTTTAGCTTATCATGATTCGCTAACACAATTACCCAATAGATATAAATTAGAAATCGAGTTAAATAAACATATTAATAATCAAAAGCAAACAGCTTGCATTTTTCTTGATATGGACAGACTAAAATTTACTAATGACACTTTGGGGCATGAAGCAGGAGATACATTGCTCAATAATGCTGCTAATCGTCTATCTAAAGTGGTGGAACCTGATGACCTGCTTGCGCGGGTTGGCGGAGATGAATTTATTATTTTATTAACGGGTAAACGTGTTGATTATGTTAACGAAGTAGCAAATAAATGTGTTACAGCAATGGATGTCCCTTTTACAATAAATGGATCTAGTATACGTGTTACGCTAAGTGCTGGTGTATGTGTGTTTCCTGATAATGCTAAAACTGCTGACGAGCTTATAAGTTATGCTGATTTAGCTATGTATGAGTCTAAAAGAAAAGGCAAAAATCAAGTAACCTTCTTCAATAGTCTATTAGATGAAAAAGTAAAAAGAACTCTATTAGTAGAGAAAGAACTCGTTTCAGCTATCAAATACAATGAGCTCTATCTTTTATATCAGCCCAAAATTTGTATGGTTGAAAATAAAATAATAGGGGTCGAAGCCCTTTTACGCTGGAAAAATCCTTTATTGGGAGAAGTCTCTCCTGTAGAATTCATCCCTATTGCAGAAGAGAAAGACTTGATTTCTGATATTGGTGATTGGGTTTTAAAGGAAGCTTGCTATCAGTGGTCTAAGTGGGAAAGCAAGCCTCCTATAAAAATAGCTGTTAATATTTCACCATTACAGTTTGCTAAGGAAAATTTTTTAACAAAATTAGATACTATCATTGAATCAACAAAAATGGATCCTAATTATCTCGAGCTTGAAATAACAGAGTCGTCTTCACTTGCCTTTGAAAAGCAAACAAATGAAAAGTTAAATATGATAAGGGAAATGGGGATCAGCATTTCTTTAGATGATTTTGGCACAGGTTATTCATCTTTCAAACATTTGAAAGAGTTACCAATTGAAGTCCTTAAAATTGATAAATCTTTTATAGATCAACTTATTGGAAATACTGGTCAAGAATCAATTGTACGCTCTATGATTCAACTCGGTCACAATCTAAATATGAAAGTACTGGTAGAAGGTGTGGAAAACAAAACACAAGCTGATTGGCTCAAAAATGAAGGCTGTGATATTACCCAAGGCTTCTATTATAGCAGACCAATAAAACCTAATGAAATCCAAAAAATAATTGGTGAAGGTAAGCTTCTAAGTGGCTCCCTACCTAGTGATGTGTAATCAAATAATGATAAAAGTATTCGAGAAGATATTGAACAGTTATATAAATCCATAGTCCATTTGTGCTTAAGAATGTTAAGCTTAGCAGGAAAAGATTGCTTTATCCTGTCTCATCCGTAATCGAATGAATCTAAGGATTGCATGAATCAAGCGCCTCTTATGAAGCGCTTTTTTTATATAGCCTATTTTGGGTAGTATATCGACAAGAAAAGCCAGTATTATTGCAGTAAGCTTTTTCATTTTTTTCCCCCATTAATACAACTAAAATGCCCCTTTAGTCGAATAAAAAAGAGCTGTCGGTCCCACTGAATCTATAGCTCTTGCAGCCACTTGGTTAAAAAAGTGGAGATAAACGTTTTTACATTCGAATTCTTGGAACAGTATCTTCCTCTTCTATCCTGAGAAAATTAAAGCCCTGTTTTTTATAAAACCGTATTGCCCTTTTGTTAGTAGTGGATACCCTTAATTGATACTCAATGGATTTTCTTGAAAGAAATGTTCCGCATACTTAATTGGGTTAGACCCATCCCTTTACCACGATATTCTGGGATAAGGTAAAGTAGGTTAACATATCCAACCCTTATGCTATCAAATGCCTTAATTTGCAACTCAACTTGCCCAACTGGTTTTTTAGGTAACTTTCGTTATCTCCAAATAAATTATCGCTTCATAAACTCCCTTTAATCTGTAATAATTGTTCTGGACTTTTATCATTTAAAGGAGCACATTAATGTGTGAAAACTGCCGAGAGCTTAGTAAAAAGATTCAATTTTTTAGAGATGGACTAATTGAAACTGGTATCAAAAAAGGATTAAATCACCCTGATACGATAAAAAAAAGTCAGATGTTGGACGAGTTAATTTTTAGGTTCCAGTCAAAATGTAAGTAATAGTTTTTTTCTTTTTTCATAAAAGCATTATCCTGACCCACTTCAGGGGATTTTTTATTTGTTAACTCATCCTACCTTTTGTTTCTTTTGCATCTTTATTTTCAAATAAAATCTCATATAATGCATTACAAATCGGGAGTTCAACTTCATACTGTCTAGATATTTCCTTTAAGGCCTTTATTGTTGATACACCCTCTGCCAGTTTTCCAAACCTTTCTCCTTCAACATACGATTGTCCGAATTTTCTATTGTTGCTATGTAATGAGAAAAGTGTTGCTTCATAATCACCTAAATGACTTAAACCAAAAATCGTTAAATCATTCCTACACTTACTAGACGAGATATTTTTCTTGTTCCTCTAGCCATAAGTAATTCTTTTAGGCTCCTATAATTTAATCCATCTAACATACCAGCTGCAATTCCTATAACATTTTTCGTTCCAGCACCAATTTCATTTCCAATAATGTCCTGACCATATTAGGAGAAAGTTTTAAACGAAATAGCTAACACAAGATTCCAAAATTTAGTTATCGACCTATCAGGCGTAGCCACAATGGATAGGCATGTTATAGACTACTTTCATAATATCTTGAATGGAGTGGCCATGATGGGTTGCAAAGCAATCCTAACTGGGCTTCGACCTGATTTTGTAAGAAAAATGGTACATGGAGGGAGTCTCTTTGAAAAAGATGCAGAAACAAGAGGGACTCTTAAAGAGACATTAATAACTTATCTTTAATTGCAGGAAAAAAACCTTTTCAACGGTCTTTTTCTTTTATTTTATGGAAAAGAAAACCCTAGGCTAGGCCTAGGGTTCAGAAAAGCTTAATGTCTTGAAGTTCCAAAATATCAACACAAACGTGTCCTGGTCCTAACAGCAATAAAACTCGTGCAATTGGTGTTTGCGCAAGAAAGGTGCGTAAAGATCTGACAAATAAACTTGTCAGCGCTAACCTTTCCGACTTCCAGTAAATTACATTTATTTACTAGTGTAGTTCCTTACATATTACCGCTGGTCTTTTATATTCCCCTTATTCCTTTATATTAAAAGTTTTTTCAAGATCATTACACAATTTAAATACCATCACTCGTTCACCTGTACGAGAGCTTATATCAGTATGAAAACTTTTCACTTCTTCACCAGTTATAGTTAGTATCATTTCCTTGAGATCTTCAATACCTGATTCAACTAACTCCGAACGGGTTTTTTTTATAGATAACATTCCCTCCTTTGTTTCACAAACTGTATATTCAGCTGGTGTTAAAATACCTTTTAAAATCACAATTATCATATCCCGTA
>JAPSKD010000402.1 GCA_031177865.1 Bacillus sp. (in: firmicutes) | reverse complement strand
TCGATTTGTTGAAGCATTTTGTATTCGGAAGCTTGGATGCCGACACTAACGCCCACTTCGATTTTGTCTTTTATACCGCCAAGTGCCTTTGCTAATGGAATGTTTTGTTCTCGTGCGTAAAGATCCCAGATGGCACATTCTAGAGCAGCCTTAGCATTAAAGTTTCCACGAATGTGCTTAAATATCTCTGAGACTTCATCCGGATGCTGAATCGGTTCTTTTACTAACAATGGAATAAGAAAGTCACTCATAATATGCCAATTTGTTTTCACGGTTTCTTCATTATAAATGGGTTCTATGATGGAAACTGACTCACCCCATCCCGATAAGCCGCTCTTTGATTTTACTTCTACCAGAATAAAGTCTTTGTCATATTCAGTCCCCACACTTGTTGTAAAAGGATTCAAAAGATCCATTTTGATATGTCTTAAAACAATGCTTTTAATCTCCATCTTGATATCCCCTTGTTTCTTTTCTCTGTAAGAGATAATTGTACTGCAAAGGATTGTGCCGGTCTTTTACTAAATCTACTGCTTGCCAGCCCAAGCTGAAATAATGGGTGAAAACCTTTTGAGTATATTCCCTCCATACAATCCCAAGGGACAAATTATACCTTTTCAATTCCTGAAAATTCCCCGGTACAGGGACAAGAATATTTTGGCTACTATGATTCAAATCTATATTCTCTGGTATTAAAAAACCATCCTCTGTACGCGTAGAAATTGCAAGTGGATATTCATTTTCGATGCCGGACTTGCTGGTATTTTTCGAATCGTTTATCACCCATTCTACTAAAAAGCGATCAGACGGAATTCCAGCATTTAATTTGTCATCCATTTCCCCATAGACATTTTCCAAGTAGGTATAACAGACTGCACCAAGTTTATGTAAATTTAAATAACCATTAACAGTTTCCAGCGGATCATATGTCCATGTAATCAGATCGTATCCTTTTGCTGCAGCGGTTTCCTTTTGCACCCATTTTAGTTTTTCCCCAATCCCATATTTTCGAAATTCAGGATGGATGCCTAAGGAATGGGAGCACAGGTAGCTTCTTTTCCCATCAAATCCAGGAAAACTATATTGGAATCCAATCAGTTGTTTTTCGAAAAAGGCACCTAAAACGAAGCCGCCGTTTTTCACAGCGGCCATCGTTTGGTTCACAGGTACAGCCTCTTCTTTACTCCAGACTAGTTCCTCTAACTTCCGTACAGCTTCAAGTCCCTCAATGGTTTCGATTGTTCTAATTATGATTGATGATACATCATCTTTCTTCAAAAGTTGCCTCCTCTTTTGAAAAACATTTTTTAAAAAATAATATGTGCGATCACCACTACGATTGGCAATGTAATCGATGTTCGCAAGATAAAAATAAGTACTAAATCTTTAAATGAAATCGGTAGCTTTGAACCAAGGAGCAGGCCGCCCATTTCTGACATATAAACGAGTTGTGTAACAGATACACAAGCAATTACAAATCGAGTTAATTCACTTTCAATTCCGCTTCCGATAACAGCAGGCAAGAACATATCTGCAAATCCTACAACCATTGTTTGCGCCGCCTCTGCTGCTTCCGGAACTTGCATAAGTGCCAAAATGGGCTCAAAAGGCTTCCCAATTATGGTGAATACAGGCGTATATTCAGCTATGACCAAGGCGGTTGTTCCGATTGCCATAACAATTGGGAGGACCCCCATCCACATGTCTAACACATTGCCAATTCCTTCCTTTACTACCTGTGATACACTTGTATTTGTTTGTGCTTTCTTTAAGGCTTGGCTTAATCCCCAACGAACAGGAGAAAATTCAGAAGGAATGGAATGTTCCACTTTGAAGTCTGCACCCTCGAAACCAGTGTCTGGTTTTCTTGAAAGCGGCGGAATTCGCGGCATGATCACTGCTGCAACTAACCCCGCAAACACAACCGTTGCGTAATAATGGATAAAATATTGACCAAGGTTTAAATATTGGGCAACAACAATTGTAAACGTGATTGATACCACAGAAAAAGTGGTTGCAACTACTGCCGCTTCCCGCTTTGAGTAGTACCCATCTTCATATTGCTTTGTAGTCAGCAATACTCCAATCGTTCCATCTCCTACCCAAGAAGCAAGACAGTCTAGTGAAGAACGGCCAGGTAATTTAAAGACAGGTCTCATTATTTTTATTAATAATGCACCAAAAAACTCAAGCAAACCAAAATTTAATAACAGCGGTAATAGAATACCTGCCAATAAAAATGTTGTAAATAAGATTGGCATTAAATCGTAAAGTAAAAGAGCACCCGTATTTTCTGAGAATATCCATTCAGGACCCATTTCAAAAAGTGTAATGGCTGCAAAGATTAGTCCTAAAAATCGTGCAGTTAGCCAGAATTTGTTTACATATAGCAGTTTATTTAAAAAATCGTTATTAATAATAAAATTTGGCTTAAATAGTACAGCAATAAATGAACCAATCACTGAAAGAGCAATAACCGCAACTGTAATCGGCGGAATGGCTGCACCCAATAATGTATTTATTTGGCTTGCCAGGTAGGCAACTGGTATAGTAATTCCATCTTCTGCTTGAAACGGAATCATAAACAATAGAACTCCAATTAATGAAGGAATAATAAACTTTAAATAATCCACATACGATTTCACAGGTACTTCTTTACCTGTAGTTAGCTCCTTTGAAAAGCCACTCATTTTATTTCCCCCTTATTTTGTTTGTTTTATCCAAAGTGAATTTATTCTAAAAATAATTCTTGATCTGCATAGAGTTGTTCCAATTTTTTCTGACGCCTGCTAATTCTCTCGATATCCTGATGTTCAATAGCGGCAATCAATACTTCTAATAAGGTGATAACAGAAGCAATCGAGTGGTGATCCGATTCCATCTGTTCTTCTGTTGTTAAGGTAATTTTTGCAATCTGACCAATGGGTGATAACTGCCGGTTTGTAATCGCAATGATTTTAACACCCTGTTGCTCAGCAAATTTTACTAGCTTAAGAGATTCTTTTCTGTAACGGGGAAAAGAGAAAACCACTACAACCGATTGTTCTGTTAAGTCTGAAATATCCTCAGGAAGTAAGCCCGTTGGTGTGGAGATACATACGTTTTCCCTCATTTGTTTGAGAGTGTAATAAAACCAGTAGGCAGCACTGTAGGTACTTCCAAATCCTCCAATATAGACGCAATCCGCCTTAATAATTTCTTCTACTGCTCTCCAAACCTCTTTCGTGTCCAATTGCTGCAAGATCTGCTGCAGTATCAACCTTTCCTGTTCTACCACTTTAGTAAATAGCTGGTTTTCAGAAAACTCCTCGGTCAAAGAGGGGATTCCTTGCTCACTATTTGGATACTTGCTTAGCAGCCAATCCTTACGAAGTTTCTCCTGCATTTGTGAAAAGCCGCTAAAGCCAAGGGCATATGCGAGTCGTATCACCGTGGTTTCACTAACACCCACTTTTCTTCCAACCTGGAAGGCCGTCATTAGTGCTGCTTCATTGACATGCTGAATGAAAAATTCAGCTGCCTTTTTTTGGCCAGGTGATAATGAAGAAAAGTTCTCTTTGATCAATTGATTTAATGATAAGTGATCCATAGTTTCCCCTCACGGTAGTGAAGAAGGAAAAACTTCATAATCAACATTATAAAGTAATAAATCCTTCATACACAACTAATTTTTTTATATATTTCAAATATTTAAAAATTAATATTATAGCACAATAACAACCTTATCAACAAACTATCAATGAATGAAAAACTTCATAGATAGAATAATACAGCATAAAATACTTCATAGGCAAGATAAATCTGCATTTTTAATCTTAAAAAATTATATTTATGCACTTTTGCCAGTTGTTTAAATTAGACTACTACCTTAGAAATCTGCCATTTTTCTACCTCCCTTAGACCTATGACTTTTTCCCCTTACGTAACTATTAGAACTTTTTTATTATTAGGTGGAATGTCCCAGAAAAGAAAAAAATTTTTCTTAGGGGGAATTCTGCTATTTTTCGTAGTAAAACTACTATATTTCTAGGAAGGTGAACATGTTGAAAATGAAACAATTACGTAGTGCAAAGAGAATTTTATCATCATCTCTAGCTGTAACACTTCTTGCATTTCCATTCTTTTCATCAACTCAAGTAAACGCAGCACCTAAAACAGACAAAAG
>JAPSKD010000401.1 GCA_031177865.1 Bacillus sp. (in: firmicutes) | reverse complement strand
ACGTCTTTTGTATATAATCGTTCGGAGATTGCACTAATTCTAGAAAGATTAATATCTATCGATAAAAAGCCTAAAACATCCGCTAACGGGACATCTCGAATTACATTATGGAAGCTTAATACATTCACCTTCTGCGAATTAGGAATAACGGAAATATTGTTATAGCTATAAATCTCATGCGGAGGTTCAATAAGGGAATAGCCATCTATGGCTGTTAACGGTCCATAGTAGGGGTGTGAAAATATATTCTCATACTTTGCCCTTCCGCTGATTCTAGAATGATAGTTAGTGTATGATTCCTTTTCTTCATGGATGTATAGGTGCATTTGTTCAATTTCGGGACGTGTATTAAATAAATATGCAAGCACTCTGCGTACTTCTTCTTGATTAACAGTCAAGTTGGAAGATACCCCATTCCGCATTACATTCATAAAAGGGGTATATCGATACGGGACCGATGACATTTGAGCAACATCGTTCAAATAAACCGTGAGCTCTTCCTTGCCTTTTAAAATCAAATCATGATTCGTTGAAACAGATTGTTCATTAAGTGAATTGGTCGTATAAAAATAAGTAACGGTGATGGCTGTCCCAAAAGGGAGAACTGTTACAAGCATTAAAAAGATAATAAGCTTTTTCCGAATACCCCATCGCATATAATCTTGGTTAGTCTTGTTCTATTCGAAAAACTAACCTGTCCTCCCTTGCAATATTTTTAGAACATTGTAGCACAACTTTTAGCAGCCTTTAATATGGCAATATTTTGACTTGTTCAATATTTTCCACCCTAATGGTCAATGTAAGCCGTTTCATAATTTTTTGCAACCACTAAAATAAGGTTATGGAGGTGCAGGGAATGAATAACGAAAGTAAGCTAGATACAGTTAAGGGGTCACCCCTCACAAATCAGAGCATCACGAAAGTTTCTCAGTCTGTTTCTATTCTGAACAAAAAGAAATGGAAAGAAGCTGGGTTATTTACCCTATTTGTAGGTCCGGTTCTATTAGCTTTTATACTTATTGTTTTAATCCCATTCTTTACAGGTATTTATTATGCATTTACCGATTGGAACGGGGTAACAGGATCGGTCAAATGGGTGGGACTAGATAATTTCAAATACTTATTTACAGAGGACAAACAATTTCAACAGTCCTTCATTCTTACAACAAAATACACAGTTGTAGCCATCATCTTAACAAACCTTATTGGATTTGGATTAGCCTTATTGGTTGCTCAGAAGTTGAAAACTAAAAATGTCTTACGAACCGTTTTCTTCATGCCTAACTTAATCGGCGGATTAATCCTAGGATTTATCTGGCAGTTTATTTTTGTAAAAGGATTTGCTTCCATAGGTCAGTTAATTGGAATTCCTTTTTTTGAGCTGGCATGGTTAGGAGATGCAAAGACAGCGTTTTGGGGAATCGTCATTGTCAGTGTTTGGCAGGGTGCAGGTTACATTATGATTATCTATATTGCTGCCCTTCAAAACGTACCGCAGGAATTAATTGAAGCAGCAAGAATTGATGGAGCGAATCGATTCCAAGTCCTTCGTCATATTACAATGCCGCTTGTTGCACCAGCCGTAACGATTTGTTTATTTTTAACAACCGCTTCATCCTTTAAAGTCTTTGATGCAAACCTGTCATTGACGAACGGTGGTCCATTTAAATCAACAGAAATGCTGGCGCTTAACATTTATACAGAAGCATTCGTTAATAACCGATATGGTATCGGTGAAGCAAAAGCATTAATTTTCTTTATTGTCGTAGCAGCGATTACCGTCCTTCAAGTTACGATTTCAAAGAAAAAGGAGGTTGAATCCTAATGGGCAACAGGTATACATGGAGAACATCAATTGTTGAAATCCTTGCAATCCTGCTCGGTCTAGTCTTTTTAGTCCCATTCTATTATGTGTTTTCAAACTCCTTGAAACCATTTGCCGAGATTCTAACCAACACATCGGCCCTGCCAAAAGTGTTGATGTTTGATAACTATGTTAACGCATTTGAAAAATTAAATTTTCTCACTGTATTTAAAAACTCGTTAATCATTACCATTGGCAGTAATATCGTTCTCGTTATCTTTTGTTCGATGGCTGCGTACATGTTAGTTCGAACCAAAAAGAAAATCAGTAATATCATTTTCATGACATTCGTGGCTGCGATGATTATTCCGTTCCAATCTCTCATGATTCCGCTTATTAAAACGGCTGGCAGCTTGGGACTATTAAACAGCATGTGGGGACTTGTCTTCATGTACCTAGGCTTTGGATCAGGAATGACCATCTTCTTATATCACGGGTTTATCAAAGGAATTCCATTAGAGCTTGAAGAAGCAGCAATTATCGATGGCTGTTCACGGTTTGGCGTTTTCTGGAGAATTGTTTTTCCGCTATTAAAACCCATTACGGTCACCATCGTCATCTTAAACAGCTTATGGATATGGAACGACTTCCTATTACCTTCTTTAGTGCTTCAAGATCCAGAATTAAGAACAATTCCATTGGCAACTTTCTTCTTCTTTGGGCAGTATACAAAGCAATGGGATTTAGCGCTGGCAGCATTAGTAATCGGAATTATTCCATTATTAATCTTCTTCTTCACTATGCAAAAACACATTATCCAAGGAATTACCAGCGGTTCTATCAAGTAATTTTTTAGGGGAACACACTCTGCTGTCTTAAATACAGACAGCAGAGATTTAAAAATATATAATTATCATTCTAGGGGGAAAAACAAATGGCATTCAAAAAGTATTCATTGGCTGCAGGTGTACTATCCGCTTCACTTCTTTTAGGCGCATGTTCTAGCGACAGTACTTCTGGAGATAAAAAAAGCAGCGGTGGTAAGGACGATAAAATAGTTGTTGATATCTTCCAAGGGAAAGTTGAAATCGCCGACCAATTGAAAGCGTTAACAGATGAATATACAAAACAAAATCCAAATGTTACATTTAACATTGAAACAGTAGGTGGCGGTGCAGATGGTGCTGCAGCTCTTAAAGCAAAATTCGCATCTAACCAAGCACCTGATATTTTTACAAATGGTGGTGACCAGGAAGCTCTAGTGTGGAAAGATAAATTTGAAGATTTATCTGATCAGCCTTGGATCAAGGATGCCTTTGAAGGTACTTTAGACGGAATGACAATCGATGGAAAAGTATACGGAATGCCTTTTAATATGGAAGGGTACGGATTTGCGTACAATAAGAAGTTATTTGAAAAAGCTGGGATTACAGAACTTCCAAAAACATTCTCTGAGTTAGAGGCAGCAGCGAAAAAGCTTAAAGATGCAGGCATTACTCCATTCTCAATCGGTTATGCTGAGTGGTGGGTATTAGCCAACCACGGCATGAACGTTCCGTTTGCTTATCAAGAAGATCCAGATGCTTTTATCAAAGGTCTAAATGAAGGCACAGCTAAAATTGAAGGCAATAAAGAATTCGATAATTTCTTTAAGCTTTTAGATCTTACAATGAAATACGGCAACAAGAATCCTCTAACAACTGACTACAATACACAAGTAACATTATTTGCTACAGGTGAAGCAGCTATGATCCAGCAAGGTAACTGGATTCAGCCAATGCTTGATAAATTAGATCCAAACTTAGAAGTTGGTTTCATTCCGTTAGCACTTAGCGATGATCCGGCTCAATCTGATAAATTAATGATTGACGTTCCTAGTAACTGGGTTCTCTACAATAAAGCACCAGAAGCAGACAAAGAAGCAGCAAAAGATTTCTTAAATTGGATGGTTACATCTGAAGAAGGGAAAACAGCATTAACAAAGGAATTCAAATACATTCCAGCCTTTAAAACGATTGATGCCAATCCTGAAGATATCGGTGCTCTAGGTGCGGACCTTCTTAAATATTCAAAAGAAGGAAAAGCATATCAATGGCAGTTCATGAAATATCCTGATGGAGCAGGCCAAGAATTTGGTGCAGCCCTTCAAGCATATGTAGGCGGCCAAAAGTCAAAAGAAGAAGCTATGAAAGCACTTGACGAAACATGGGCTAAATTGAAAAAATAAAAGATATACATTAAAGGCGCATTGGAATTCATTCTAATGTGCTTTTTATACTACTAGTGAATGGGGGTTATGTTATTTATAATTTAAATGGCAGTGTGGCATTAATTACAGGTGTAAGTCATGAAAATGGAATTGGAGCCGCTATA
>JAPSKD010000400.1 GCA_031177865.1 Bacillus sp. (in: firmicutes) | reverse complement strand
CTCAAGGTAATCATAGAATTGTGCCACTGCTTCCACTTCATCAGGTGATTTTTGCATCATCCCTTCAAAAACTTCCCCTTTATTACAACCGGAACCAACAAGAATTCCTTCTCTGTATTTCTGAAGGACCGACCGTGGCAATCTCGGAACTCTATAAAAATATTCAATATGTGAAATAGATACGAGTTTAAATAAGTTCTTTAACCCAACTTCCGTTTGCGCAAGTAACGTACAATGATAAGGACGTGCCCGTTGGTAAGCATTCCCTTTCCCCATGTTATTGTTAAATTGATCATGGTACTCAATTCCTTTTTCTGTCGCATCCTTCAGCATTTTTAAAAGTAAATATCCAGTTGCTTCCGCATCATAAATCGCTCTATGGTGCTGCGTTAATTCGATATCAAACTTTTTGGCTAATGTATTTAAACGATGATTTTTCATTTCAGGATATAGGAATCTACCCAACTCTAGGGTATCAATAACCGGATTTTTTGCCTTTTCAAGGCCAATATTTTTATACCCAACATTAAGGAAACCCATATCGAAAGAGGCATTATGCGCAACAAGGACTCCGTCTCCTACCCACTCATGAAATCTTTGTATTACTTCTCCGACTTCAGGAGCATTTTGCACCATATCATCGGTAATTCCCGTTAAGTTTATGGTCGTTGCCGATAATCTATGATGCGGATTCGCGAATGATTCAAAACGGTCTATAATTTCACCATTTCGAATTTTCACTGCAGCTAATTCAATTATCGTATCGTACACAGCAGATAGACCAGTTGTTTCAACGTCAAAAACAATAAATGTATCTTCTGCCAATAAACGATGCGCATCATTATAGGCAATCGGCACACCATCATCCACTAGATTTACTTCTACACCATAAAGGATTTTAATATCGTTTTTCTTTCCTGCACCATAAGCCTCCGGGAAGGATTGGGCAACAGCATGATCCGTAACGGCAATCGCATTATGACCCCACTTCTTAGCTTGAGCAATAAGCGCCCCTACAGGAGTGACTGCATCCATTGAACTCATAGGAGTATGAAGATGGAGCTCTACACGTTTTTGATCTTCCGGAGCTGTATCTTTACGCCCCTCTGGCTTGATTTCGTTTATATCATTTCCAATCATGACTAAATCACGTACAAAGGTGTCATTTTGAATGCTGCCTCGGACCCTAACCCACATGCCTTTTTTGACCAGCTGGTAAAGAGCTGCGTCTTCTTTATCCCGCGAAAACATTTTAACCATAAGAGAGCTTGTGTAATCCGTAATCTTAAAGGTTAGTAGAGTACGGCCACTTCTCAATTCTCTTGTCTCCACATCAAATATAAATCCTTCGACTGTGACTCTTCTTTCTTCATCCACAATATCAATCATGTTTCGCAGGTCTGAATCATCTTTAATTGTAAGACCAATTGAGAGTGGACCCTCAGAAACTGCCCCTCCTGCATCCTTCTCCGCTTCTTTCTTTTGTAAATCAGCTAAGGCCATGAGTCCGCGTTCTTGATCTTCTTTCTGTTTTGCTAATAAAAATTGTTGATATTCGTCATTTTTTTCTGTACTCTTGATGTCCGTTTCAACCGTTAGACTCGGAAATCCGAACGATTGATATAGAGTGGTAATCATCGCACCATATTTCCTTTTTAAGGCCATACCTTCCGTCTCATTGCGTACAGAAATGGTTAACTTATTACCACTAACAGTCGGCACTTGTTCATTCAATAATTTTAGCATTGGCGGAGAGATACCATCGATTTGTTGAATACTATGATTCCAATACTCTAGAAGCAATTCTGGCTGAAAGCTTTGATCTTCAACTTTTAAATTATAGGTAATATTCGCTATATTCGAGAATTTTCTTTCTAGTTGAGTAGTAAAACGAAGATACAAACTATAAGGAAGAATTTTTTCTAGTAAAAATTGAAAATGCCATTTTCTTGCCTTTTTTTCTACAATCAATCTCTCTATTTGTGCATTTTGAAATTGTGCTACAACAGCGTCCTCGATTAGTTCTAGTTGCTGGAGCAAGAGTAAGAATCGCTCTTTTTTGCCAGAGGCATGTTCGCTCATCATTCCCTCTCCCATCTATATAAATCTCTAATATATCTTTTATTAAAAAGTAATTATATCATATGATACCTAATCATTCGGCTAAATTCGACAGAAAAATAAAACCAAATTAGTAAATAAAAAAAGGTTCACTAGGGAACCTTTTTCTAAAAACTTATAAGAAAAACCTTTGGATATCATTCCAGGTAACAACGAGCATAAGGAGCATTAAAAGTGCAAATCCAATAAAGTGGACCATGCCTTCCTTGTGACGGTCAATCGGCTTTCCTCTTACTGCTTCTACAGCAAAAAACATTAGCCTTCCACCGTCGAGTGCAGGAATAGGCAAGAGGTTCATAATCCCCAGGTTTATGCTCAAAATAGCCGCCCACTTCATGACGTAGTAGATACCTGATTGAACAACTGTATCAGTTGAGGCATATATTCCAACCGGTCCTGAAAGCATGTCGATGGAGAACTGACCTGTAACTAACTGACCCAACATGACAAAAATCTGCTTTGTCCAAAAGTATGTCTCAGTAAAACCAGCCGTAATCGCTTTTAATGGTGATTTCTCAATAGGACTATATACACCAATGAGACCTATTTTTTCACCCTCAACACTTTGCTCTTTTGGAGTAACGGTGATTTCCTGATCTTTTCCATCACGAGTAATTGAAAAATCAAGTTCCTCATTCGGATTTTCCCTGATAATTTCAACAACATCAGACCAGCTTGAAATTTCAGCACCGTTAATACTGTTGACAATATCTCCTTGGAGGAGACCAGCAGCATTTGCAGCACCATCAGGTGTGATTTCCCCTAGTTTAGGTTCGTTAGTTGGAACACCTTGTAAGAACGCAATGATTATAAACAAAAAGAAAGCGAGGACAAAATTCATCATCGGGCCTGCAAAAATGGCCATTGTTCTTTGTGGCAGGGTTTTGGATGCAAATTGACGATCATATGGAGCTAATTGTGTTTCGATCCCATTTTCAACCGTAACTGCAGTCGGGCTTACAGGGAAAGTTTGCAAGCTTTCTTCTTCATCCTCTGGATATCCCTTGATAAATAGCTTGTGTTCAATATCTGCATATTCTACTTCGACAATCCGGCAATCAGGATACTTTTCTTTATTGTTTAATATGATTTTATTAACCGTATTATCTTTGTCAAATAATAGCCCAATTCTGTAACCTGGTTTTATTTCGACAACTTCTGGATCTTCACCTGCCATGCGGACAAAACCACCTATTGGCAGTAACCTAATGGTATACGTTGTTTCCCCTTTTTTATGGGAGAAAACCTTAGGACCAAATCCAATTGCAAATTCGCGGCATAATATACCTGCCCGTTTTGCAAAAATTAAATGGCCTAATTCATGGAAGAAGACTAGAGCTCCAAAGATAACAATAAAGGCAATAACTGTACTCAAACTAAAAAACCACCTTTTTTATAGAAGTGAAGATACATATTGTCTTGTTTCTTTGTCCACTTCATGAATAATGGATAAGTCAGGATTTATAATTAAATCATGCTTACTTAATGCCTTCTCAATCATATCCTCAATTTGTAAGAACGTAATCTTTTCATTTAAAAAGGCAGCTACCGCAACTTCATTTGCAGCATTTAAGACAGTTGGAAGTGTTCCGCCTTTTTTTCCAGCTTCATAAGCAAATTGCATACAGCGAAAACGATTTTCATCCATTTCTTGAAAATGCAATGTACCTATTTGTACTAAATTTAAACGTTGTGATGTAGTTAGTGGTAAACGGTCAGGGTATGAAAGCGCATATTGAATAGGTACACGCATGTCCGGTGTTCCTAGCTGTGCTATTATGCTGCTGTCATGAAATTCTACCATCGAATGAATAATGCTTTCTTTGTGAAGAAGGACATCAATTTTTTCATACGGTATATTGTATAGCCAATGTGCTTCAATGACTTCAAGGCCTTTATTCATCATCGTAGCTGAATCTATCGTTATTTTTGCTCCCATTGACCAATTGGGATGATTTAAGGCTTCTTTTACGGTAACACCTTCAAGTTCGTTCCGTGTACGATCACGGAAACTTCCACCGGAAGCAGTCAAAATCAATCTTTCTATGTTCTTTTCTTTTTCACCCTGCAGGCAT
>JAPSKD010000399.1 GCA_031177865.1 Bacillus sp. (in: firmicutes) | reverse complement strand
TGTTCATCACTCCATGAATAAAGCCAACCAGCTGCCATTTAGCAATCAGCATCGCTTGACGTTTAATCACTTCCTCTAGGAATGAGAGATACCGGTTCTCATCATCTTGAATTTCAGGGTAATGGCGTTTTATTGCATAGTCTGCCAGCTCCCTAAGTTCCTCTTGGCTTCCCCATCTTGCCGCGTATTGAAAGGTGCCAACTCGAAGATGGCTAGCTGCTACTCGGGTTAAAATAGCACCAGGTAAATATGATTCACGGGTTATTTCTTCACCGGTTGTTACCACTGCTAAACTGCGAGTGGTAGGAATACCTAAACCATGCATGGCTTCACTGATAATATATTCACGAAGCATTGGCCCAAGTGCCGCCCTGCCATCTCCCCCACGTGAGTAAGGTGTTCTTCCTGAACCTTTAAGCTGGATATCAAATCGCTCACCCGTGGGTGTTATCTGCTCTCCAAGAAGTACAGCTCGACCGTCGCCTAACATGGTAAAGTGTCCAAATTGATGGCCCGCATATGCTTGTGCTAATGGAGAGGCACCATCAGGTATTTTATTTCCAGCAAATATGGCTGTACCCTCTTCACTTTGCAAGGTTTGTGTGTCCAAACCTAAAGATTGTGCCAATTCCTCATTAAGAATGGCTAGCTTTGGTGAACTTACAGAGGCTGGGTTCTGACTGGTAAAGAAAGTTTGAGGCAAACGAGCATAACTATTATCAAATTTCCATCCTGTTTCATTTAATTCCTTAGTCATCGTATCCCCCTATTCCGCTGCCGGAAATCAGCAATATTATTATGTCATTAACATTTCTCCGGACTGCTTTTTCTTACTGTCTACTTATGTTATTTTATTATACCCCTTTGGCCCTCGTATAACTTAACTTGTTTAACGCCATGCAATTTCATTTCTAACATAAAACCTCCTTCTTTAACTCCTTCCTTCATCCATAATCCAGTTATACCTTTTATGGACAAGGCAATGAAGAACCTCATGTACTATTTATTTGTAAAGCTGTGTTAACCTTGTCTGTTGATTTCCGCTCCAGGCAACAGAGTGCATAAAATCAACAGTTAGCTTTAACATTTGTAAAATAAAAAAGACCATAAGAAGATCATACTTCTTACAATCTTATAACCAGTAGATCTAATTTATTTAAAAAAGTTTAAGCAAAAATGCGCAAGCTAAAAAAACGCATAACTATGCCTGAACACCTCGCATTAACCAATGCGCAGTTCTTCAAATAAATTATAATCTTGATTCAGTAAAGTAAGTTCATTATTTCATCAATTTATAAATACGGTTTTTATGTTATCCTTTCAATTGATTGTTCTGCTTCCTTACGCATTTCCTTAATAGAAATTACTCCAATCAAACCAAAGCACGAGAAGATAACAGGAGTGATGAATCCGTAGAAGTATCCATTACCTGCACTGCCAGAGGCAGTCTGAAATTGATCCAATACCATTCCAAAAATACTCGGCAGCAGGACGGCACTCAAAAATCCACCCGTATTCGCAAACCCAGATACAATACCAGATTCTTTTAAAGGAAAGGATTGACGAACCACAGCAAAGGTTAAGGCACTTGATCCATACCCAAAACCAATCATAAAGAAAAGCATGATTAGCATGAAAAGCGGAGGATTCCCATCAAATAAAAGAAAAGTGGCCCAGCACAATAAAATAATAATATGAATCACAACATAAGGCCGTTTAATGGTTTCCAAGCGGCTTGAAATCCAACTAGATAACGGAGCTCCGATAAGTGCTCCGATAAGCCCAATCATGATAAGCTGACTCGCGTCTGAACGTGTCATTCCATACATATTCATCCCATAAGGCACTGCCCATGAACCGATAAAACCAACATATGCGCCAACAATGCCGAAGTGACACAGAAATAAAGCCCATGCCTGTTGATTCGAAAATATCCTTCTAATTAAAATCAAGGTCTTTTCACGTTGGACCTCTTTTTTAACTGAAATTGATTCGTTAACAAAGATTTGTTTGGGTCTTTTTATCAAAACAAAATAAAGGAGTATTCCACATAGACACAATAGTATTCCAGCTAAAAAGAATGCCGCTCTCCATCCAAGTAAGTCAATCAATAGGGAAAAAGGGACGGTTGCCAAGAGGAAACCAAGACTCCCTGTCATTCCCGCAATCCCAATCAAACGTACGAATTCCTTTACTTTAAACCATTGGCCCAAAATTAACACCATATTGACCCAGATGGTCGCATCCCCTGTCCCCGTTAGTATTCTAGCAAAAAACAGGACAGCTTCATGCGTACCAAGACTATAAATAATGGTACCTAAGCCTGTAAGAATGGCCCCAATTATAAGAAAAAAATTAGGTCCATAACGGTCAGCCAATATCCCCATCGGAACTTGTAAACCAGTATATACAAAAAATTGAATACTTGTCAGTAATCCAATGGTTGACGCTGTAACATGAAAATCCCTCATCACTTGGTCTGTAATCAATCCCGGAGCAGTTCGTTGGCTTGCCATTAAAAAGTAAGTAAACAATACAGTAACAAATACTATCCATCTAAATTTGCTATTTTGTTTATCCAATGATTATTCTCCTGTTGGCTTTTACTTCTATATATATGAGATATTTTATAAAGTATCATAATGATTTGTAGGGGATTGGTGGATAAGGGTTAGATGTATTTCTTGAAAAGAAGCATGAAAAAAGGCAACTCCCATATTATCAGGGTAGTTGCCTTTTTTAGAATGGTTCACTTATCAAAAATTTTGAGCCTAACGTAGGATTCTAGAAGCAGTAGAAAACATAGAAGGGTTAAATGGAGCAATTTTCACAACATCACCCGTTTGCGGCGCATGTATATATTGTCCTCCTCCGATATAAATGCCGACATGATAGGCAGGAGATCCTCTGAATACTAAATCTCCTGGCTGTACTTGATTCAGTGCGATTCTTGTTCCGACATTTTGCTGATCTCGAGACGTTCTTGGTAGACTAATGCCAACGGAACGATACACATATGAAACAAATCCTGAACAATCGAATCCGCTTGGCGTTGTTCCACCCCATACATAAGGAACACCTAAATATTGTTTAGCATTAGCAATCACCGCATTTGCCGTTGCGGAACTTGCTACATTTGCTGGAATAGCAGTAGGTGTTGATGGTGCTGGTGCTGGTGTGAATGTTGTTGTGGTTGTTTCAGATTGCTGCTCCGACTGTTGTTGTGCTTGTTGAGCAACCTGCTGGGCTAATAGAGCCTGTTGTTCAGCCTGTTGTTGAGCCAGTTGAGACTGTAATGTCCCCTGTGCAGCAGCTAAATCTTTTTCAATTTGTTTTTTATCTTCTTCAATCTGTTGTTGTTCAGCCGCTAATTCCACTTGGCTCTGTTTTAATTGGTTGATCTGAGTATGTAATTGTTCCTTTGCTTCTACTAAGGATTGTTCTTTTTCATTTAAACCGTTTAGTAATTCTGTATCACTTTCAATAATTTGTGAAATAGCAGTAAAACGATTAAAAAACTCAGAAACGCTGCCGGATGAAAGCAAAAGTTCTGCGTACGAAACAACAGACTGATTTCCTTTTAATTGAATGCTTTTTAGTCGTTCTGAATAGACCTTTTTATGATTCTCTAAAGCCGTTTCAGCTTTGACAATTTCAGCCTCAGTTTCTTCAATTGTACCTTGTTGATTAATAATTTGTTCGTTTAATTCCTGACTCTTTTCCATGGATAGGGTGATTCTGTTGTCCAATTGTTGAATCTTTGTTTCAAAGTCATTAATTTGTTCCTTAGTCGCGTCAATTTGTCCGTTTGTTACCGGATTTGCAAAAGTAGGTGTTGCTTGAATAGTAGTCGCGAGAATGGCAGCTGCTGCCGTATATTTTAATAATTTTTTTATCATCACAAAATCTCCTCTTGTAACGTAATCTATCATTTATTTAAATTTCTAATATATTCCTAGTTTATATTCCAAAAGGACTAAAAACAATGAACTAGTCGATTTTGTAATTAAATTGTAATTTAATGTAGAATAATCTGGTAAAAAGTCAACTTATGCTGATGTTAAAAAAGGAAAAAAAAGAAATGGGATATCATCCCATTCCAATTAAAAAATATAAATCTGTCTCTTTCTGGACAACTTGATTAGTAGCTCCTGCTTTCATAGGAAAATGTTAAATCTCATGATCCCTCAGTGATTA
>JAPSKD010000398.1 GCA_031177865.1 Bacillus sp. (in: firmicutes) | reverse complement strand
GTTTATTTCGATTCTTGGATGGAGTAAACCCTGCTCTTGATGATATGGCAGAAATTCATTCTTACGGGAGAACTGCTGGTCTATTGTCAGCTTCGCTAGCACATGTACAAATCAAGCAGCGTCCTGCCTACAAACCGTATTATGAGATTGAAAGTACTCATCCTAGCTGTTCTTTACAGGATGTTTTGAGCTTTTGCAAAAACCCTCCGAAGCAATTTTCGGAACAGAAGCCGGATTTACTAGTTATTTATGAGCAGCTCACTTCTTTTATGGAGCAAGTTCCAACACTAAGACAATTGCCACATCAGCTTGTTCATGGCGACATAAACGCGTCCAACATTCTCGTCAATGAAGATGGTATTGTGTCAGCTGTTCTCGATTTTGAATTTGTTACAAACGATTTGCGGGTGATGGAACTGGCTGTTTGCTTATCAGACTTCATCCAACCTAGCGAAGAAGAAACCATTACTTGGGCCAAAATTAACGTATTCCTTTCAGGTTATGGGCAATCTCTAAAATTGACAGAAGCTGAAATCGAAGCTGTTCCTGTCCTCATCCAACTTAGAAGTCTCGATGTTTTCATTCACTTTCTGGGTCGTTATTTAGATCAGGTAAGCTCCATTGATATCGTCAAAGAATATATTCAAAAGTCTGGCATACGCTGTAATTGGATTATGGATAATAAAAACGAGTTGATTACTTTTTGTACCACTAATTTGTTAGATGGAATTAGTTAAAAAACAGAATAGGGATAATAATAAGTAAAGAACCCACTTAACGGGTTTCCTTCCCTGTCGTAAAACGTGATTGTTTAATGTAAATAAAAAACATATCAAAAAGCACCACAATTTAAAACTGCGGTGCTTTTGTTTTTAATAATAAATAACCCAGTCCGATATAAACTAGCTATTCTCTGCATTTATTTTTACCTATTCAAAATACTCCTGGTCCACTAGAATTATCTGTAATTATTTCCCCTAACTTCTCTCTTTGTATATCTTCATCAGGAATGGCCATCCCAGAATTCAGGCTCCAATAGAAAAGTGCTAGGCATATCCAAACCTAACACTTTTATATTTGATCATGTGCAAATTTGAAACTGCCTAAATATTGAAGGTAAACCCTTTATGACCACTTCACCAGTGAATTAAGTAAAATACCTACGGCAAAAAGCAGCAGCATGATATGTGTGTAGTTCAATCTACGCTTTCGTTTGTTTTGAAGAAAAATCCAAATCCAAAGAATCGCTAAAACGAAATGAATAATGTCAAGTACATGTTCATCTCCTGCCATTAACACCATCTCCTTTGATTAAAGAGATCAACTCAAGCAAATACAATTGTTTTATTACCATGAACAAGTACTTTATCTTCAACATGCCAGGAAACAGCTTCGGCGAGAACTCTCTTTTCCACATGACGTCCCGCAGTCTTTAAATCCGCTACTGTATAGCGATGATTTATACGCTGTACATCTTGCTCGATAATTGGTCCTTCATCAAGATCATTCGTTACATAATGTGCCGTTGCTCCTATTAACTTCACCCCTCGGTTAAACGCTCTTACATAAGGATTTGCCCCAACAAAAGCTGGTAAGAAAGAGTGATGTATGTTAATGATTTGTTTGGGATAATGGGAAATGAAATTAGGAGAAAGAATTTGCATATACCTTGCCAGAACAATAAAATCGACTTTTCCTTTTAACAATTCTAATGCTTTCTGTTCGGCGTCTTCTTTCGTATCTTGTGACAGCGGGATATGATAAAAAGGAATGCCATAACCCTCAACCAATTCTTTTAAATCTGGATGATTACTGATCACCATAGGGATATCCACAGGAATTTCATTCGATTTCCACCGCCAAATAAGCTCAGTGAGACAATGGTCCGCTTTGGAAACAAAGATTGCCATACGCTTTCTTCTTTCATTACTGCTCAACTGCCAATCCAAAGCATAATCCCGCGCCAACACATTGAGATCATTTTCAATTTTTTCATAAGTAGAATCAAATTCTTCTAAATCAAATTCAATTCGCATAAAGAATATACCTGCTTGTGGATCCGTTGTATGTTGGTCAAAATGTACAATATTCGCTTTGTGTTCTAGTAAAAAATTCGTTACAGTTGAGATAATCCCTGGCTTTTCTGGACAAGAAATTAATAATTTTGCACGGTTCAGCTTTACCTTTGTGTTCATACTTTTCCACCATCCTTAGGGTTATGATTTATGCATGAATTGCCTTTCCATCAACGGCAAGTGCGGCTTCACCAATTGCTTCCGCCAATGTTGGGTGGGGATGGATCGTATGAGCAATATCCATAGCGGTTGCGTTTAATACACGAGCCAGGCCTACTTCAGTAATCATATCCGTTACATGCGGACCTACCATATGCGCTCCTAACAGTTTATCAGACCCTTCTTCCACAACCAGTTTGACAAAACCATCTGACTCACCAAAAACCAAAGCTTTTCCGATTGCTCGGAATGAAAATTTACCAGTTTTTATTTGATACCCTTTGCCCTTTGCTTCTTCTTCTGTCAGCCCAACACTAGCTACTTCTGGGTTGCTGTATACACATTTTGAAACAAGAGTTGAATCAAGTGGTACAGGGTTTACACCTGCCATATGTTCAATAGCGATGATTCCTTCATGTGAAGCCACATGGGCAAGCTGCAGCCCGCCAATCACATCACCAATGGCGTATATATTCGGTTCATTCGTTTGATAAAACTCATTTGTTTTAATAAAATCACGATCCAGATCAATCGTAGTATTTTCCAGACCAAGGCCTTCCGTATTTGGTAATCGTCCCACGGATACTAAAAGCTAGCAGAAAATGACGTTTCTTTTCCTCTATGCTCCACCTTAATCGATACACCATCACCTTTTTCAAGTGTCTCAGGCAGCACCTTTGCACTAGTAACGATTTTTACACCTTTTTTCTTCATTAAACGCTGGATTTCTTTTAATACATCTTGATCTTCTGTTGGTAAGATACGATCGGCATATTCAAGTACGGTTACTTGTAATCCGAAGTCCACGAGCATCGATGCCCATTCGATTCCAATCACTCCGCCCCCAACAATGATAATAGAACTTGGAAGTGCCTCCATTTTCAATGCTTCATCTGATGTCATCACATACAATTCATCTACTTCTAGGCCATGCAGTGTTCGTGGACGAGAGCCTGTTGCAATCAAAATATTGCGTGGACTTAAAATGATTTCTCCTTCATCATTGTTCAATTCCACTAAAATATCCTTAGACTGCAAGATACTGCCTTTCCCGTCATAAACATCGATCTTTCCTTTTTTCATTAAATGCTGTACACCTTTAAATAGCTGAGCTGTAATTTCTTCTTTCCGTGCCTGTACTTTTGAGAAATCAAGTCCCACTTCTGGAGCAATGACACCATACTTACCTACATTTTTTGTTTGAGCATACACTTCTGCGCTTCTTAATAAAGCCTTGCTAGGGATACAACCAGCATGAAGGCATGTTCCACCAAGTTTTCCTTTTTCAATTACTGCCGCCTTTAACCCTAACTGTGAAGCGCGAATGGCAGCAACGTACCCGCCTGTTCCACCGCCGATAATTACAACATCATATTCTTTTGTCATCTTCTTGTCCCCCTCTACAAAAATATGTATTTATATCTATAGGAAAACTTGGATTAATAGTCATAAAACAGCTGAAGGCTCCATACATGCATAGACAACAAAAGTGTTCCTATTAATCTAATTCAATTGCACATGCACTAGAGGCAAAGCTTTCTCCCACTAGAAAACCGTTTTCGTGATTATAATCAATATGTGTTTCTTCATCTAAATAACGTTTTGTAAAACGGTCCAGTCGAATCTGAATCCCATCCATCTCAATGGTAAAGTCGTTACGTCGTGGTTCATCAAATACAATGGAAAACTTAACAGTCACGCCGCACCCGCCAGCCACTTCGGCGTCAATCCGGGGAGTCTGCTCTCCATTGATCACCATTTCCTTTAGCTTGTTCTTCGCCGATTCTGTCATTTTTATCATCATAGGACTTCACTCCCCTAATTCGCCTATCTTAATGAGATTACGCATTCGCTTTTGCTGCATTGACCTGCTCATCAGCGTGATAAGAGGAACGAACGAGCGGACCTGCTTCACAGTGGCTAAAGCCTTTTGACATCGCAATGATTTTTAGTTCTTCAAATTCTT
>JAPSKD010000055.1 GCA_031177865.1 Bacillus sp. (in: firmicutes) | reverse complement strand
AGAAATAGGATTCTTGTAAAAATTCAGTAAATGAATGATAAGGAATTGTAAATAGGTCTTAGTTTTACGGGAAGAGTGATTATAAAAAAACCTAACTGCACCTGACTATTAGTTCCAGGATTCTCTTAAACCTACCGTTATTTAAAAATGAACTCAGATTAAAAAGCATTAACTGAATACTTCACCAATTCTTAACATTTCTTAATATGGTGTTTACACACAAGAAATTATTTCTTCACATTTCTTCCGTACTATTTAATAGAATCTACTAGGGGAGGAAATGAGTAATGAAAATTACGAAATTGGTAATGTGCCTGATGTCTATTGCATTTTTTATGGGTGCTCTAATTGGGACACAGTCAAAAGCCACAGCAAATGGAACGGAGTTTGAACGAGGTGTATCGGTCAATGTAAAGATGATGTCATATAACATTCATCACGCTGAAGGTGTTGATAGAGTATTGGATTTGGAACGAATTGCTAAGATTATTGAAGATGAAGGGGCAGAGATTATTGGACTGCAGGAAGTGGACAACCACTGGTCAGAACGCAGTGCTTTTGAAGACCAGGCAAAATGGCTGGCTGAGCGGCTTGGAATGTTTTATGTCTATGCTGCCAACTTGGACAGAGATCCATTAAATGAAGGGAAGCCGCGCCGTCAGTATGGAACAGCGATTTTGAGTAAGTATCCCATTTTGAATTCTGAAAACCACTCTCTTACCAGAATCGGAAATACGGAACAGCGGGGTCTCCTTGAAGCTACAATTAACGTTAAAGGAACTCACCTACATTTTTATAATACGCACTTGGCTTTAACAACGGCCGAGCGTGAAATACAAATGAAAGAAATCATTGCGATAGCAGGAGAATCCAAAGGACCACAAGTAATTATGGGAGATTTAAACGCAGTCCCAGAAAGCATTGAAATGCAGCCGATGTATGCACATTATCTTGACGTGTTTGCGGATCAGCCTGAAGCTTATACCTATTCGGCTATGAATCCTACTAAACGTATTGATTATATTTTTACCTCATCCGATATTAAAACGGTAGAAACAGATGTAATAAATACATTAGCTTCCGATCACCTGCTAATTACAGCTGAAATTGTATTGGAAAGACTCGAACCTTTTTATAATGGAGGAAAGTAAAGACCAGGATAAATCCCCATTAAGCTGTAATGGCTTGCTGGGGATTTTTTTGATTCGATCATAAAAAAACTGCCTGTCCCCTATTGACTATAGGGAGCGGCAGTTTAAAATGGTGCCTTGTTTCTTCTAATATAAGTAGATAGGTTCATACTCACCCTAGCTCCTATATCTCCTATAAAAGCTTTCCCGACTCCACTTCTGCAGAAAAAATTCCGATTAAATTTTTGGTCTCATTACCTAATAAATTTTCTCCATTGCTTTTAATGCTTTTGTTTTAAATTCGCATTGCTCCATGGCTTCAACAAGCTCTGCTCTTAATTGAGCTTCGTCATAATCCACTAATTTTTTTCCCCCAACCACTTGCTTCCCAGCGATAAATACGTCTCTAACATTGCCAGCATTAGCCGAGTACACTAAAGCAGAATAGGGATCAAAAATAGGAAACATATTGACAGAATCTGTTTCTACTAGGATGAGATCAGCTTGTTTTCCAGCCTCAATAGAGCCAATTTGCTTCTCCATGCCTAAAACCTTCGCTCCCCCGATGGTTGCTAACTTTACGATTTCTTCAGCGGGAAAGGCACTGCGATCCTGTAAATGCGTTTTTTGGAAATTACCAAACAATCTCATTTGGCTGAATAAATCCAAGGTATTTCCGCTGCTTGGACCATCTGTTCCCAGGCCAACGGTAACACCAGCAGCTAATAAATCCCGAACACGGGCTACACCTTTAGCCGATTTAGTATTAGCACCGATACAATGAGCCACTTTTACATCATTCTTTTTCAATATCTCAATATCATGATCTGACAAATGAATACAGTGTGCAGCTACCAGTCTTGGACTTAATACGCCAATCTCTTCTAAAAATTCAATCGGAGTTTGATTGTATTCTTCACGAAATTTATCCATTTCAAAGTCCATTTCACTGACATGCATCATCCACGGTACATTATACGTTTGCGACAAAAGATCCGCTTGCTGGAGCACTTCAATTGTATTAGAATAGGGGGCATGCGGTGCTACTGATGCTTGAATTCTCCTATTTCCTTGCCATTTCGGCAGAAAACTTTGAGCATACTCTAAGCCGCCCATTGGCTCAGATACATCAACTGTTACAGAATCTATGACGGTTTCTGCTAAAATACCGCGACTATGCATTTCTTCTGCCGCTTCAGCCAATTGTTGTTCAAAATAATACATATCAAAAAATGTAGTCACACCGGCAAGCTGCATTTCAGCAATGGCATATTTTGCGCTCGTGTACGCCAGCCCTTCATTCATACATTCATTTTCTAAAGGAAATAAGAAGCGGCGTAAACGATCTCGATAATCATCTCCTAATGAACGAAACGGAATCATGCCAATATGAGTATGTGTATTGACCATACCAGGCAACAAAATAGCCCCTTTGGCATCGATGCATTTGTCATATGTGATGTCCTTTGGCAGTGAATCCATCGCGCCAACTTCGAAAATTTTCTCCTCAACAATAATTATATAGCCGTTTGGAAACTGCTCCATCTGCTCATTGATCGTTAAAATCCAAGCATTTTTAATCACTATTTTCAAAATTGTTCACCCTCAACCAGCGGGATCATCATTTGAGAACGCACATTCATCATCCCTTTGTCAGTAATTTTGATAACAGGTGAAACCGGCAATGATAAAGTCGAGAAGGACATAATTTCATTGCTGTTACGGTAGCCTAATTTACTCATCGCTTGACGAACTTCCATCAATTGCGCACCTAGTTCTTGTATCGGTGCGTCACTAATAATACCGCCAACTGGCAATGGGCAAACTGCTTGAACCTCCCCGCCCTGTACCACAACATAACCGCCTTGCATGTCCAATAATTGTTTTTGCGCGGCTATTATATCTTCCAAGCTTGTTCCCATTACCATCAAATTATGATGATCATGTGCCCAAGTAGTGGCGACAGCTCCTTTTCCATATAGGGCTTTATCAACAAATCCGTAGGCAATGTCACCTGTTTTCCCATATCGCTCCATCACAACAATTAAAGCTAACCCGCTATTCTCCCAATCTAAAAATCCATCTACGACTCTAACTTCCTGCTGTACATGTTCCGTAAATGTACCCACTTCCGAAATTTTAATTACGTTGACTACAGCCTTTTCAGAAACCTTCACCTTAAAACGTAAATCCTCTGCCGTTAATGCCCTGCAATTCAAGGAATGATAGAAGTGTTCTGGAAAATCAGGTTTCACAGCTGGATACTTGATGTCATCTCCTTTTGTATATTCTAATTTTCCATCCTTATAGACCGCCCTAATTTCAAAGCTTTCAACATCATTCAGTAAAAGAAAATCAGCTTTAAAGCCTGGAACAATTGCACCGCGGTCCTGAAATCCCATTCTTCTTGCAGGCGTATATGTAGCGCAATATATGGCCTGTTCTGCTGGCATCCCTGAGAAAATAGCTAATCGTACATTGGCATCCAAATGTCCTTTTAACAAGTCGTCCGCCATCACATCATCCGTAATGATAGCCATATATTCATAGAAATGATTTTCAACAACAACGCGTATGTTCTCAGGGGTAATGGATTTCTTTTGAAATTCTAAAAACATTCCATTAGTGATTTTCTCATAAATCGATTCGGGAGATTGGTGGGTATGATCTGCTGTGATACCTGCATATAAAAATTTTGATAATTCTAATCCCGAAACCCGCGGAACATGCCCTTCTAAAGGCATAAGCGGCCTCTCCGTTTGAACTGCGCGTAAAATCTGCCGTATCAAAGAATCTGGTTCATTGACAATGCCATTAAAGTTCATTGCTTCCCCTAGTGCAATTACCTTCGGATGCTGCAAGAGCTGTTTTACTTCTTCAACACCAATAAAACCGCCCGTTGTTTCTAATTCTGGCGTCGTCGAAGGAACAGAGGAAGGAATCGCATAGAAAATATCCATAACACTTGGCTGGGAAAAGAACGCCTTCAGCCCTTCCATCCCAAACACATTCGCAATTTCATGGGCATCAGCGACAACCGTTGTTACTCCATGGGTTAACACCGCTTCTGAAAAGATAGAAGGGGAAGTCATTGAACTTTCAATATGCATGTGAATATCCATTAAGCCGGGAATCAAATACTGATTTTTCGCATCAACCACTGCAGCAGCCTGCCCATCATCTATTTCATCAGCCGTTATATGGTAAATTTTATCATTAACAATAAATACATTTTTCTTTTCAAACCTTTTGGAAAAAGTGTTAAAAACCTGAGCATTTACAATTGCTAAATCGGCTTTCATTTATGTTCCCCCGCTCTCTAAGTACTTAATAAAAGAGAAAAGGGCCAAGAATTATCCTTAGCCCTTCTCCTTACTATCGTTTCTATTTATTCAAAATCCGATTCCATTGATTAATCCAAGATTCCAGATTTTTATTTACGAATAAAGAATCCACTTTTTTCGTCCGTTCTGCAACATCACCATACGTTTTATTTTTAGCCGTTTCTTCGTCTAGTGCTACATTTTTATTAGTTGGAGCTTCATTTAGAGACACAGCAGTTTTTTCTTGAACTTCCTGGCTTAATCTCCAATCGATATATTTATACGCCAAGTCCTTATTTTTAGAGTTTTTGTTGATGTTGATCGTGTTAAAGTTTGCGTATGTTCCAGATTCCGGAACAACATAGGCTACATCTGGATTAGATTCCGTGATAATCGGAACAGCAAAGTCGCCGACAACAGCTGCTGCAATTTCTCCTGATTGGAACATGTTGGCTAAATCAGAAGATTTGCTATACGTTTTTACAACGTTTGGAGCTAAATCAGTGATTCCTTCAAATGCTGCTTTTCCATTATCAGTTGTAATGTCAACATTCTCGTGACCGCTTGCTACATATAGCATCGCTGGACCAAATGTTGTACTAATGTCAGGAATCGAGATTTTCCCTTTTAAAGAAGAGTCCCATAGATCATCCCATTCCTTAATTTCTTTACCTGCTGTCTGTTTATTATAAACAATCCCGATACTGTTCAGCGTGTAGGCTGGGCCAGAACCATCTGCAGCTAAATCTTTTGCACTATCGATTAAGTTGTCCATATTTGGAGCTTTAGAGCTGTCGATTTTTTCAAATAAATCTGCTGATACTCCATCAGCTGCATTTGATTGCGACAATTCTATTACATCAACCGTTGAGTTTGGATTGCTTTTCAATTTTGTTAAACGTTCAGAACTTGTACCAGTTTCTAACACAATATCTACATTGTATTTTTCTTCAAATGGTTTAAAGACATCTTCTTGCATTTTATCTTCTTCCAACCCAAAAGTTGAGATGATCAATGTTTGTTTTTCCTTACTCGCATCTTTGTCCCCGCCGCCGCATGCAGCCAGTATACTAGCGGTTACTAAAGTTAAACTTACTAAGCCTAATTTCTTTTTCATTTTGTTCTCCCCTTTTCTTGGATGTTTTAAACTATGATTAGTTTGTGAGATGGCATGGACAATGTAACTTTGTCTCCAACTTGATAGACCACATCATCTGTTTTATTTGCGAGTAATTTGCCAATAGGTGTTTCGACTTCATATTGGTAGGACTTTCCAAGGAACGTACGAACTTTTATAATCCCTGACACCATATTATTTTCATTTTGTTTACTATTTCTTGCAATCTCGATATCATCCGGACGAATGGTTCCCGTATGCTTTCCTGGCTCCCAATTGCGAGTACTATGGAAAACTGTTCCATCAATAGCTTTATAGTTCCATTCTTCTGTTGGTGTTAATTCAAAGAAGTTCTCAAACCCGATAAAACGGGCCACGAACTCCGTTTTTGGATTATTATAAATTTCTTCAGGTGTGTCGAACTGTTCGATTACCCCTTTATTCATAACAGCAACTCTGTCTGAAATGGAGAAACATTCCTCTTGATCATGCGTTACAAACACAGATGTAATGCCTAATTGCCTTTGAATCCTTTTAATTTCGATACGCATTGCCAAGCGTAATTTAGCATCTAAGTTACTTAATGGTTCATCTAATAATAATAATTTTGGTTCGATGACTAAGGCGCGCGCTAAAGCTACACGTTGTCTCTGCCCGCCTGAAAGTTGTTTAGGATAGCGGTCGCCCAGCTCTTCTAATCCTGTAATCGCTAAAATATCTTTTACCTTTTTTTCGATGGAATTCTTTTTTTCCTTACGTAATTTCAAGCCGAACGCAACATTTTCCTTAATCGTTAGATGGGGAAACAATGCATAGCTTTGAAATACCATTCCAAATTCACGTTTATGAACGGGCACCTTTGTTAAGTTTTGAGTATCAACAAGAAACTCGCCATCATTCGGCTCAATTAAGCCGGCAATAACGCGTAAAGTGGTTGTTTTCCCGCAGCCTGATGGGCCTAACAAGGAAACCAATTCGCCCTTTTCAATTGATAAATTTAAATCTTTTAAAATATTGGCTTTGTTGTCATAACTCACACGAATATCTTTTAATTCAACATAGGACATAATGCTGTTATACCCCCTTCGCTGTTAACACCCTGGTTGTTCCTATGAAATACTTGCTAACCCTAACGTCTTCTCAATTACATACATCAGAACAATCGTACCAAGCATTAAAATGACTGATAAAGCAGATACAGATGGATCATAGTTATATTCTATATAGTTCATTAAGCTTGTCGGCAGCATGGTTACACCTGGCCCTGATAAAAACTGAGATACCGGTATATTGTTGAAAGAATTAATGAATGCCAACATGAAGGAAGCAAAAATTCCAGAAGTAATGTTCGGTAATACCACTTTTATAAATGCTTGTAATTTTGTGCACCCTAACGTCCACGAAACTTCTTCAATGGAAAAATCTAGCTGCTCAATTGTTGAACCAACCACCCGAATGACGTAAGGCAGGCAAATCAAGAAATGACCTAAAAACAATCCTTGGATGATAGGAAATTGAAACTTAATGACTATAAATTGATACATAGCATATCCAACTACCAAGCCAGGTACAATGGTTGGAGAAAGGAAAAAACTCTTAATCCAATTTCGTCCAAACACCCTGTGACGTGCCAAAGAATAAGCAGCTGGAACCCCAATAATTAATGCCAAGAGAGTCGCAAAAAATGCTACTTGCAGGCTGAGAAAGAAGCTGTCCATAAATGCTTCATTGTTAAATACCTTACTATACCATTCAAGGGTAAAACCTTTAATTGGAAATTGAATGGTTGAGTTTGTTCCAAAAGAGGTCACTATGATAATGAGCAAAGGAACTAACAAAAATGCAAAAACTAGGCCAGCATAGATTTTTAAACCGATATTTTTACGCACTTGCCTCACCTCTTTTATCCATGCGTCCCGCAACCCAGCTGAATAACTTCATCACGATTAAAGTCGCCACAATCATAATCAAGGCAATGACACTTGCACCTTGCCAGTTTCCTAGTGCAGTTGCATTTTGATATAAGAAGGTAGCTAACATGATGTTTCGATTCCCGCCTAATAATTGTGGGGTTGTATAAGCTGTCAAGCTTCCTGTGAATACTAAAATACTGCCAACAATAATCCCCGGCACACTTAATGGCAGGATAACCTTCACAAAAGCAATCAAGCGATTGGCGCCTAACGTTTCTGCTGCTTCCATAATTTCAGAATCAATGTTCTCTAAAATTCCCACTAACGTAATAACCATTAATGGCAGGAAGAGATACACAGAGCCAATGACAATGGCGAATTCTGTATAAAGCATCGTAAGCGGCTTAGAAAGTAAGCCAATATTCATCAAAGCATTATTTAAAATACCGTCTTGTCCCAAAATTGTAATCCATGCAAAACTCCGCACAACCGAATTCGTTAACAACGGAAACAATGTGATTGACATTAATAGACCACGCCATTTTTTCGGACTTTGGGAAATGTAGTAGGCAGTCGGAACTCCTAACACTACACAAATCAGAGTCGCAATCAGTGAAATCTTTATCGTCCGCCAAAAAATACCAAAATTATACTCATCCAAGAAGAACGAAGTGTAATTCGAAAAGGTAAACCCTCCATTAAAGAATGTCGGGAAAATGGTAGAAATAAGAGGTAACACCAAAAATAAAATCAAGAGAATCAATCCTGGAGCCAAGATGAGATAAGGTACTCTTCGCTGCGTCATATCTGGCCTCACTTTCCAATTCAAAAAAGTATTATTGAATGGTGATTAACACCATACTGGATTCTGTTTTATCTTTCTCTTACACTTTACGATTATAAAGAATAAAAGACTATTTGGCAACCTAAAAAAACGAATATTATATTTCATTTATAAAATAATATTCGTGTTCTGACAAAAAAACATCATATGAAGCCAATAAAGGATTATAATTAATACAATTACACGAATGTTTCGACTGAAACAAAAAAGACTGTGTATGATAGTCTCATCATTCACATCCCCGCCTGCGAAGCAGCTATATTACCGTTAATACTCACTTTTCAACAACAACAGAGTATCCTTTCATTTCAAACCTTTTGCAATCAACCTATCAATGGTCAGTGATATCACTTGTAAAATCGTTTTCCAGCTTGCCCTTAAGGTTTTGCTTAATCCAATATGGAACTTTATCTCATAAGGCACCACTCCTATGAGATAACCTTTTATTGCATTCTTTCCGATCGAACAGTAACAAAAAAGGGGCTCCTATAAAGAGACCCCCTTTCGTTTTAAATGTTCTATAAGTTACATTACCTTTTTCAATTCTTCCTGACCATCATTGTTCTGTTCCCTACTCGCAACATCATATTTTTCTGGATTTCTAGCTACCTTAATTAGGGCAAAGACCGTTAACAGCCCCAGTATGAGTGCAGGTACGCCTCCGAGATTGGAAAGCATCTTTATACCATCAATTTTAGCGAAGCTAATCATGATCCAAGAAATAACACCTACACCAACTCCCCAAACAATTTTAATCATCATTCCTGATTCCGGGCTCTCAGGCGTAATCCCTGTAGAACTAATACCACCCATTGCAGAGATATTAGAGTCAGATGCCGTTACAAATGAGATAAATACAACGAATAAATAGAAAGGAATTACTAAACTAGAAAGTGGTAAATCTGCTAAAACAGCGTATAGAACGGATTCAGGTCCTTGGTTATTTAGAATATCACCTAAGGTTCCTTCCGTCATTTGTTTATGAATGGCTGTTCCTCCAAAAATGGTCATCCACATTGCACCAAATGCTGCAGGGAAAACGAAATTAACCATAATAAATGCTCTCACGGAATAACCGTATGAGATTCTTCCAAGGAACAAGGCTGTAATCGCTGCCCACGCAAACCAGTTAGCCCAATAAAACACTGTCCACCATTGTGGCCATTGGTCTCCCGAAGAAGCACCAGTAAATAAACTTTTTTCGAAGAAATTAGTTAGGAAGTTACCAAAGGATTCCGTACCGAGATTCAAAATAAAAGCCGATGGTCCAGCCACAAATAAAAACAGGATAATTACCATGTAAACCTTCATATTGAGATCAGATAGGATTCTAATTCCCTTCATTAAACCACTGGAAGCTGAAATGATAAATGTAACCATAACTACAACTGAGATTATAGCCCAAAGTGCCGGAGTACTTTCAATCCCAGAAAGGTAGTTGACTCCACCGGCTAAATTCAAAACACTTGTCCCCATTGCCGCAGCCATTCCAAGCGCCAAGGTATATAAACAAAGGGCATCAATGGTTTTCCCCCATCCCCCAAATACTTTTTCACCAAATAGTGGAGCTAACGTTGAACTTAAACTAAAAGGTTTACGCATATTATAATAAGCAAAAGCAAACATAAGTGCAGGAACACAATAAATCGCATATGGTGTAACCGTCCAGTGAAGATACATCGTTGACATCGAAAAAACCGCAGCTGCAGCACTGTTTGGCTCAATTCCGAGAGATTCAGGCGGCGCAGTCACATGGTAGATAGGCTCAACAATTCCCCAAAAGGTAACTCCTGATGCAATGGTGGTACAAAGAGTAATTGCAAGCCAATTTGTCATTTTTAGCATAGGTTTTGCATTAGCTCCACCTATTTTTACTTTTCCCATTGGTGAAAAATAAACCCCTACGACCGTTACTAACATAATCAAACCGCCTAAACTGAATAACCAGCCGACGTTCGCAAGCAGCCAGTTATTCGCATCTGTCGCCATTTTAATAAATCCTTCTCTGTTAAAAAAGCTAAAAAGTGCAGCGGCGATTAACAATAAAAACGGTGGCCAAAAAACACTATGTCTCAAATTTTTCATCCAATGTTTCCCCCTTTTAAAAGTTCGTAAGATTTAAAAATCTCTATCTATACTAGTCGCCGGAACAATCGTTCCGGCTTCTTGATGTTTATATCTTAGTTCGGTTCTCATCTTTCAAAGTCTATGATAACCGTCCCCCATTGTTCTAGTTGAAAATTGGATAGGTAAGTTTTAAAATCTCGTCCGTATGTTTTCGTACATTTTTAATGACTGTATCGTTTACTCGATTGTAGAGTTCGTGATTTTTTTGATTTGGAAAAAATGTTTTTTGTGTTTTAACCATTTTATCTGCCGATTCGAAGAAGTCCTTGTAAATGGATAAATACTGGACAACACATATTGCAGCCCCAAGACACGCGCTGCTGCTGCCTTCTCGTCTATGTACCGGCAATCCAAATAGATCGGAAATAATTTGCATGATCACATCACTTTTGGATCCCCCGCCTATGACGACTAACTCATTTATCCTTCCATCGATTTCCGTCAACATATCATCAATATTGTTCTTAATATTAAAAGCAATCGCTTCCAAAATGGAGCGGTAAATATGGAATTTTGTATGGCGCTGATCAAAACCAATCATGATCCCTTTTCGATACGGTTCAGAAGGCGTCGACAGCCAGTCTAGGATCGTAATCAGCCCGTTACAGCCCACAGGAACCTCCTGCGCTTTCCGATTTAGGTACTCCTCTTCCGATATATCCAGCTTCCCTGCCTCCTTGACGAGCTCTTCACCAATCAGCTTTTTAAACCAGCTCACCGTCCACATACCACGTCGGATTCCATTGGATTCGTACACATATTTAAAGGGAATACATGCCAGTGTAGGGAAAAAATTAAGCGCATTTTCCTTATATTCATTTCTAATCAGCATGGAAGAAATGAAGGTTCCAAGTGAAATCATGATGGTCCCTTCACCCTTCATTCCGGAGCCCAAAGCCTCTACAGCTTTATCATTTGCTGTAGCTACTACTGGTATGTCTTGCTTCAAGCCAAACTCTATAGCCAGTTCCGGTCTTAGCATTCCCAGCTTTTCACCCGGTTTGACAACATCAAATACCATTTCTCTTTTCAATCCATAAGCCATAAATACGTCCTCGTCACGGGACCAATCTAATGTTTCGCGATCCAATGGCCAGTGAACTTCATAATTGGAAGCTGTGTCTTTAAATTCACCTGTTAACCGAAAGCCCAGATAACCAGAAGTAGTCGTTACATACTTTACTTGATCATTAGAATGTACATATGATTTGTTAAGTCGGGTGTCCATCCAGCTGATCACTGGATAAGCTAGATGGCCATCTTCCTTTAACAACACACGACAGCATCTGATGGTACAAAGGCCAATTCCAGCAATCTCTTTAGGATTGCCAGAAAAATTTGCCAGACATTTTTTAATAGCTCCATAAACACTGTCCCATAAATCATCATCGGGATGGATGACGACACCTGGTTCAGGCGATAACGTTTCTCTTAATTGATAAGATCCAAATGCAACCTCATTGCCCTCGAAATCATAAATGGCAACCTTTGTGCTTTGCGAGCCATTATCAATCCCCATTACATATCTGCTCATATGATCACCTATATCAGCCTTTAATATATTTAAGGCCTTCTTCTTGAGGGAATATGGTACCAAAATTCATGATGCCATTCGGGTCAAACGCTTCTTTTAATTTTTCTAGCATATAGTAAGCTGAACCGTGCTCTTCTAGTGTCCACTCGCTACGGTATTTTCCAATACCATGATGATGACACATGGATCCACCGAGTTTTAATGTTTCTTCAACAATAATGGATTGTATAGGATGATGATAAATTCTCATTTCATCTTCCGGTGCACAATTAATATTGTAGTTATATACAAAGTACATATTTGTTCCATTTAGATAGCTATGGGATGAATGACCGCCAAGCATGGTGAGATCTTCAATTCGGTCAAACTCTTCCCTAACTCTTTTCATTACATTGTGATAAATCTTTGTGATGTTTTCCCAGTCAGCGGATACTTCGGTAGTATAGCCATCATGCTTATGATGATTAATCATCGTTTGAATCTCATGATCAATATGACCTTGCGTCCAATTCAAGTTATTGAACCAATTTTCGATGAATTGGTCTTCTACTTTTTCAACAATGCCTTCTTGGAATTTAGCGACCGCTTCTTCAATCGCTTCATTAGTTGCCTTGACAATCCCTTTTGGTCCTTCAGTCATAAAGATCAGTACACATCTGTCTTTGTAGAAGTGAGAAAAATGTTGTCTTGCATCTTCTTCAGAATAGACACGTGCCACAGATGGTCTAAATCCGTTCGTAATTACTTCTCTTAAAATATGGATCCCAGTATCCACATCCTTGATTAAATAACCATGGAACACATTGTTGTCAGGATAGTATTTAAAAATTCTCACTGTCACTTCGGTGATGTAGCATAGTGTTCCTTCATTACCGATGACAATGTGTCTGATATCCGGTCCGCCTGCTCTTCTTGGAACATTCTTTATTCTAGAAATATGTCCGTCCGGAAATACACATTCTAATCCGACAACCATGTCTTCAATCGCACCGTAAAGGGTGGAGAATTGGCCAATACTTCTTGTTGCTAATAACCCGCCAAATTGTGCAACTGGCTTTGATTGCGGGGAGTGACCTGTCGTGTAGCCAATTTTACGCAGCTCATCTTCTAACGTTTGCAGCTTAACACCTGTTTGAACCGTTGCTTGCATGTTATAAGGATCAATTTTAATAATTTGATTCATTTTTGATCCATCAATGACTACTGCAATTTCCTTCCAGTTTTCAAGACCGCCTTCGGTAGCTGTTTTACCGCTTCGAGGAATTACATTGATCTTGTGCTTATTGCAGAACTGCAGAAGGGACTGAACTTCTTCTGTTGAGTGTGGATAAACAATCGCCATTGGCATTGGAACATCAAGTACCTTTTTAGCCTTTGCATATTTTTTATAACGGTCTGCTGATGCATCATATAGTGCCTCATGGTCGGTATTGATTTGTTCTACTGAAATAATAGACTCTAACTCTTTTAATAACTCCTCTTTGCGCAACATAGTTTCTTCTTTCAATAATTGATCATTTTTCATCGCTGCATTTCCCCTTTTTCCATTTCTGTTGTCGGTTATCGTACTAAATATCCTCCATCAACATTTAAGAGAGTACCATTAACATAGTTAGAAGCGTCTGAAGCTAAATAAACAACTGCACCCATTAAATCTAGGATATTACCCCATCTATTAGCTGGAATATGATCTAAAATTCGTTGATTCGCATCTGAGTTCGCTCTTGTCTCGGCTGTAACCGCCGTAGCGAAATAACCAGGTGCGATTCCGTTCACTTGAATATTGAATTGAGCTAACTCATCACAATAGGCTTTTGTAAATCCAGCTAAACCATGCTTCGTTGCTGCATAGGCTGGTGACCATTTCCCGCCAAGGTAGGAGAACAAGGAACATGTATTAATGATTTTCCCACTTTGTTTTGGAATCATGTACTTAGCCACTTCATGTGATAATTCGAAAGCGGCTGTTAAATTGATCGAGACCATCTTATCCCATTGAAGTCTAGTAAACTTCGTCACGTCTGGCTCATTGATACAAATACCTGCATTATTCATGAGGATATCGATTTTTCCAAAAGTATTGATGCATTCTTCTGCAATTTTTTGACAAGCACCCTCTTGAGTAACGTCTGCAATCATCAAATGGTACCGAACGCCTTCTGCTTCAATCATGTTTTTCGTTTCATCATTGTCACCCGCAATGCTGACAGCAAATATATCTGCCCCTGCTTTTGCCAGTGCTAATGCAAAGCCCTGCCCCAATCCAGAATTTCCTCCAGTGATAATGGCTACTTTTCCTTTTAAGCTAAAAAAATTCATTGAGAAATCTTTTATATCGGTTTTATGAGTAGTCATGTTTAACCCTCTTCTTAATAGTTTTTATTATTTACAACGTTAATTTACTATAAATAACTCCAAATGTAAACGGATTCTTGAGAAAATTTTCTATTTTTTTAATAAATACTTTATATTGTGGAAAATTTTCCACTCTGATATACTTTCATTAAGCACTAAATAAGAAGAGAGGGAGAGACCATAAATATTAATTTAAAGAAATTAAATGATCTGGAGCTATCGGTTCATAATAAACTTTCTGAAATTATTAAAGAAAAGGATCAGTTAAAAATATTAGAAGCCGCTGAGTATTGTAATGTGTCTTCATCAAAGGTATCCAAACTCGTTAGAAAACTAGGGTTTGAAAGTTTTAAACAATATAAACAATTTTTTGGCGGTCAGCCGATCATTCAAGAAGACAAAAAAACTTCAAGTGAACTTGAACGATTAAAGCACTTTATAGACAATTTTGACACCACATTGGTGGAAGAGTTTTTAACTCTTTATAAGAATTACAACAGAATTGTGCTATTTGGATTAGGTCCATCCTTTATTTGTATAGAATACTTTGCTTATAAGCTTGCTCTAGTTTCCGGAAAACATATTTTAGTGAGCCAGGGAGAAGATCATGCGAAGCATTTAGTAGATGAGGACACACTGTTAATTGTTTTTTCCGTAACTGGTAAATTCACCTCTTTTGAAAACCTTTTCGACGGTGTAAAGGCTAAAGGGGCTGAAATATTGTTGATTTTGGAGGAATATGACAATTCAACCGCTTTAGAAGCAGATAATATCTTTTATTTAACTCAATCTGCTCAAAATGAAAAATTGCTGCCTTATGAAAAAACACGAACTGTCTTCTTTATTTTCATCGAAGAAATTATCGCAAAATTACTAGCAGAGCAAGAGACAGCAAAAAGGGAAGAGTAAAATCAACAGACCGCCTGAAGATCAGACGGTCTGTTTTCATATATTCTTAGATTGTTACGACACTATTATCTGTATCTACTAGTTCCTTTTGTTCTTGTGATGAAAACTCAACGACGGTTCTGCCAACGTTAATGCAGTTACAGTCATGGAAGCTGTCGAATGCTTTATTAATATCATCTAGCTGTATACGATCCAATATGAGTTCATCGAGCATGAATTTACCATCAAGATAAAGCTGGGCAATGATAGGGAAGTCACGATAAGGCTGTGTATCACCATAAAAACTGCCCTTTAAGATTTTACCGACACGGTGGAAGCCTCCTGCTGGCAGATTGAGAGCCATAGCCGGGTTGAACGCTCCAACGACCACAACGGTACCCCCTTTTCTTGTACCTTTCCAGGCACTTTCAGTTGCTCCTGTATGGCCGCTACAGTCAATCGCGAAATGCACACCGAGTCCGCCTGTCAGCTCTTTTAATGCTTCTTCCGCATTTTGTTCGGCGACATTGATCGTATGGGTCGCACCGAATTTTTTTGCGATTTCCAGGTTAGCAGGCTTCATATCACACGCAATAATTTTTGCTGCTCCTGCAATACGTGCACCTTGAATCGCATTGACACCGACTCCGCCGATCCCAAATACCGCAACAGTCGAACCTGGAGTTACTTTTGCAGCATGAACGGCAGCACCGTAACCAGTCGCCACACCGCAGCCGATTAACGACGCTTGAGCAAGTGGCATATCATCAGGAAGCTTCACACATGAAAGCTCCGGTACAACGGTATATTCTGCAAAGGTAGACAATAGCGAGTTGTGATAAATTATTTCTCCATCTTTACTTAAACGAGAGGTCCCGTCCAAAAGAGTTCCTTCAAACATTGGACCAAATGCGGTTTCACATAAATGAACATTCCCTGTTACGCAGAACTCGCAGGTTCCGCAATAAGGAGCCCAGCTTAACGCCACTTTATCGCCTACTTTTACTTTCGTTACATTGGATCCAACCGCTGCAACAACTCCTGCCCCTTCATGGCCAAGGATGGTAGGCTTAGGGGTTGTTTCATCCCCTAAAGCGTTTAAATCGCTGTGGCATACTCCTGTAGCCTCGATTTTTACAAGTACCTCATTCGCTTTTGGTGCAGCAAGCTCCACCTCTTGGATTTTGAGCGGTTTTTCAACCCCTGTCATGACTGCAGCTTTCATTTTCATCTTACGTTCCCCCGTGTTCTCGGATTTTTTTAGTAAGCAAACCAAATTGCTTTTTGTTTTGTATAAGATGCTAGGGAATGAATTGCGTACTCTTTTCCCCACCCACTTTGCTTCAAGCCGCCAAATGGACTGGCAAAGTCATAACAACCATATTTATTCACAAAAACCATACCTGCTTGGAGCTTATTGGCGACACGATGTGCCCTGGAAACATCATTCGTCCATAGACCGGCACCCAAACCATATATGGTATCATTGGCCATAGCAATGACTTCTTCTTCTGTTTCAAAAGGAATAATGCAAAGCACAGGTCCAAAGATTTCTTCTTGGGCGATTTTCATCTTATTGTCTACGTCAGCAAAGATTGTAGGACGGATAAAGAATCCATTTGCATTTTCCCCTGTCAGATCCCGCTCACCGCCAGCTACTAATCTAGCACCTTGGCTTTTTCCACTTTCGATGTAGCCTAAGATCCTTTCCATATGCTCTTCAGAAACCTGGGCACCTTGATGGCTGTTTGGATCGAATGGGTCGCCAACTACATAGCCTTTTGCTAGTTTTGCAATATCTTCAACCACTTTGTTGTATACATCCACGTGGGCAAACAAACGAGTTGGAGCCGAGCATTTCTCCCCTTTATGTGTAAACAACCCATAAAAAGAACGCTCAATTGCTTGATCAAGATTTGGTGGGTCATTAAAGATAATGTTTGGAGATTTTCCTCCAAGTTCAAGGGAAACAGGCTTTAAGTTTGAGTCAGCTGAATTGTGGACAAGCTTCTTCCCAATTACCGTGCTTCCCGTAAACGCCACCTTATCCACACCCATATGGGTAGATATATTCTCTCCTGTCTCTCCATCGCCAAGAAGTAAGTTGATGACTCCATTCGGTAAAAGGTTGGCTTCATCAATTAATTCGAACAGGCGAATCACCGAAAAAGATGTTTTTTCTGACGGCTTTAATAGGACCGTATTTCCCATCGCTAATGCGGGTGCCAGCTTCCATGCAGCCATATCCAGCGGGAAGTTGAACGGAAGGATTTGACCGCACACACCGATCGGATCTCTTGTTGTAATGCTTAAGAAATTTCCTTCGACAGGATTGTTTTCCCCATAATACTTGTCTGTCCACCCTGCATAATATTCAAAAATATCAACGGCTTCTCCCACTGCATCATGATAGGATTCCGTGTATAACTTCCCGTTATCCAATGTCTCAAGCGTAGCCAATTCTGCACGATGCTGATCCATTAAATCGCTGATTTTGCGCAAAATTTTGGCACGCTCTTTACGTGATGTGGTACTCCAAGGTCCATGTTCAAACGCTTCACGTGCAGCCGATACCGTCTGGTCCACGTCCGCTTTTGAAGCTCTTTGGAAGTTTCCAATTACCTGACCATTTGCCGGATTGATAGATTCAATGAATTGGCCGCTTGTGCTATCCACCCATTCGCCATTGATATATAGTTTTTTAGTTGTCTTAAGCCATTCCTTAGCCCATTCCAGTTTCGGCTGTTCGATTCCTTCAAATACTTTACTATTCGTTACTTGTGTCACGTTCGATCCCTCCATTTTGAATAATATTTTTTACTTCTTCTTTTCCTTTTTCCTTCACTATTCGAGCAGTGGCAGTATAGCCAATCTTTTCTTTTAACTCGACAACCATAGGGATAAAGCTATTGGCTAGCTCCTCACAGCGCTCTCGATTCGCTTCTGTTCCCTTAATACATTTTTCAGTAAATGTATTAAGTACTTTTTCAAGCATATCCATCGCATCTAAAATATTGGCGCCCGCTGCTCCTTCAAAGACGTTCAGCCCTAATTCTCCATGTTCCAGTGTGGTCTGGACAACATGATCACAGCCAATTACTTGAAAGCAGCATTGAATTAACGTTTCCGGTATAACTGGATTCACCTTTCCAGGAAAAAAGGAGGACCCAGCCTGGACAGCCGGCAGCTGAATTTCAGCAAAACCTGCTTCTGGTCCAGATGATAGAAGCCGTAAATCCTTTGCCAGCTTCAGCAAACAGGAAGCAAGTATCCGTAATTCACTCGAAACCCTAACTAGGTCATCGATGTTTTGAGCGGCATCATATAAATTTTCACGATGAGACACCTCAATCCCTGAAACCTCACAAAGTTTGAAAACTACTGTGTCCCGATAGGCTTTCGGTGCACCAATCCCTGATCCGATTACCGTGCCGCCTAGATTTATAGACTGAAGTTTTGTGACTGCTTCTTCTAATGAACGGAGCCTCCGTTTGATCACATGACTATACCCTCTGAAGGTTTCACCAAGCTGAATCCTCATCCCGTCTTGCAAGCATGTACGGGCAATCGTTGTCACGTCTTGAAACTCTCCTGCTTTTGCCTTTATTACCACGACTAGTTGGTCTAATGCTGCAAAAAGTGGTTGAAAGCTTTTCAAGATTGCTAACCTTATTGCCGTATGACACACATCAGATGTTGACTGTGAAGCGTTTACATGATCAGCAGGATGAACGGGAGAATAGCTTCCTCTTGGATATCCCAAGGATTCATTCGCTAAATTGGCAATGACTTCGTTCACATTCATGTTGGTGCCGATTCCGCCGCCCCCATGCAAAATATCGATGGGAAATTGCTCATGGTGATCTCCTTTAATCAAGCCGTCGCATGCTTGGATAATGGCATTTGCCGTATGATCTTCCAACACACCTGCTTCCTGATTGGCGAGAACCGCTGCTTTTTTGACCATGGCAAGCGATTCGATATATGTAGGATATTGGCTCAGTGTACGACCAGAAAACGAGAGATTTTGTAAAGTTCTTACCGTTTGAATCCCGTATAGGGCATCATTTGGAATTTCCACCGAACCAAAACTATCGGATTCTCCCCTCATTGAACCATCTCCCTATTAATCTATATTTTTAAAACTTTAATGGTGTTCATATCGCGAACATTATGTTCACAATAAGAACTTTAATGCAATTGTAAAATGGAAAAACATTTGAGTCAACTACAAATTTTAAACTTTCCGAAAATATCTAAAGATTAGATTTTGCTCTAGTGTTTAAGCTATAATGAGAGACATGAAAAAGACTAACGAATTACAAAACAAGGAAAAAACCAAACAGGAAAATTCATCTGTTCAAGCAGTGGGGCGTGCCTTATCATTGCTGCAGCTAGTAGCTGAAAGTAACATTTCTATATCTATTGCAGAGTTAGTAGAAAAATCCAATATGAACAGAACCACTGTATGGCGCCTCATCGGTACGCTTGAAAATTTCGGGTTTGTTGAACGTAATCCGTTAACAAAGGGGTACCAGCTAGGGATTGCAGCCAATAGGCTCGCCACGCAAGCAACAAATCATTACGGTTCACTTATCCGACGTGCGCGTAATATTATGGAGAAATTAAGAGAGGAAACTCAGGAAACAGTGCTTCTGAGCGTACCAAAGCATTATGGGACATTAACGATTGATCAAATTGACCCGGAACACAGCATCAGGCTAGTAGATTATGTAAACGCCTACCTGCCGCTTCATTGTACGTCTAATGGAAAACTGCTATTAAGCCTAATTCCTGCAAAAGAACTAGACATCTTATTAGCAGAACCGCTTGAAAAAGTTACACCGTTTACCATTACAGACCGGGATCAACTACTTGAAGAAATTCAAAAGGTTCGAAGACGAGGAATTGCTACAGCTGTTGGAGAATTGGATGAAAACGAAAACGGTATTTCCGCTCCTATTTTTGATCAACGAAATAATCTGATTGCCTTTATAAGTGTTTGCGGTCCAAGTTTTCGATTTACAAAGGAAAAAATGTTAGCGTTATCCGATCGAATAATCAGTGCCACACAAGAAGTTACAAAATACCTTGACTAGTGAACTCCTCAAGAACGGTTTTGACGGTTCTCTTGGTTTATTTACAGTAACTATCAACTAAAAGAACCGTCAATATCTATCCAAGGAACACTGTTTTATGAAAGTACTATATTGTTGTTATTTATCAATATAATGAATTTATTAATTTTGTTCTTTAAAACAAGCATAAACCCCGCTTCACCGGACAAGCTTACATATAAATTTTGTCAATCCATCCGTCTGAGCAGCACCTTTCTCAAGGGCATTAACTCGAGGGCGAAAGGCAGAAAAAAAGGCCTCCCAACAGTTTAGCAGACTGATGAAAGACCTTCTCTTATAATTGGCTTTTCTTTTTTCACCCTTTGTCTTGTTTTGGAAAGACGAAGACATGATAAGAAATTTTATTCTTTTAAACGTTGGTATGCAGGGTTTTATAGCCCTAAACATCACTAGGGAGGAGACTCACCTAATTTTGGAACTCTATAAGCTCCTCAACTTCCTCCTTTGTCGGCAGAGCAGAGATCGCTCCTTTTCCTGTTGTAGTAAGAGCACCGCTAGCATTGGCAAATTGGAGGATAGAGGCCTGGTGGTCTCGAAGCACCTCTTCAATGTTTTCCGGATTGGCA